>NZ_CP036501.1:1816238-2118945 GCF_026230195.1 Candidatus Paraluminiphilus aquimaris | reverse complement strand
GCTATTTCTGGTTGCCCCTTCCGGCCTCCGAGGAAGCGGAGCCAAAATATTCGTTGGCGCCACTACTGTTTGGGACATTTAAAGGGGCAGTCCTCGCCCTAATTTTTGCTGTCCCCTTAAGTATGGGTGCTGCGATTTATGTTGGATTCTTCATGTCGGAGATACAGCGCCGCCGCATTCGTCCAACGATCGAATTACTAACGGCCTTCCCTACCGTGGTGCTTGGTGCTATCGGCTTGTTTTGGGTCGCTCCTTACTTCGAGTATTTTTTAGCCGGGTTAATAGGCGTTGCCGTCGTTTTTCCCCTTTTGGCAACACTCGCTTTTTTTTTACTGCGAAGTGGGGGATTACGGATAGTAAGACTTGATGCACTGGATGATTGGCCCCTGAAATTACTTCCAATGGTATTTGTTATCCTGATCGTGGGTGGCTGGTGTGGGGTTTCTGTCGCATCCACGCTTCCTGGTGGATCGCTGGGTGGTTTTCTCGCAACACAGGGGATAACCCTCAGTTACTTCAATTCTCTTTTGGTGGGCTTAATTCTTGCGTTAGCCATTACACCCACGATTTTCTCGGTAGCCGAGGAGGCAATTCACTCTGTTCCGCAAAACCTATCATCTGGAGCCTTGGCTCTGGGGTCTACCCCTTGGCAAAGCTACAGAGACATTGTCTTGCCGCTAGCGATGCCGGGAATGATTGCCGCAGTAATGATCGGATTCGGACGCGCGGCGGGAGAGACAGTGATCCTATTGATGCTGTCTGGAAATGCGGGGGTCATTGATAGCAACATTTTTGAGGGGCTTCGGTCAGTTAGTGCATCGCTCGCGCTTGAACTCCCTGAGGCACCGAGAAACTCCTCTCACTACCACGTTTTGTTTGTCATGGGGTTGTTATTGTTCGCCTGCACGTTTGCGATAAATACGGCGGCAGAACTGATTAAAGACCGAGTAAAAGCGAGAGCGCGAGGTGTCTAATAACCCTAAAGCGCCTTTATCGAGCAGTCGGCGGCAATTGATGGGGTCCCGTCGAGATAGATTGTGGTCACTGGTTATGATCGGTCTGTCAGCCTCGATGGTGTCTACCATCATGCTGATAGCAACCGGTTTATTTCTCCTTTTGTTCGGCAGTGCGGTGCAGTGGTTAATAAGTGTCTCCGCTAGCAGGGACATCTCTGCAATTGAGTTGTTGTATGACACTGTATTCACCGGTGTTGGTCTAAGTTACGGACTCTCGGCAATTTTGCCCGCCATTTTTGGCACGCTTGCTTTAGTGATGCTCATGACGCTTTTCATAGCCCCATTGGGCATCGCGACAGCGCTTTATCTGACCGAGTACGCCCGTCGAACTTGGTATACGAAATTAATCCGAATCAGCATCATGAATTTGGCAGGGGTGCCAGCCATCATTTACGGTGTCTTTGGTTTGGGATTCTTTGTCTATGGTCTCGGTGGCCAGGTGGACGAACTTTTCTTTAGCGACCGTTTACCGAGTCCGACATTTGGTACTCCCGGATTACTATGGGCGGCCTTGACGCTCGCTCTGTTAAATCTACCTGTTGTCATTGTCGCCATAACAGAAGGGTTGGACGCCTTGCCCAGTGACTTGCGAGAGGCCAGTATAGCCTTGGGTGCTACCAAGGGAGAGACAGTCTTTAGAGCTGTTCTTCCGGCGGCTTTACCCAGTGTATTTACGGGGCTCATTTTGGCCACCGCGAGAGCCGCCGGTGAAGTCGCACCATTACTGTTGGTGGGTGCGGTGAAGTACGCGCCTTCGTTGCCTTTCTCAGCCAAAGCGCCCTTCATCGAGTTAGAACAAAAATTCATGCACGTGGGGTTTCAATTATTTGATGCCGTTTTGTTCAATCGTGTAGGGCCGGGCGATTTAGGTTGGATTGCGACGGTTGCTCTGGTCCTTGTGGTCCTGATTTTGACCCTGAATCTTATTGCTGTCGCATTACGCGCCATTATTTTACGGCGGCGCGTGCCGTTGAACCCTTTTTAAGGTAACTAAAGATGGATAGAGACGACAGACTGGAGGGAAACAGTACCTCAGTTGATAAATCGCCAATCTTGAGTATTCGCGATCTTTCGCTTGGGTATAGAGATAATCCTGTGGCATTGAAGAACATCTCTTTGGATATTCCGGAAAAATCTGTCACGGCAATTATTGGCGCGAGCGGTTGCGGCAAGTCCACGTTGCTGCGTTGCCTTAACCGCATGAACGATCTTATTGACGGCGTTCACTATCAAGGTGAAGTTATTTTTTCGCAGTCAAATATTCTCAGCGCGAAAACCAATGTCACTGCCCTACGTCGTCAAATAGGAATGGTTTTTCAGCGGCCTAATCCTTTTCCTAAGTCCATTTTTGACAATGTCGCCTATGGATTGAAGTTGAGTGGGGTGAAGAGTCTGCGTCAGTTAGAGGAGCTCGTTGAGCAGGCTCTTAGGTCCGCTGCTTTGTGGGACGAGGTAAAGGATCGTCTAGGCGACTCTGCGTTGAAATTGTCTCAGGGGCAACAGCAGCGACTGGTAATAGCCCGTGCCATTGCGCTAGAGCCTCAAGTGTTGCTATTGGATGAACCTGCGTCATCCTTGGATCCGATTTCAACCCTCAGAATCGAGGAGTTGATATACAAACTGAAACATTCTTACACCATCATTATCGTCACCCACAATATGCAGCAGGCGGCGAGGGTCGCCGACTACACTGCCTTTATGAATGACGGGCGCCTCGTTGAGTTTGGTATGACGGAAAACGTTTTCACCTTTCCGGAAAATCGAGAGACAGAAGATTACATCACTGGGCGATATGGCTAACACCCAAGGTTAGATTTTATGGAGCGAGAATCACCACAAAGACTACATATTTCGGCGAAGTTCAGCGCGGAGTTAGAAAGTGTTAGAAACGATCTCATGACAATGGGTGGCCTTGTCGAATCGCAAATTGAGCGGGCGATCGATGCGACATTGGAAGGTGATTCGTCGCTGGCAGAGGAGGCGATAGATTTAGATCTCGATGTGAATGCACTCGAGCGATCGATCGACGAGCAATGTACGCGCATCCTCGTATTGCGACAGCCTGCTGCGGGCGATCTGCGCTTAGTGCTGGCGACCATTAAGGTAACCAATGATCTAGAGCGGATCGGGGACGAAGCCGTAAAGATTGGACGACAAGCAATATCCCTCACTGAGGCGGGTGCTCAAGAAGAGGCCGGGGCTCGGGTTCGCGACATTGCAGGGCAGGTAAACGCCATGTTGAAAGAAGCGCTGGACAGTTTTGCGCGGCTTCAGGTCAATGCAGCGGCAACTCTAATCCTGCGAGACGATGATATCGATGAGGCCTACGTCGCTGCGAAAGATTGGCTTACAGCCGAAATCCATGCGAAACCCGAGGCTTTAGAGGTATCGCTGGCCTACCTAGGTATCCTGAAAAGTCTGGAGCGCGTGGGCGATCACGCTGCCAACATTGCAGAACAAGTGATCTTTTTAACGCGCGGGGTTGATGTCAGGCATTTGGATGCCATGGCGGTTCGGGACTTAGTGAGCTGACATTCTCCGGCTAACTGAATACACTCGGCGTTTTCTCGGGTCTAATTATGAATCGTTTTTGGTCAACGACGCTGAACCGATTGTCGCCCTATGTGCCTGGTGAGCAGGCGCAGCGCGACGATGTGATCAAGCTAAACACGAATGAACACGCGTTAGCGCCCTCGCACGCGGCTATAGAGATCGGTCGTAGCCTCGATCCTGAGCGTCTTCGCAAGTACCCTGATCCGCATTCAAAGGCGCTAACGAGCGCGATCGCTGACGTTTGTGACGTCTTAGACGAAAACGTACTCGTAGCAAACGGCTCAGATGAAATTCTGGCGTTCGCTTGGACGGCCTTTCTGTCCGATAGCGAGCGGCAGCCCGCCATACCGGCAATGACCTATACCTTTTACCCCGTATGGGCACAGCTCCTGGGTAAGGGGCTGCAACGTGTGCCCATGAAAGACGATTTATCGATCGACCTCGAAGCAATGGCTTTGTGGTCTGGTCCGGCGGTTTTCCCCAACCCAAATGCGCCGACGGCAATGGCTGTCTCACTGTCTGATATCGAAACCCTCTGTGCCGGTAATCGCGATCGTTTGGTAATCATCGATGAGGCTTATCACGGTTTCGGGGCAGAGACGGCGGCGCCACTGATTGCACGTTTTGATAATTTATTAATCACACGAAGCTTTTCTAAAAGCCATGCATTGGCCGGTTTAAGAGTCGGTTACGCCCTCGGTGCACCCGAATTGATTGAAGGTCTCCGACGAGTGAAAGATTCGTTTAACTCCTACCCAGTCGATGCACACGCACAGGCCGTAGCCGCCGCAGCGATCGCGGATACTCAATGGTTCGAGCAAGCGTCAAATACGATTAAAGAAAACCGTCGCGAGTTGAAGGCTGGCCTCGAGGATCTTGGGTTCAGTGTTTTGGCCTCAGAGGCGAATTTTCTTCTCGCAAGACACCCAAATTTTTCGGGTGTTGAGTTGACCGAGAAACTTCGAGAGGCGGGGATTCTCGTTCGCAGTTGGTCCAGCGAGGATTTGAAGCCCTGGGTCCGCATTACGGTAGGGACGAAAAGCCAACAGCAGACACTGTTGGCTGAGTTAATGATTCGAATGGGTGAGGCTTAGTCGCCTCGGCTTATATACGCTTGAGTACGATCGATCCGATGCTGTAACCCGCACCAAACGATGATAGGACACCCAAGTCACCAGGCTGAAAGTCCTCGCTGTATTTCTTAAATGCAATGACAGAGCCGGCGGACGATGTATTGGCGTACTGATCAAGAATAGTCGGAGATTCCTCATCACTGGGTACTCTTCCAAGTACTTTCTTGGCAATAAGCTCATTCATATTTCGATTGGCTTGATGCAACCAAATGCGCTTTAAGCCATCGGGCTCTATGTCCATTTTTTGGAGTTGCTCGGTGATTTGGTCCGCAACAGCTGGGCAAACTTCTCTGAACACTTTTCTGCCTTCTTGCACGAAGAGCTTGTCGACTTGGCCCACACCTTCTTCGGTCGCCCGATTTAGAAAGCCGAAGTTGTTGCGAATGTTGTTGCTAAAAATGGTTTGCAGCTTCGTATCGAGAATTTCAAACGCGTGAGACGACTGGCACCCCTCTACGGCCTCTACCACCACGGCGGTGGCAACATCACCAAAGATGAAATGCGAGTCGCGATCGCGGAAGTTGAGGTGTCCCGTACAGATTTCCGGATTCACCATGAGTACGCGTCGCGCACTACCTGAGACAACCATATCGTAAGCTTGCTGAATTCCGAACGTAGCGGAGGAACAAGCAACATTCATGTCAAAGGCGAAACCTTTGATGCCCAGCTCAGCCTGCACTTCAATGGCCATGGCAGGGTAGGCGCGCTCCATATTGGAGGCGGCAACGAGGACCGCATCGATGTCGTCAGCGGTAACATTCGCTTGTGCCATCGCTTGCTTCGCGGCGATCACCCCCATTTCGCACATAATCGAGGGTTCGTCATTAGAGCGAGGCGGGAGACGTGGGACCATACGCTCGGGGTCAATGATTCCAGACTTATTCATGACAAAGCGCGACTTGATACCTGAGGCCTTCTCAATGAACTCGACATTAGAGTGACTTTTCGCTTCTATCTCTCCTGCCTCGATCGCCGCCGCGTGTTCCGTGTTGTACAGATCGACCCAGGCGTTGAATGATTCCACGAGCTCGGAATTACTGACCGATTCGGTTGGCGTATAGAGACCCGCGCCGGAAAGGGCAACGCGCTTATTGACGCCAGACATGGTTATCGGTCCTCTACCGATACGAAATCACGGGCAGAATAGCCAGTGTAGAGCTGGCGAGGTCGCCCGATACGATAGCTACCGCCAATCATTTCATTCCAGTGTGCGACCCAGCCAACCGTTCGACCTACGGCAAAGATGACGGTGAACATGGACGTTGGAATGCCCAGTGCCTTGAGGATAATGCCCGAGTAAAAATCCACATTGGGGTAGAGTTTTTTCTCGATAAAGTAAGGGTCGTTAAGGGCGATTTCCTCGAGTCGCTTGGCGATTTCAAGGTTTTCGTCCTGGATCCCAAGCTCTGCAAGCACTTCATCTGCCGCCTGCTTCATCACTTTAGCCCGCGGGTCAAAGTTTTTGTAAACGCGATGTCCAAAACCCATGAGGCGGAACGGGTCATTCTTGTCTTTTGCTTTTGCAACAAACTCATCAATGCGCGATACGTCACCAATTTCATCGAGCATTTTCACTACGGCTTCATTAGCTCCGCCATGCGACGGGCCCCAGAGCGCAGCGATACCTGCTGCGATACAGGCGAATGGGTTGGCCTGTGACGAGCCAGCCAGGCGAACTGTCGATGTAGACGCGTTTTGCTCGTGGTCCGCGTGCAAAAGGAAAATACGATCCATTGCGCGTGCGATCGTAGGCGAAATAACGGACGGCTCGCAGGGGTTGCCAAACATCATGTGCAGAAAGTTTGCCGAGTAATCGAGGTCGTTTCGCGGGTACATGAACGGCTGTCCGATTGAGAATTTGTAGCTCATGGCTGCGATCGTAGGCATTTTAGCGATTAGTCTGAACGCGGCGACTTCTCGATGATAAGGGTCTGAAATGTCAGTAGAGTCGTGGTAGAAAGCCGAGAGTGCGCCTACAACCCCGCACATAATGGCCATAGGGTGAGCGTCCCGTCGAAAGCCATTAAAGAACGTTCGAATCTGCTCGTGAACCATTGTGTGGTTCGTGACCATGTCGACAAATTCTCTTTTCTGATCGGCGTTTGGAAGCTCGCCATTTAGCAAGAGATAACACGTCTCGAGATAATCGGATTGCTCTGCAAGTTGCTCGATAGGGTAGCCCCTGTGGAGCAAAATGCCTTTCTCGCCGTCGATGTATGTGATCTTAGACTCGCAAGAGGCGGTTGATGTAAATCCCGGGTCAAAGGTGAAGTGACCTTGAGCGGTGAGTTTTGCGACATCGACTACGTCGGGACCTTCTGAGCCTTCATAGACCGGCAAGTCTATATCCATCGTCGTATTGTCGCGCTGCGGTATAGAAAGTTTTGCCGTCTTGCTTGTCATTGAGAGTCCCCCGACTAATTTTTTGTGGCGCCAAACTAGCGGCGCTGACTGTTGCTGTCAATTTTACATCAATCGAACTACGAACACCGCACTAATGATCGTCTTTTGCCATATGAATTTGTCAGTTGCCAAGCGACTACCTATACTCACGCCTCAATTTCAGACCACTTGAATGCTCTGGGGGCTATGAAGTGAAACCACGCGGAAGTAAGGACAGCCGTCCTGTCAATCTAGACATCAGCACCATCCAGCTGCCAATCACGGCGGTGGCATCAATTTCCCACCGGATCACGGGGGTGTTGTTGTTCGCATCAAGCCTGTTGTTGGTGTGGGCTCTGGATATGAGCTTAGCGTCTCAGGAGAGCTTTGATTCGCTCGTGGCGATCATGAGTTCTGCTACAGCTAAGCTGATCCTCTGGGTATTTTTGGTGGTGTTCTCGTATCACGTACTTGCAGGTATCCGGCACCTTATTATGGATATGGGTGTAGGAGAAGATTTCAAAACGGGTGCCCTCGGTGCTCGTATTCTTTTCGTCGCGGCAGCTCTTGCCGCCGTAGCATGGGGAGTAGTGCTGTGGTAACGCAGGTAACAAGCTTTAGCCGCAACGGTTTATCGGACTGGCTCATTCAGCGGGTGAGCTCGCTGATCATGCTGGCATATTTTTTGTTTATTGGTTTCCAGATAGCTACTGGGATTGACTACACTTCGTGGAGAGCGTTGCACGACTCCACCGCAATGAAGGTGTTTTCACTTCTTGCGATCGGTGCGTATGTGTCGCACGCCTGGATTGGTCTGTGGACGGTGTTCACTGACTACTTAACGGAGTACATGCTTGGGTCTATCGGTAATGTTGTTAGACCGGTGTTACAAATTGCAGTCGTACTGACGTTGGTGGTCTATGCCATCTGGGTTATTCAAGTTATTTGGGGATAAGCCGCGCAATAGCGTGGCGTGCTTGGGAGAAGCAGAGCAATGCGAACTATCTCGTTCGACGGAGTAATTGTAGGCGGCGGCGGTGCAGGTATGCGCGCAGCCCTGCAACTTGCACAATCTGGCTATAAGACGGCCGTGATTTCGAAAGTGTTTCCAACGCGGTCTCACACCGTGAGTGCGCAAGGGGGGATTACCTGCGCCATTGCCAGTGCAGATCCCGAGGACGACTGGCGCTGGCACATGTACGACACAGTCAAAGGTAGCGACTACATTGGCGACCAAGACGCTATTGAGTACATGTGTTCAGTTGGCCCCGAGGCTATTTTCGAGCTCGAGCACATGGGGCTACCGTTCTCTCGAACTGAAGAGGGCCGCATTTATCAGCGTCCCTTCGGCGGTCAATCGAAGAACTATGGCGAAGGTGGTCAGGCAGCGCGGACTTGCGCAGCTGCCGACAGAACAGGGCACGCACTGTTGCACACGCTCTACCAGAACAACGTCAAAAACGAGACGGTTTTCTTCAACGAGTGGTTTGCCACTGATCTGGTGAAGAATCAAGATGGTGCAGTCGTAGGTGTCATTGCGATCTGCATTGAAACCGGCGAAACCGTCTATGTGAAATCTAAAGCGACTGTCTTCGCTACTGGCGGTGCGGGACGTATCTACGCGTCAACGACCAATGCCCACATCAATACGGGCGATGGCGTAGGTATGGCGCTCAGGGCCGGTGTTCCAGTGCAGGACATGGAAATGTGGCAGTTCCACCCCACCGGTATTTACGGTGCAGGCACCTTGGTCACTGAGGGTTGTCGTGGAGAGGGCGGTTACTTGGTAAACAAGGACGGCGAGCGCTTCATGGAGCGTTACGCGCCGAACGCAAAAGACCTTGCGGGCAGAGACGTTGTTGCACGATCCATGATTCTGGAGATCCTTGAGGGGCGCGGGTGCGGCCCAAATGGTGATCACGTAAAGTTAAAGCTCGATCACCTTGGAGAAGAGGTATTGGAGTCGCGGCTACCTGGTATTTGTGAACTGTCGCGCACCTTTGCACACGTTGATCCCGTTAAAGAGCCGATTCCTGTGGTGCCAACCTGCCATTACATGATGGGTGGTATTCCAACCAATATTCACGGTCAGGCCCTAACGGTCGATGCGGCTGGCAACGATGAAGTTATTCCTGGCCTGTATGCCTGCGGTGAGATCGCCTGTGTGTCGGTACACGGCGCTAACCGCTTAGGCGGTAATTCACTACTCGATCTGGTTGTCTTTGGACGCGCCTCGGGCTTGTTTATCGAGGATGCGCTCCGGCAGGGAATCGACATGCGCGACGCCACGGTAAGTGACATAGAAGAGTCCAATTCGCGTTTGGTTGCGCTCAATGAGCGCGAGGGCGGTGAGAACGTTTCGGCGCTGCGCAAAGAATTGCAGGGCGTTATGCAAAATTACTTCGGTGTTTTCCGAAACGGCGAGTTCATGCAGCAGGGCATTAAGAAGCTTGATGATCTCAAGGAGCGTATTGCAAACGTTAAGCTCGAAGACAAGAGTAACGCGTTTAACACTGCGCGCGTCGAGTGTTTAGAGCTTCAGAACCTATTTGAAACGGCTGAGGCGACCGCTATCGTTGCCGAGGCAAGGAAAGAGAGTCGCGGTGCACACGCCCGAGAGGACTTCACAGAGCGTAACGATGACGAATGGCTCTGCCACTCGATATATCACCGTGAAGGGCGCACGGTCAGCAAACGGTCGGTTAACTTCACGCCGAAGACTGTCGAAACTTTCCAACCGAAAATTCGTACCTACTAATCTGCTAGGAGATAAGTAATGTTGCAGGTCAGCGTGTATCGCTTCAATCCTGAAACCGATTCTGCACCAAAAATGCAGGATTATAATGTCGACACGAGCGGCAAGGACCTGATGGTTCTTGATGTGCTCGAGATGATTAAAGCCGACTACGATGCGAGCGTCACCTACCGCAGGAGTTGCCGTGAAGGTGTGTGTGGATCGGATGGTCTCAACATGAACGGCAGAAACGGTCTGGCGTGCATAACACCGCTGTCAGAGGCTGTGAAGAACAACAAGCTAGTGATTCGGCCACTACCTGGCTTGCCGGTCGTGCGCGATCTCGTAGTCGATATGAGTTTGTTTTACGCTCAGTACGAGAAAATTGAACCGTTCCTGCAAAACAATACGCCCGCGCCTGCAATCGAACGGCTTCAGACGCCCGAGGATCGCGCAAAGCTCGATGGGCTTTACGAGTGTATCTTGTGTGCGTGTTGCTCTACGAGTTGCCCGTCTTTCTGGTGGAACCCCGATCGTTTCGTCGGTCCGGCTGGCCTGCTGCAGGCTTACCGGTTCCTGGCAGACAGTCGCGATCAAGCGACTGACGAGCGATTGTCCAAACTAGATGACCCCTTTAGCGTATTTCGCTGTCATGGCATTCAAAACTGCGTGAATGTTTGCCCTAAGGGTTTGAATCCCACTCGCGCCATCGGTCATATCCGGACTATGTTGCTTAATCGAGCCGCCTGATACCCTGGTTATGTATTATATTCCCCTAAGGAATATTATGGAAAATTAACGTCGCTTTTGCGGCGTTTTTCCGTTTTTAGGGGCCTGAACTCGTGGGAAATTGGAGGTGAAGAGCGTAAGATATTCCTCCGAAAGCAGTGATATATACACAAATCAAAAAGGTCACTGCGTGAGACTTCGGGGGAAGTGTCCATGGATGAGTCGAAAGACCTACCTAGCATGGAGCAGCAGCGAAGTACGTCTCACCTCTCTGGCGGTAATGCAGCCTACGTAGAGGATTTATATGAGGCGTACTTAAAAGATCCAAACGATGTACCACAGCAGTGGCGCGAGTATTTCGACCGACTTCCAAAGGTCGAGTCGACTACGCACGCCGTTCGCGATTTACCACATTCAGTGCTCAGAGCGCAGTTTGCGCGCATCAGCAAGATGCGTGTTCGCACTGAGGCAACTCGCAGTCAGGACTCTCAAGCGACGGAATACGAACGCAAGCAGGTTCGGGTTGTTCAGATGATCTCTGCCTACCGGCAGCGTGGTCACCAAAAAGCTCAGCTCGATCCACTCGCGCTTCATCCGCGAGCACCGGTACCCGATCTAGAATTAGAGTTCCACGAACTGTCCGAGGCGGATTTAGATACCGTGTTCCAGGTGGGTAGCTTATACATCGGCAAGGCCGATGCGACGCTTGCTGAAATAAGAGCGGCAGTCGAAAAGACCTACTGCAACACGATTGGCGCCGAATTCATGCATATTGTGAATACTGATGAGCGCCACTGGATCATGAGCCGAATGGAATCCGTGCGCAGCGCGCCGGTGCTCGATCGCGAGAGCCGCATTCAGATCCTGCGTCGCCTAATTAAAGCCGAAGGACTTGAAAAGTCTCTGGCTTCTAAATACCCCGGGACCAAGCGTTTTGGCCTGGAGGGTGGGGAGAGCCTCATTCCGATGATGGCCGAGGCCATACAACGCAGTGGCGGCTACGGTGCCAAAGAAGTGTGTATTGGTATGGCCCACCGCGGTCGCCTTAATGTCCTGGTTAATATCCTTGGAAAAAACCCCAGCGAGCTCTTCGATGAGTTCGAGGGACGGGCGTCCTACTTTGGGTCGGGTGACGTCAAATACCACCAAGGATTTTCCTCCAATATCATGACGCCTGGTGGCGAAGTTCACCTTGCGCTCGCCTTTAACCCGTCACACCTCGAAATCGTGTCGCCGGTTATTGAAGGCTCGGTTCGTGCCCGTCAGGACCGTCGAAAGGACACAACAGGCGATGCCGTAGTGCCGATTGTCATTCATGGTGACGCGTCCTTTGCAGGTCAGGGTGTGGTCATGGAGACATTTCAAATGTCTCAGACCCGCGGTTATAAAACCGGTGGCACGCTGCATATTGTCATTAATAATCAAGTGGGTTTCACCACTAGCCGGCAAGAGGATGCAAGATCAACAGAGTACTGCACTGATATTGCCAAGATGGTGCAGGCACCCATTTTCCACGTAAACGGTGATGACCCAGAAGCGGTGGTATTTGCTACCCAGCTGGCGGTCGATTTCCGTAATCAGTTCAAAAAAGATGTCGTTATTGACTTGGTATGTTATCGACGGCGCGGTCACAACGAGGCGGATGAACCGTCGGTGACACAGCCAATGATGTACGCGACGATTAAGGGGCACGCGTCGACGCGAGACCTCTATGCGCAGCGACTCATTACTGAGGATGTTCTGACGAAGGATGAAGACGATGCGCTCATGGAGCGTTATCGAGAGTCTCTTGATCGAGGCGAGCCGATGGTGGCGCAGCTCGTCATGGAACCCAACACAGGTCTTTTCGTCGATTGGAAGCCCTTTATCGGCCACAGCTGGGACATAGAGTGCGACACGACCGTGGCGCTATCGCGCTTGCGCGAGCTAGCCGAGGGTATGGGGCAGGTTCCTGAGGGCTTTGCAGTCCAACGCCAGGTCAAAAAGCTCATCGAAGATCGCAATAAAATGGCGGCGGGTGCGTTGGAGGTCAATTGGGGTTTTGCGGAAAACATGGCCTACGCGACGCTTCTTGCCGAAGGTTATCCAGTTCGCATGACGGGGCAAGATGTGGGTCGAGGGACATTCTCCCACCGACACGCCGTATTGCATGCGCAAAACAAGCACCACGCCCATGTGCCGCTTCAACACCTCTCTGAGGATCAAGCAGAGTTCAACATTTACGACTCTTTGCTATCCGAAGAAGCTGTACTGGCTTTTGAATACGGCTATGCCACGACAGCACCCACAGGGCTTGTTATTTGGGAAGCCCAGTTCGGCGATTTTGCGAATGGCGCTCAGGTGGTCATCGATCAGTTCATCACGAGTGGCGAGTACAAGTGGGCACGTTTGTGTGGATTAACCATGCTTCTGCCACACGGGTATGAGGGGCAGGGTCCCGAGCACTCCTCTGCGCGCCTTGAGCGTTACTTGCAACTGTCTGCGCAAGAGAATATCCAGGTGTGTGTTCCGTCCACACCCGCCCAAGTTTTCCACATGCTGCGACGTCAAGCGATTAGACCGCTGCGCAAGCCGTTAATTGTCATGTCGCCCAAGAGCCTGTTACGACACAAGGCTGCCGTGTCTACCATGGACGAACTTGCCACAGGGCAATTCCAAAACGTGATCGACGATCCACATGTTGCAGACAAGTCAGCGGTTACGCGCGTCGTCTTGTGTTCGGGCAAGGTTTTTTATGACCTCGACGCAGCGCGGGACGAAAAGGGATCTGAGCATGTTGCCTTGGTGCGCATCGAGCAGTTGTACCCGTTACCGGAGGCGCAGCTAAAAGAGGTCCTCAGTAACTATCCTCGTGAAGCAAATGTCGTCTGGTGTCAGGAAGAGCCGATGAATCAGGGTGCGTGGTATTCCATACAGGACCCACTGCGCCGCCTAGTGTCGCTGTCGATGTTTGGTGCAGAACTTCGGTATATCGGTCGCACTGCGTCGGCCTCAGTATCAGCCGGATACATGGCACTGCACGTGAAAGAACAAGATGCATTTATTTCAGCGGCCCTTGGGTGAGTGGCCAATCAACGAAACATAAAACGGACGACTAACATGAAAATAGAAATTAAGGCGCCGGCATTTCCTGAGTCAGTGGCAGACGGTGAAGTCTCGCTGTGGCACAAACAGGAGGGGGATTTCGTTCAACGCGATGAGCTACTTGTCGAGATAGAAACCGACAAGGTTGTGATGGAAGTTGTGGCGCCTGAAGCGGGCAGACTTGATCGCATTCACGTCTCTGAAGGCAGTACGATTGAGAGTGAGACGTTGTTGGCTGAAATCACACCCGGCGAGGGTGAGGCGGCTGCGCCCGCTACTGAGCCAGCCGAAACGTCGGCTGAAGCGGCGGGAGATCTTCCCATGGGCCCCGCTGCGCGTCAGCTAGTCGAGGAGCACGGACTTGATCCGAGCGCCATCAGTGGTTCAGGTAAAGGGGGGCGCATCAACAAAGAAGACGTCCTTGCGCATCTCGCCGCAAAAACGACGGCCGCTGCACCCGCACCCGCTTCTGCTTCATCACCCGCAAGCACTCAAGCGGCTGCTACAGGGTCAAACGATGTTCAAGGTCCAACAAGTGAGCGAATTGAACGTCGGGTCCCCATGACGCGTATGCGTGCGCGCATTGCTGAGCGTCTTTTATCTGCCACTCAGCAAACCGCCATGTTGACCACGTTTAATGAAGTCGATATGGCGCCATTAATGAAGCTCCGGTCACAGTACAAAGAGCAGTTTGAGAAAACGCACAACGGCACGCGTCTCGGGTTTATGGGTTTCTTTGTCAGAGCATGTTGTGAGGGACTCAAGCGCTATCCAGAAGTTAATGCCTCGATCGACGGTAACGATGTCGTGTACCACGGTTATCAGGATATTGGCGTGGCAGTTTCGACCGAAGACGGTTTGGTTGTTCCTGTATTGCGAGATGCGGACTTCATGAGTATTGCTGATGTCGAAGCGGCTATTCGTGATTTTGGCCTCAAGGCTCGCGACAAGAAGCTCACCATCGAAGAGATGACGGGTGGGACCTTTACGGTATCTAACGGGGGCGTCTTTGGCTCGCTGTTATCAACACCAATTCTAAACCCGCCACAGACCGCTATTTTGGGTATGCATGCGATTAAAGAGCGACCTGTGGCAGTCAACGGCGAAGTCGTTATCCGGCCGATGATGTATCTCGCGTTGTCGTATGACCACCGACTGATCGACGGAAAGACGGCGGTTCAGTTCTTGGTGACGGTTAAAGAGTTGCTTGAAGATCCTTCACGCATCCTGTTACAGCTTTAAGGGGAGAGGTAAACCTTATGAGTGATTCTTTCGATGTTGTCATTATCGGTTCCGGACCTGCAGGCTATGTCTGCGCCATAAAGTGCGCACAGCTGGGGATGAACACGGCAATAGTAGAAACGTGGAGTGACACCAAGGGGAAGCCCGTATTTGGCGGCACTTGCTTAAATGTTGGGTGTATTCCCTCAAAAGCACTGCTCGATAGCTCGCACAAGTTTGCGGAGGCAAGCGATCATTTTGCTGCTCACGGTATCGGCGTTGGTGAAACTTCAATCGACGTTGCGGCGATGATGAAGCGCAAGAGTAAGATTGTGACGCAGCTTACTGGCGGTGTCTCATCATTACTTCAGCATAACGGTGTTACGGTTGTTCAAGGCACCGGAAAGCTAATGGCGGCACGCCAAGTCGAAGTCACATCCGCAGATGGCAGTAAGCAGGTGCTGTCTGCTGAAAATGTGGTACTTGCTTCAGGGTCCGAACCCGTAACCATTCCACCTGCGCCCACAGACGACAAGGTTATTGTTGATAGTACGGGTGCGCTGACTTTTGATGCTGTACCAGAGAGGCTCGGTGTCATCGGAGCAGGTGTGATTGGCCTGGAACTGGGTAGTGTTTGGGGTCGCCTTGGATCAGACGTCGTACTTTTTGAGGCCCTCGATACCTTCCTTCCCATGATGGACGCGCAGGTTAGCAAGGAAGCGGCCAAAGTTTTCAAGAAACAAGGGTTGAACATACGCTTAAACGCTTTGGTCACAGGTACCGATGTGAAAGGCGATGCAGTGACCGTTACCTACACCGAAAAAGGCGAAACGAAGACGGCGGAGTTTGATCGATTGATTGTTGCGGTTGGACGCCGACCGCGTACGAAGGATTTGTTCTCTACTGACTCGGGTGTCACAACCGATGAGCGCGGCTTTGTCTTCGTTAACGATTATTGTGCGACTGAGGCGCCGGGTGTCTGGGCTATTGGCGATATTGTTCGTGGCCCAATGCTCGCCCATAAAGGGTCTGAAGAAGGCGTGATGGTGGCAGAGCGCATTCACGGTAAACCCGTGCAGCTCAATTACGATTGTGTGCCATCCATCATTTATACCCATCCCGAAATTGCCGGTGTCGGAAAGACGGAGCAAGAGCTCAAAGCAGAGGGCATTGACTACAAAGCGGGTTCGTTCCCCTTTGCAGCCATTGGGCGCGCCTTGGCGAGTGGCGAGACAGACGGCTTTGTTAAGATTCTCGCGGACGCGAAGACGGATCGTGTTCTCGGAGCTCACGCGATTGGGCCTTCAGCGGCTGATTTAGTGCAGCAAATGGTGATTACCATGGAGTTTGGTGGCAGCACTGAAGACTTGCAGCTCATGGTCTTTGGTCATCCTACGATGTCCGAAGCCGTTCACGAGGCGGCGTTAGCGGTCGATGGCATGGCGATTCACATGCCAAATCGAAAAAAACGATAAATCAATTTAAATCCCCAGCGTACTCATGTTGGGGTTGCGACTGTACGAAGGTGCAGTCTGTATAAACCATAAAAGGGGAATGTATGAACTTGCACGAGTACCAAGGCAAGGCACTGTTTGCAGAGTACGGCTTGCCCGTATCTGTCGGACAGGCCGTGGATACGCCGGAAGCAGCAGAGGCTGCTGCTAATGAAATCGGTGGTGATAAGTGGGTTGTAAAGGCTCAGGTCCATGCCGGTGGACGCGGTAAGGCAGGGGGCGTCAAGCTTGTCGACTCGCCCGCCGAGGCTCGCGCTTTCGCGGCGAACTGGCTTGGTAAAAACTTGGTTACCTACCAAACGGATGCCAATGGTCAGCCCGTGTCTAAGATTTTGGTGGAAACCTGCACAGACATCGCCGATGAGCTCTATCTGGGCGCCGTCGTTGATCGATCTTCGCGCCGCATTGTATTTATGGCCTCGACGGAAGGCGGTGTTGAAATTGAGAAGGTGGCAGAAGAGACGCCTGAGAAGATTCTCAAAGCAGCAATCGATCCGCTGGTAGGACCTCAGCCTTTTCAGGGGCGTGAGCTGGCTTTTAAACTGGGACTCACCGGTCAGCAAGTGAAGCAGTTTGTTCATATTTTCAATGGCTTGGCGAATCTTTTTAAAGATAAAGACCTGGCGCTCATCGAAGTTAATCCACTCGTTATTACCGACGAGGGCAACTTGCATTGCCTCGACGCGAAAGTGGTTGTCGACTCTAATGCGATGTATCGCCATAAAGACTTGCAGGCGATGCATGACCCGTCGCAAGACGATGAGCGCGAAGCTGCCGCCGCCGCTTGGGACCTAAACTACGTGGCGCTTGAGGGCAATATTGGTTGTATGGTTAATGGCGCGGGCTTGGCGATGGGGACAATGGATATCGTCAAACTTCATGGAGGAGAGCCGGCTAACTTCCTCGACGTAGGGGGTGGCGCGACTAAAGAGCGGGTTACGGAAGCATTCAAAATTATTTTGAGTGACGAAAACGTGAAAGCCGTTCTGATCAATATCTTCGGTGGAATTGTTCGCTGCGACCTGATTGCGGAGGGTGTTATCGGTGCCGTAAATGAAGTAGGGGTCGAAATACCTGTGGTTGTGCGCCTCGAGGGCAACAATGCAGAGCTCGGTCGTCAGGTCCTCGCGGACAGTGGTTTAAATATTATTGCGGCAACCAGTCTGACCGATGCGGCTCAGCAAGTCGTCGCTGCGGCCGGGGGTGCAGCATGAGTATTCTTATCGATAAAAACACACGCGTTATTTGCCAAGGGTTCACAGGCTCTCAAGGCACGTCCCATTCTGAGCAGGCGATTGCTTACGGTACACAAATGGTTGGCGGCGTGACGCCAGGTAAGGGCGGTCAGGAGCATCTTGGACTGCCTGTATTCGACACCGTTGGTGATGCGGTTTCGCAAACAGGTGCCAATGCGTCGGTGATTTATGTTCCTGCGGCGTTTTGTAAAGACTCCATTTTGGAGGCGGCTAATGCAGGTGTCGAACTGATTGTCTGCATTACTGAGGGCATTCCGACTCTGGATATGCTCGATGCAAAGGTGCGTTGCGATGAGCTGGGTGTCCGTCTTATTGGTCCAAACTGCCCTGGTGTTATCACGCCTGGGGAGTGCAAGATCGGTATTATGCCTGGGCATATTCACCTTCCCGGTAAGGTCGGCATTGTCTCGCGCTCTGGTACCTTGACGTACGAGGCGGTGAAACAGACCACTGATGCGGGCTTTGGCCAGTCTACGTGTGTTGGAATCGGTGGAGACCCGATACCTGGGTCTAACTTCATCGATATTCTCGGTTTATTTGAGGAAGACGATGCTACTCAGTCAATTGTGATGATTGGCGAAATTGGCGGGTCAGCCGAAGAAGAGGCCGCCGCCTTTATTAAGGATAATGTTACAAAGCCGGTCGTATCCTATATCGCTGGCGTGACTGCCCCGAAAGGTAAGCGCATGGGTCATGCCGGTGCGATTATCTCAGGTGGAAAAGGCACAGCGGATGAAAAATTTGCGGCGCTGGAAGATGCGGGCGTTAAGACCGTTCGTTCGCTCGCTGAAATTGGCTCGGCAATGGCAGAGATAACGGGCTGGTAAGAAACAGGCAGCAGCAAGCTCAAAGCCCGCTTTATGCGGGCTTTTTTGTGCTCGAGGCTTAGGAGTGGGCGTCTTGAGACTCATGTCAAACGCTTGGTGGAAATTTCACTCTAACGCCTTGAAAACGGCCGCATCGTTCCCCATTTGTAAGCTAAGCGAAATAACAGGAGTTCGTCATGTCCGACAAACAAACCATGGGATTCCAAACTGAAGCGAAGCGTCTGCTTCAGTTGATGATTCACTCACTTTACTCAAACAGAGAGATCTTTTTGAGGGAGCTAATTTCGAATGCCTCAGATGCGATCGATAAACGGCGTTTTGCGGCCATTGAAGATAGCTCGCTTGATGTAGGTGGTGAGGGTTATGAGATCCGGGTAGATGTGAATGAGGATGAAAAAACGCTCACCCTTATTGATAACGGCATTGGAATGTCGCGCGATGACATCATTGAAAACCTTGGGACCATTGCCAAATCAGGTACCGCGGCCTTTATGGATCAACTCAGTGGTGATCAGCAGAAAGACAGCCAGCTCATTGGACAGTTTGGTGTCGGCTTTTATTCGTCCTTTATTGTTGCTGACCGCGTAGAGGTAATTTCTCGAAAAGTCGGTGAGGAAACAGCGACTCGCTGGGAATCCACTGGGGAAGACGAGTTTAGCATCGACGCGGCTGAGCGTGATGCGCCTGGAACAACCGTTATCTTGCACCTAGACGGCGAGGCAGAAGAGTTCGCATCGTCTTGGCGAGTACGCAGCGTCATCAAAAAGTACTCTGACCATATTTCGGTTCCTGTGTTGATGCTCGAGACCCCGCCCTCGACCGAAGACGACGAGGAAGCGGCGCCCGAGCCCTCGTGGGAACGAATTAACGAGGCGAAGGCATTGTGGACGCGAAGTCGGTCCGAGGTGACGGATGATGAGTACACCGAGTTTTATCGCCACGTATCAAGCGACTATCAAGACCCACTGAGCTGGAGTCACAACCGCGTCGAGGGCAAACTGGACTACACATCACTTCTGTATGTTCCAAGCCAAGCGCCCTTCGATCTATGGAATCGTGAGGCAGCACGCGGACTCAAGCTCTATATTCAACGCACTTTCATCATGGATGATGCGGAGCAGTTTTTGCCCCTCTACCTTCGTTTTGTAAAAGGTGTGCTCGACTCTCAGGACTTGCCGCTCAATATTTCACGTGAGATTTTGCAACAGAGCCCTCAGGTGGATTCGCTTCGCAACGCTGTGACAAAGCGCGTGCTTGATATGCTCAGCAAAATGGCAAAGTCGGACAGCGAGAAGTACCAGAGTTTCTGGGATGTCTTTGGCAATGTCCTTAAGGAAGGCCCGGGCGAGGATTTCGCTAATCGAGAAAAAATAGCGGAACTTCTTCGGTTTGCCTCGTCGCACTCTGACGACGCCACACAGAACGTCTCACTCAAGGGCTATGTTGAACGCATGATAGACGGGCAAGATGCGATCTATTACGTCGTGGCCGACAATCATGTAACAGCCAAGAACAGCCCTCACATCGAGGTGTTCCGCAAGAAGGGCATCGAAGTACTGTTGCTGTCAGATCGTATCGACGACTGGTTAATGGGGCACTTGAACGAGTTTGATGGCAAGTCGCTGAAGGATATCGCAAAAGGTGAGCTGGACTTAGGTGAGAGTACCGAGGAGGAGAAGGCGGAGCTTGAGGCTGCTAAGACCGAAAACGAAGGTCTTCTGGAAAGGCTCAAGTCGGTGCTCGAGGGCAAGGTGAGCGAGGTTAGACCTACCATTCGCTTGACTGACTCGCCGGCTTGTCTTGTCGTGGGAGAACATGAGCTCGGGGCCCAGATGCGACGTATTTTAGAGGCCGCCGGTCAAGAACTCCCTGACAGTGAACCGATTCTAGAAGTGAATACGAGTCACGGTCTGGTAAAGCGCATGGATGCAGAGCAGGATGAAGACAGGTTTGCGGATCTTGCGTTGATTTTACTAGATCAAGCAACGCTGGCAGAGGGCTCACAGCTTGAAGATCCGGCAAGCTACGTCGCGCGGATGAATAAACTCCTTGTGGAGATGAGCGCCTAGAGTGCTCGTTACCCTGTGGCGACATGGCGAGGCGGGACAGGCCGCCTCAGACGCCGCGCGTGAATTGACTGTGCGTGGTGGCGAACATGTCGGCATGACGGTTAAGTCTTACAAAGACTGGTGCCAAAACACTAAAGTTGAACTACCGAGTTACTGCGCCCACAGCCCGCTGACTCGCACGTGTCAAACAGCGAGCATTTTAGACGCCCATTTGTGTTTTGAGACATTGGTATCTCATGACCAGCTGGCGCCGGGTCAGCGCAGCTATAGTCAAGGACGTTTCCTTGAGGCCGATGTAGCCCATCAGTTGATCGTGGGCCATCAGCCCTATCTTTCTGAGCTCATTAATGTATGGTGCGACACCGCGCAATACCATGGGCTGTCAACCAGTGGTGTTGCGATCATTCGCCTACTCATGCCGAGTCGCGGTGGCGGTGAATTGCTTTACTACGAGCCAGAGGGATTTTTATTTTGACAAGTCACGCCGATGAGATTGGGTTTGAGGTGGACGGGCTGACTTATCGGGGACTCTTTTGGGGTGATCCTGCCGATCCGCTTGTGTTTGCAATTCATGGTTGGCTTGATAATGCGCTGAGTTTCGCTCGCCTGGCACCACTGCTCAAAGGTTATCGAGTGCTCTCCATCGATCTATCGGGTCACGGTTTGAGCAGTCATCGATCGCCTGATGCGAACTACCATATCTGGGATGATATTCCGCAGCTACTGGATATTGTTGAGCAGATGGGCGTCGACTCCCTTCATGTTGTTGGGCATAGCCGTGGCGCCGCTGTAGCAGGTGCTTTCGCGGTGGCTCTCGAAGACAAGTGCGCATCTCTCTCGATGTTGGACGGGATGATTTCGCGGTCGTTCGAGAACGACAATGGCGCCGAGTTGTTTAAGGGTTCAATCGCCGAACGAAAAAAATATATGTCACGGCCGCCGCGAATATTCAGCTCCGTTGAAGACTTTATCAACTCCCGATCACGCTATGGTTTTACACGAGAGAACGCCGAATTGTTGGTCCCACGAGCGTTAAAGCAGGTTGAGGGCGGGTGGCTTTTGTTGAGTGACCCCAAATTGTTTGGCAGCAGCACCGTGAAGCTGTCAGAGGAGGCGTCAGACTCATTTTACCGAGCGATGAAAGCGCCCGTTGCGGCCATAACCGGTGACGAGGGTTTTTTCACCAGTGACGATGCGCAGGCGAGGATCGCTGGAATCAAAGCCTTGGTCGATCGCTTCTACCCTGTCGTTGTAGCGGGGCCTCACCACTTCCATATGGAAGGCGACGTACAGGCGCTTGCAGATATGCTTGTCGGCTTCTTTGCCACAGGTGTTATAGGGCAGAGGTCTACCTCCATTCGGCAAGCAAGCTGATTTCCCTGCCTTCATATCCGCTAGGGAGCCAATAGCCCAAAGTCATAGAGCGGCGGTCTTTACTGCCGACGTCACTCAACAGCGGCCTGGTTCAATGCCGGTCTCACGATGATGTCACTCGCTCGAGTTTGAGTGTACGACGCGGATAGACCGATCAAGTCTCCTTTCCCTCAAGATGGTAGAATTCGTCCGTACCAACACAGGAAAGTCGCGTGACAACATTTCGTGAAATGCTTATTGCTACTGAGGAACAGCTCATCGCCGCCGGTGTGTTTTGCGGTCACGGGTATGAGTCGGAGCATGATGAGGCGGTAGCGTTGGTGTTGACAGCAGCGTCCCTGTCGGTCGTGAATACGGGTGCTGAGATCCTTGATGAGCCTTACCCTGACTTTGCTGTAAATGTCTTAAACGCGTTTATGAGCAAGCGTTGTGTCGAGCGACTACCGGTTGCCTATATCACGGGAGAGGCCTGGCTCGGTCCGCTTTGTTTCAAATCGGATGCTCGAGCGTTGGTGCCGCGATCGCCTGTTGCTGAGCTCATACTGAATCGATTTGAGCCTTGGTACCAAGACACCAGTCCTCAGGTTATTGTTGATGTTTGTTGTGGCGGAGGGAGCCTTGGCATGCTGGCAAAGTCGGCATTTCCAGAGGCTGTGGTACTGCTAAGTGATATCGATTCCGACGCCATCGGCTTAGCTCGGGATAATGCTGCGATTCACGATGTCGATGCGATTGTCAGGGCAGATTTGCTTTCTTGGTGTGCCGATAACGTTGTTGACATCATTTTAGCTAATCCCCCGTATGTTGATGCTGAGGATATGCGCGACTTGCCGCCTGAATATCTTCACGAGCCAGGCCTTGCTTTGAGCGGTGGCGAGGATGGTTTGGATTTAGTGAGAGTGATGCTCGTTGATGCTGCGCGAATCCTGAGTCCTGCGGGGATTTTGATCCTTGAGGTCGGCAACAGTATCGATGCGCTGGAAGGGCTCTCAGAGGTTCTTCCGCCCTTGTGGGTTGAATTAGAGCAGGGCGGTCATGGCGTTGCCGTCTTTATGGCGCAAGATCTGGCACAATGGGCCGCTCAGGAGTCGAACACCCCCTAGGGCGGTTCATGCGTTGCAGGTTTAGGAAACGATATGTCTGGTAATACATTCGGGAAATTATTCACCGTTACGACTTTCGGTGAGAGTCATGGACAGGGGCTCGGGTGCATTATTGATGGATGCCCGCCGGGATTGGCGCTGAGTGCCGCGGATCTTCAGCCCGATCTGGATCGCAGAAAGCCAGGCACTTCGCGGTTCACAACGCAGCGAAAAGAACCGGATGAAGTTCAGATTTTATCGGGGGTCTTTGAGGGTGAAACCACGGGGACTCCCATTGGATTACTGATTATGAATGCCGATCAGAAATCCAAAGATTACAGCAAGATTAAGGATGTCTTTCGCCCTGCGCACGCAGACTACACGTATCAGCAAAAATACGGTGTTCGAGACTACCGGGGAGGGGGGCGATCATCTGCCAGAGAGACCGCGATGCGTGTGGCGGCGGGAGCGGTGGCCAAAAAATGGCTCGCTGAGCGCTATGGCGTTCGGATTCGCGGCTGTCTTAGCGCCCTAGGGCCTTTGCAGGTAACAGATACCGATTGGGACCTTGTTGAAACGAACCCATTTTTTTGTGGCGACGCGCAGTTAATTCCCGAACTTGAGTCGTTTATGACCCAGATTCGGCGAGAGGGTGACTCGATAGGCGCGAAACTTGAAATTATCGCTGACGGGCTTCCGCCTGGCTGGGGCGAACCCATTTTTGATCGCCTCGATGCTGAAATTGCATCGGCCATGATGGGCATTAATGCGGTCAAAGGTGTCGAAATTGGTGATGGATTTGACGTCGTCAATCAGCGTGGCAGCGAGCACCGCGATGAACTCACGCCAGCGGGTTTTCTGAGCAATCATGCCGGGGGCGTTTTGGGTGGAATTTCCAGTGGTCAGCCGTTGACGGTGAAGATCGCGCTAAAGCCAACCTCTTCGATACAGGTCCCGGGCCAAAGCATCGATGTAAACGGTGAGGTAGCTGACGTCATCACCACTGGGCGCCACGACCCGTGCGTCGGGCTTCGTGCGGTGCCGATTGCTGAGGCGATGTTGGCGCTGGTGCTAATGGACCACGCGTTGAGACAACGAGGTCAGAATGCCGATGTTGCCTCACCGACGCCTGTTATTTGATTGCTGCGATGTTGAAGCGACGCTACGTAAAAGCCCTTAGAACAGCAACCCTCGGTATTTTGGCCACCGCAGCGCTAATCTGGGGTGCTGTTGATATTGTTGGGGTCTCTGGCGAGGCACTGATGGGGTACTTATGGATCAGCGCGCAAGGCGTGGTCTTAATCGTGTTGGGAGCCATTCCTTTCGCGCTGCTGTTGCGCTCGTTGCGAGGCCGGAAATAATTCTCCGGTCGGCGTATCTCAGTGAGCGCCTGCTTCGATATCAATGTCTAGCGTCATTTTGTTTTCTAGCTGATCTAATCGTTCCCTAAGCTCGCCGATATCCAGTGATTCAGGAGCGCGGGTGGCTAGTTCTGCGATGAAAAGATCGCCACCGGACCACGCGGCATTCTCCACCCGTGAGCTTAATTGCAGGATATTGATATCTGAATCGCTCAGTTCGTGGGTAACCTCGTAGACGATTCCTGCCCGGTTTGGGCCGGTTAATGTCAGGTAAAGATTGGGCTCGTGCCTTGGCGAGGCATCAACAGCAGTTAAGCTCACAACCAAATCGTCGGTGTAATTGGCTTCGATAGCACTGCTTAGGTTCTTAAAGCCAGACTCCGAAACGTTGATCAAAATCGCGCCTGCAAAGGCCCCTCCGAGACGTGTCAGCTCACTTTGTTGCCAGTCACCACCGTGAGCGACCACCATATCTGCCAATGTTTCGACTAGGCCTGTGCGGTCTGCGCCGGCAAAGGTAATAACGTATTGTTGTTTCATGCATCCCCCTTCAGACGCGTTACGGGTATGATCACTTTCCACTAACCAGTTTCTGCGCAAGTTGTGCGGGACTATACGCAGTTTTCGCTTAAGGAGTTGACTATGAGATGGCTAACTTTACTGTTGATCGCTATTGCACCCAGCGTTTTTGCTGATGGACATCATAGTGCACATGTTTCGTTAGATTGGGATGCTGCGCTTACGGGTGAGCATCGAAGCGATGCAAACAAGGCGCGTGATGCACACCGGCACCCGCAGGAAACACTACAGTTCTTCGGTTTGAAGCCCAATATGACCGTTCTTGAGGTCTCACCTGGCGGAGGTTGGTATACTGAGGTACTTGCGCCACTTCTTGCTGAGCAGGGAAGGCTTGTGGCCGGTCATGGGTCACCCAACGGCAGTGCCTACAGTCGTCGCTCATTGGGTCGCTATTTGCAAAAGCTAGGCGAAAACCATGACGTATACGCGAGTGTAGACGTCCGTGTAATGCAGCCGCCGCAAACCCCCATCGATGTTACGGCCGAGTCCATTGATTTGGCTGTCGTGTTTAGGAACGTGCACTCATGGCTTCGCGCGGATAATGCCGAAGCGGCACTTGCTGATATTTTTCGGTCACTGAAGCCTGGCGGCACACTGGGGATTGTTCAACACCGAGGTGTTGAAGGCACGACCCTTGAAGATATGAAACGCAAAGCTTACGTCCCGGAATCAAAGGTTATTTCGCTTGCTCAGGCGGCAGGGTTTGTTCTCGATGCGAAAAGCGAGATCAATGCGAACCAAAAAGATACGAAAGACTACCCTCGGGGGGTTTGGACGTTGCCGCCCTCGTTTACTGAGGGGGATAAGGACCGCAAGCGTTATGCGGCGATTGGTGAAAGTGATCGAATGACACTGCGCTTTAAGAAGCCCCAGAAAGCCATTGGTCTAGGCAAGTAAGTGTGTCCAACGACGATCAACAAGTAGACGCGACGGGCCTCAAGTGCCCGGAGCCCGTTATGATGCTCCATGCAGCGATACGTCGGGCGGGTGTGGGTGATGTCGTCTGTTTAACGGCGACAGACCCCTCTACACAGCGCGACGTGCCCAGTTTTTGTGAGTTTCTCGGACATAGCTTGCTGGAGACGAATCTTACTCAAGAGCAATTTATTTATCGAGTGAAGAAAGCAGGCTAAATGGTTGTTAATAAGCTATTTTTTGAGCCGTCTGTGCTCTGCGTTACTGAGTGTTTTAATCGCGCCTTTAGTCTCACTGAGAACACTGTTCTCCAGGGGGGTGCGAATGAGCCTTATTACCGCCCCGGCTCGCCAAACGTCATTTATTTCAGGGAAGACTATAGTCGCAGCGCGCTTCATGAAGTGGCACATTGGTGCGTTGCAGGCGCTGCAAGGCGAGGACTGCCTGACTATGGTTACTGGTACGCGCCCGACGGCCGTGACGAGGCGCAGCAGGCGGCTTTCTATGGCGTTGAAGTGAGACCACAGGCGATCGAAAAAATGTTCTGTGAGGCGCTAGGGATCGACTTTAAGGTCAGTGTCGATAACTTGTCAGTGTCGCTCTCGGATCCGGCCATTGCATCCTTCACTGCGGCGGTTAATGACGAGTTTGACCGGCTATCGAGGTGTGGTTTACCTGAGAGAGCTGAGCTATTTCACAGAGCATTGACCCAATGTACTCAGCGGTCTGAGTGAAGGGAGGCGCGTTACCTTGCCATGAGTAAGCCTAGAGTCGTTATCGATAGTGCTATCCGGGTGACACCAAGGCTTCGAGCGCTACCCATAGAACTTGTCCCACTGGTTAGCACCGATATTTCGCGCGATGCGCTGGTTGACGCGCAGGCCTTGCTAACGCGAACGGTCACGCGTATCGATGGGCGGCTTTTAGATGGTAGCGATGTTCGCTTTGTCGGTACCGCGAGCGCTGGTACAGATCATATTGATTTGAACTACCTGGCGGCACGCGGCATTCCTTTTTCAAGCGCTGCGGGCTGCAATGCATCCGCCGTTGGAGACTACGTGCTCGCTGCTATTGCACTGTGTGGGAAGTTAGAGCCTATCTTAGCTGGCGCCGAGGTTGGACTCGTTGGTTATGGCAACGTAGGGCGGGGGCTCGCAAAGCGATTGGCAGCGCTTGGAGCCCGAGTTCGTGTTTATGATCCTTGGACAACACAGTTCGACTCACATGTGCAGGAAACGGACCTGCAAGGGGTTCTCTCTTGCGGTGTTGTTAGTCTGCATGCGGCGCTACATCACTCCCAGCCATTTCCGAGTTTTGGGATGATTGGTGTACAAGAGGCCAAGGTCATCGGGCGCGATACCTTGTTTATTAATGCAGGACGAGGCGGTTTGCTGAGCGAGGAGGCCGCTCTCTATCTTGTGGAGCGGGGTGTCGACCTTGTACTTGATACATGGCCAAATGAGCCCCGGGTATCGCTCGAGCTGTTAAAGGGCGCGCGCTACGCGACCCCCCACATCGCGGGTTATTCCGAGACAGCCAAAAACAATGCGACGGATTTCCTCATCCCGCCCCTTATTGAAACGCTGGAGCTTGAAGACCACGGAGCTGTCCCTCAGGGCGAGAGTAGTCATACCGTTTTGCCTTTTGGGAGTACAGATGACAGCGTGCTGGCCTCTCTACTTAGTTCGGTTGGGAGAATTGAGGCTGATGACGCCAAGTTTCGCGCGGCATGGGCACGAGACCAGGGTCCCGATACGTTTGAGCGACAGCGGCGCGAATACACCATGCGCCAACAACTTGAGGAGCTTTTGGTTAGCGGAGAAGCCTCATCATTGCGCTTGAATGGGTGGCTTGAGGCGCTTGGTGTCACGGTGAGACATTGAAATTGGGTAATTGCCCCTTATATCAGCAGACAGAAAGCGAAAAAGCACACGGAGAGCCGGTTATGAAGGACAAAGACGACGCCTACTGGCGAGAGAAGCTAACGTCAGACGAGTACCATGTACTTCGGCAGAAAGGTACCGAACGCGCGTTTACTGGCGAATATTGGGATACCACCGATACGGGGACGTACAAGTGTCGCGGATGCGGTGAGGTGCTTTTCCAATCGGAGAGCAAATTTGATGCCGGTTGTGGATGGCCGAGCTTCGATCGTCCAGTCGGTGATGCGGCTATCGCGCAGGAGCGCGATACCAGTTACGGGATGGTTCGAACGGAGGTGCTATGCCAAAAATGTGGCGGGCATCTCGGACACGTCTTCCCCGACGGGCCCACCGAAACGGGCTTACGATATTGCATTAACAGTTTATCTATCGATCTCGACAAGGAGGGCTAAACGGAGCCCGCGCGGTAATCCGCCGGCTACAACGAGTCAGGGAATTAACGCGTCCGTCGTCTCAATAGCCTTCTCGTCAAGATACGTTCGTATGGCTCTGATGTGATCGGGGCCAATTTCACAACAACCACCAATAATCTGGACGCCCATCTCGAGCCACGTTTTGACGAAGGCTAAATATTCAGCGGGGCCAAGGTCTACCCGACTCGATAGGCGGTCCACCGTGCTGCCAGGCACCAAAGCCTCCACTGAGGTAAATCCGTTGGCGTAGGCACCGCAACGGACACCCGACTTCAAAGCTATTTTGAGCCCTTCGGTCACCACCTCCGGTGTTGAACAATTCACCATAATGGCGTCTGGTGTATAGGGCTTAACCGCTGCAATGGCCTCTTCAAGCGTCTCCCCTGATCGTAGCTCTCGAGGATCTTTGTCGTTCAAGGTAAACGCAACGGCGCCCACAACACCGGCGTCGCGTATGGCTTTCGCGCCGGCTGTAGCCTCAGTGATGTTGCTCATGGTTTCGAGTAAAAATCCATCGACGGCATCTTTCTGCAACGTGACAAGCTCGCTGTACTGTTCATAGGCGCTGTCAAAATCGGGTGCGACGGTGTGATCGTAAGAGGCATTAAGTGGTGGCAGCGATGCAACGATCGATACCGAGTCCCCTGAAGACGCTGAGCCGATGCCCTGGCGCGCTGTGCTGACTGCCGCGTCAAGCATCTCCTTCACCGAGTACTCCGGTGCATACGTTTTCAGGCGATGGCGACTTATCGCGTAGGTGTTAAGGCAGATAACGCGCGCACCTGCATCACAAAAGTCTCGATGAATATCAGCTACGAGATGGGGCTCGTCCAGCATTACTTTGGTTGACCACAGCGGATGAGGCGGGGCAGAGCTGCGCTTGATGAGTTCTTGGCCAAGGCCACCATCGAGCAGGGTGATTTTAGACATGCGTTCTTGCTCTCATTTCTGAGTTTATGACAAAAGGTGGGTTTTGAGCTGATCGAGTACCAAATTTGGATCTTCGACCATTAGCGAATGGCCAGCGCCCGGGACGACACAAAATCTTGCATCGTTGAGCGCCGCTTGCAGGGTCTGCGTCGCTCTCAATGGTGTTAGACGGTCGGCATCGCCGTGGATCATTAAACTCGGTGCTGTGATCATAGCGGCGGCTTCGAGTCCATTCCGATAGGCATTGCAGGCGCGCATATCGACATCCAGTGCGGCCTGTATTTCTTCCTCATACCGTCGCATGCTGTCGCTCACCATCCACATGCCCGGGTTGGGGTTACCCCCCATCAGATTCCGCTTACTGAAACTAAAGGATGTGAGCATAGCGTGCGCCGACCCAGGGCGGTTTGCCGTTGCGTCGAGTATCGGGTCGGAAACAGGCATTGGGGCGATCGACCCAATCAGTACCACCTTCACTGCGCGAGCCTGCATTTTTGCAGCCGTCTCAAGCGTGATAAGGCTTCCCATGCTGTGGCCAACCAACGCAACACGTTGGAGTCCGAGATGATCGACAATTTCGATAATCCAGTCGGACATGGCCTCAATGGAGGTCAGCACGTCGCCTGACGATCGGCCATGGCCTGGAAGATCGATAGCCAAGACATTCCAGTTATGGCGTGAAAAGTGTCGCGCAAAAAGCGTCCAGACACTGTGATCAAAGCCGGCACCGTGAATAAAGACGACGGACGGTTTTGCAGAGTCAATCTCTTTGTTGTTGGTGTAGAGATAGGCCGTTTCATTGTTAATCGTCAACTTCATGCGCCGGCACCCCCAGACGCCTTTTCTGCGGCGCGCAGACCTGCTTTGAGGTCGGCGATGAGGTCTTTCGGGTCTTCGAGCCCAACCGACAGGCGAATGGTTCCCTCGCCAATTCCCGCCGCAGCAAGCGCTGCCTCGTCCATTCGGAAATGAGTGGTACTCGCTGGGTGAATGACTAAGGACTTTGCGTCACCGACGTTGGCAAGATGTGAGAACAAATTGAGTGCGTTAACAAAGGCGATTCCAGCCGCTCGGCCCCCTTTTATTTCGAAAGTGAAGACCGCACTGGTCCCTTTGGGAAAAAGTTCTTGGGCCAGGGCGTGATCGGGGTGACTCGAAAGGTCCGGGTGCGCGACGCCACTCACAGCCGCGTGAGTGCTCAGAAAGTCCACGACTGCACGTGTATTGGAAATGTGTTTTTCCATGCGCACACCCAGCGTTTCCATGCCCTGTAAAATGTAGAAGGCACTGGTCGGACTCTGACAGGCACCGAAATCACGAAGTCCCTCTTTGCGTGCTCTTGATATAAACGCCGCTGGGCCAAACTCCTCGGTAAAGACAAGGTTATGAAAACCTTTGTAGGGCTCAGATAACTGCGGAAATTTCCCCGATCCATCCCAGTCGAAACGCCCGCCGTCCACCAATAAGCCGCCAATAACGATGCCGTGACCACTCAAAAATTTAGTGGCGGAATGCATAACGAGATCGGCACCGAGCTCAAAGGGCTTTATGAGATAGGGCGTGGTGAAGGTTGAATCGACAAGAAGCGGGAGCCCATGCTCGTGGGCAATGGCCGATACGCGGGGTATGTTCAGCACATCAAGCCCAGGGTTACCCACGGTTTCACCAAAAATAAGTCGCGTTTCAGGCCGTATCGCTGCTCGCAGCGCCTCTTCATCGCGTGGATCTACGAATGTCGTCGTTATTCCAAAGCGCGGGAGCGTATACGCGAGCAAATTGTGGCTGCCGCCGTAGAGTGCGCTCGAGGCTACGATGTGCGCGCCGGCGTCCATAATCGTCATGATGGCCAACTGTAAGGCCGCCTGACCACTTGCGGTGGCAATTGCACCCACGCCGCCTTCAAGCGCCGCAATACGCTCCTCAAGTACAGCGGTTGTTGGATTGCTCAGGCGCGAGTAGACGTGGCCTGGACGCTCCATATTGAACAGCGCAGCTGCGTAGTCAGAGTCGGGGAAGCAGTACGACGCGGTTTGGTAAATTGGTGTCGCACGTGCGCCAGTTGTGGGGTCGGGCTTGCCGCCAGCATGAAGTGCCAGCGTGTCGAGTTCTGCGGGGGAGTAGTCTTTCATGATTTCTGCTCACATCTGCGCGCTCAATGCGCTTCAACGCGCCGCATTGTACGCGCTTATTGACAGACGTGAGAAAAAAAATGGAGCGGGAAACGAGGTTCGAACTCGCGACCTCAACCTTGGCAAGGTTGCGCTCTACCAGCTGAGCTATTCCCGCAAAAAATGGCGTCCCCTAGGGGGTTCGAACCCCTGTTCCCGCCGTGAAAGGGCGGTGTCCTAGGCCACTAGACGAAGGGGACGGAACGTGGTGCACGTAGTGCTCTTCGTAAGGTGCGGCATAGTAGTGAGACAACATCGACTCGTCAAGCATTCTCGTAAAGGTTTCGAAAAACTAATCTGATTTATGTAAACTCCGCGCTCCAGTTTGTAGTGGAGCCTTCATGCCGCCCGCCTTAGAAATTAAAAATTTGCAGAAAACCTACGCGAATGGGTTCGAAGCGCTAAAAGGAATTGATCTCGCGGTTGAGGAGGGTGATTTCTACGCGCTTCTCGGGCCCAACGGTGCAGGAAAGTCGACCACCATTGGTATCGTGAGCTCACTCGTGTCAAAAACGGGTGGGTCGGTAAAAATCTGTGGTATCGATATTGATGAGGATTTCTCGCTTGCGAAGAAGCAAATCGGCATCGTCCCTCAAGAATTTAATTTCAATGTCTTTGAGAGTGTCGAAGACGTGTTGATCCATCAAGCGGGTTACTACGGTATTCCGATTGGGTTGGCGCGCGAGCGCGCCGAGTACTATCTCGAGAAGCTAGGCATTGCTGATAAACAGAAAGTCCAAATGCGGATGCTGTCGGGCGGAATGAAACGTCGACTCATGATTGCGCGAGCCTTGGTGCACGAACCTCGCGTCCTCATTCTTGATGAGCCCACGGCCGGCGTCGATATTGAGATGCGCCGGAGCATGTATGACTTTCTCCGCGAGACCAACAAGGAAGGGCGCACTATTATCCTGACCACTCACTACCTCGAAGAAGCTGAATTGCTGTGTCGTAACGTCGCTATTATCAATCAAGGTAAAATTGTGACGAAGGGTTCAATTAGAGATCTGCTACGCGATCTTAAAAGCGAGACCTTCTTACTTGATACGCAAACCGAATTACCTCCGGGTATCGCTATTGCGGGTTATCAGTTGCGACAAGTTGAGCCTCAGTGCTTGGAGGTGGATCTGCAGAAAGGGCAGGACCTGGCGCACGTATTTGCAGCCTTAAGCGAGCTGGGTGTCACTATTGTGAGCATGCGCAACAAAGAGAACAGACTTGAGCGAATGTTTGTGAATGTCTTGGAGGGTGCGTCATGAGTCCCTACGAACAGTGGATCGCCTTTCTGACGATTATGCGCAAGGAAGTGCGTCGGTACTTGCGAATTTGGACGCAAACCTTACTGCCGTCAGCGATCACAATGTCACTCTACTTTCTGATATTCGGCACCTTGATCGGTTCGCGTATCGGCACGATGGGTGGTGTGAGTTATATGGAGTTTGTTGTGCCGGGCCTGATTATGATGGCCATCATTACCAACACTTACGCAAACGTCGTGGGCTCATTTTTCGGCGCGAAATTCAACAACAGTGTTGAAGAGCTGTTGGTCTCTCCGACTCCTACGTACGTGATTGTGCTGGGTTATGCTGCAGGTGGCGTGAGTCGAGGTATTTTGGTTTCGATTATTGTGACCTCGGTAGCGCTCTTCTTCACCGACCTCGATATCCACAACTGGCTTGTGGTCATCGGCGTTGTTAGCCTAACGTCTGTATCTTTTTCTCTCTTGGGCCTCATTAATGCGGTCTTTGCGAACACCTTTGACGATGTGAACATTGTACCGACCTTCGTCTTAACCCCTCTGACTTATCTGGGTGGGGTGTTTTATTCGCTCGATCTGCTGCCTGACTTCTGGGCAAGCATTTCTCAGATCAATCCGCTCGTTTATGTCGTTAATGCCTTTCGGTTTGGTGTATTGGGCGTTAGTGATGTCGACATTACTGTTTCGTTTGCCATGTTGATTGCACTTACGATCGTGTCTTTTATCTACGCGATGCATCTTTTGGGAACGGGTACACGGTTGAGAACTTAGCCTTGGTCGGTGTACTGGGTAGCACGGTTGCCGCCCCGGCGACGTATTCGCCTGAGGTGCTCGAGCCCATAGATCGTGAAAGAGGGCGTGCAGGTATTGCGCATCCATCGCCTCGCTTGGTACTGGGTCACGACGTTTGGCACTGTTACGAGCTGAGCTGGTTGTTGTCATCAGGCGAGGTTCGCTACACGACAGGTGCACTCATTATTCCAGCGTCCAGCGCGCATACGGTTGAGTCCAAGTCGCTTAAGCTTTACCTGAATTCATTAAATGCACACGAATTTGTCAGTGACGAGGAAGCAGTTGCCTGTATCGAATGCGATCTTTCTGCGCTCACCCAATCGAGGGTTACGTTGCAACTTCTGACATTTGAGGCGCTTCAAGAAAGTTCACGATTAGCCACAGAGCTAGAGCTAAACGTCTGGCAGGATGACGCGTCGCGGCTTCAAGAAAGCAGGCGCTTTACATCCATTGGTTTTCGCTCTTTGTGCCCTGTGACATCGCAGCCTGATTGGGCGACGCTCGTTATCGATGTGTCAGCTGAGCACTTCGACGAGGAAGTTATCCGTGAGACAGTAGAAGGCTTGAGGAACCATCAGGGGTTTCACGAGCAATGCGTCGAGGATTTATATTCTCGTTTGGAGCGTCTGTTAGCGCCTGACCAACTTCAGGTGGTGGGCTTCTTCCAGCGTCGCGGTGGTATCGACATCACCCCTTGGCGCTCTTCCTTTGCGAAAGCCCCTGTAATTACGCGTCTGTTTGAGCAATAAGTTCGTCAGATAACAGGTTGTTCCAGCTTATCAAGCAGGGTGAAAAAGCGTTATCCTGAGCCTTATAACAACGAAATATAGGGCAGGATAACCATGGCTCAGTGGGATTTACTCATCAGGGGTGCAAAGGTCTTCGACGGTGAAGGTACGCCGGGGCGAATCGAAGACGTGGCTGTTGCAGCTGGCAACGTTGTGGCTCGCGGTGCAAATTTGCCTGTGTCACAGGCCAAGCAGTGCGTGGACGCGGCGGGTAGGTGGTTGATTCCGGGCATGCTGGATATCCATACGCACCTCGACCTTGAAGTGGAGGTTGCACCCGCACTCGATGAGGTTGTGCGTCACGGGACAACCACGGTGCTTGTGGGGAATTGCAGTCTTGGCACTTGCTTTGGTTCTCAAGAAACGAACGGGCAAGAGCCGATTGTTGACTGCTTCACTCGCGTAGAAAATATTCCAAAGTCGGTTTTACGAAAATGCGCGCAGGCGATGACCTGGGACAATCCAGAGGATTATTTGGCGCATTTTAATAATCTCAACTTAGGTCCCAACATCGCGGCCTTCGTGCCACATTCGATGCTGCGAATCGAGGTGATGGGGTTGGACGCGAGCATTAGCCGTGCACCAACCGAGAGTGAGCTTCAGAAAATGGAGCAGATTCTTGAGGGGGCAATGCAGCTCGGTTATTTGGGGTTGAGCACAGACGGTTTGCCGTTTCACTACCTCTCCAATGATCCCCACACGGATAAACGAATCCCAACCCAATTTGCATCGTTTAGCGAGCTTCGTCGCCTTTTGAAAGTGGTGAGAAAATACGATCGTGTGTGGCAAACAACGCCGATTATCGAAAACCGCCTCAAGGCATTATTTTACTTCACCTTGACCAGTGGTCGATTATTTGGAAAGCCGCTTAAGACATCGGCGCTATCGGCAATGGAAATGACGGCCGCCCCTAACTCGTCAAAACTATTTCTCGGCGTCGCCAAGCTTCTTAACAGCAAGTTCATGGATGGGCGCCTGCATTTTCAAGCGCTGGGTACCAACTTTAGAGTTTGGTCCGATGGAATTGTCAGCCCGTTGTTTGAGGAGTTGACCTCTACGGCGGAGCTCATTGCATTAGAGTACGACGACTACGAGGGAAGGCAGCGATTAATGCACGATCCTGAGTGGGTTGAGCGATTCCGTAGGGAGTGGCGTCACGGGCGTACGGGTGACGATTTCGCAAGCTGGAAGGCGGCGCGAGGGTTGCCAGATAGTTTGGTTATTCGTGAGCCGGAGAAACTTATTTTCGATGGGGCACCTTGCACTGACTGGGACGGTGAGAGTTTTGCTCAGGTCATGGCGAGGGCTCAGAAATTTAAGGCAGGCGATCTTGAGGCTGCGCGGTCTGCATCAGAGCGAGAGGCTTTTGAGAGAATCGAGATCGAACTGCGAGATGACGCTGATTTTGCGCTTCACATGCTGCGATCTTACGACAAAAGTTTCCGTTTTTATGCGGATGTGGCGAACGCGGGTAATCGGTCTACTTTGGAGTTTTTACTCCACGAAAATACGCTTCCCGGGTTTAACGATTCGGGGGCACATATTACCAACATGGCATTTTTTGACAGCAATCTCATGTCCTTAAAGCTGGCGCGAGAACACGGAGAGGAGACGATTGCCAAGGTCGTAAAGCGACTGACCAAGGATCCAGCGGAAACCTTTGGTCTCGACGCTGGGAGCCTGAATATCGGTGCGCGCGCCGACATGGTGCTCATTAACCCCGACGCATTCGATGGCTGGGAGCCTGATCAAACAAGGGTGTTGGTACATCGAGAAATTTTTGAGCACGAGCAAATGGTTAATCGGCCTGAAGGTATCGTAGACAGCGTTTATATTTCAGGTGAGGTCGCGTGGCAGGGCGACGAGGGTGCGAGCGAGGCCTTGGGGAAGCAGCCGCTCGGAAGATACCTTCACAGCGGTGGTTCTTCAGAGCAACTAACTCGAGCGGCTTAAGGCGCGAGCAATACGCTTTTTATGTGGTATTTCTTGCATTGATGCCCGCCGTCGATGCTTCTTTAATAAGGCCTGTGCTAGACTTCTGGCCCACGGAGAGGTGGCCGAGTGGTCGAAGGCGCACGCCTGGAAAGTGTGTATACGGCAACGTATCGAGGGTTCGAATCCCTCCTTCTCCGCCAACCCCCTATTTGCAACTGTTAAGCCTTGTAGCCTATAGCTGCTTCAGGCCGCTTAATTGCTTATCTATTTGTTGAAAAGCATTTCTTTTTGTTTCATTGTGTCAACACTGAGTGGTGTACGAAGGTGGTGATCAATGGCGCTAACGGCCTCAGAACTACCCAAAAAAGTGGTGGGCAGATACTCTGATGGGAATGGTCTTATTTTCCGTGTAACGGAAGGAAAGACTCGTGACTGGTTTCTGAGAGTTCAACGAAATGGTAAGCGCAAAGAATATTATTTGGGCAAATACCCTCAGCTAAGTCTCTCTCAGGCAAGAGAAAAAGCTAGAGAGTGGCGCGAATTAGCGAAGATGGGCTACGACCCCAGAAACCCCAAGGGAGTCCCCACATTCCGCGAATTAGCGGAAGAACACATCGAAACTAAGCTAGCAAACAAGGCTCTTAGAACTGTTGACCAGTGGAGGAGCAATTTTGAGGCTTATGTCTATCCCTACATCGGTGAAAAGGACGTCGACAAGATCTTTCGGTGGGATATCGAAAAGCTGCTTCTTCAAAAAGTTGATGGCGGAGTGCTTTGGCTAGATAAACATGTCACTGCGGATAGAGTCAGGATGCGCGTCACGAGAGTCCTTCAGCGTGGAGTTGACCATGACCACTGTATTAAGAACGTCGCCACTGGGATTCTTGCCGATTTGCCCGACGTAAAGCACGTGCCGCGTCACCATCCGATGATGCCCCTAGAAAATATCACAGAGTTCTTTAATCACTTGAGAACCAATGGAAAGACAGACCCTCTCACGCGGCTTGCAATAGAGTTTGGATGCTTGACCGTCGCTCGCTCCGCCGAGGTAAGGAAAGCGCGTTGGGAGGAGGTATCAGGTGATGTATGGACGCTTCCTGCTGAGAGGACTAAGCAGAGGGAAATTAACGATATTTTCCTTAGCGACAGGGCAATAGAAATCCTCGAGGAGGCAAAAAAGCTAGAAAATGGCCCATACATCTTTTGGTCGCGTAACGGTCAGCCAAAGTCTGACAACACTCTAAACAAGTCAGTAAAAGAACAATACCTAAGTCGATTCGGTGAGCCTGATGGCGACGTGCCAGTCTTCCATGGTTTCAGGGCATCCTTTAAGACTTGGGCAGAAGAGTTCGAGGTTCCATTCTCCGATCGAGTTATCGAGGCGATGCAGGGGCATCAGCCCGAAAAATCGAGGGTTCGAGCGGCGTACAACCGCGCGAAATATGTTCAGCAGAGACGCCGCGCATCCCAAATGTGGTGCGATTTTGTAGTGGGTCGCACATGAGTCTGTCAGAGGAGCAAAAGAGACTTAAGCGCGAGGAGTATCGGAGGCGCTTAGATGAAGCCATTGATGCGTTTGAAAAAGAAAAGCTCCCGTTAGACGAAATGAATGACTTCTACATCCAGCACACAGCCGCCATGGCACATGAGGGCCTTTACACGCCAGAGGAATTCGACTCTCGCCTTTTATTGGATGGAATTTTGAATGTCCGCAGCGTGCTAGACCAGTTCTTGGCGGTTTATGACCCAGTCGACTTAAAGGAGAGTGAGATGCACGAGTTGATTCCTCGCAAACCACTTGTTGATAGCGTGAGAGATTTAAGTGTCGATACTCGTGATATTTTGAGTTTTTTACGTGAAGTTCATCGAATTGTGACCGTTCAGTCCCGCTCAGGGATGGGTCACGATGCCAACGATATCAAGCAGGAACTTTATAACTTATTCGGTTCGCCCAAAGGGTCACAATCTGAGGCATATCGTCGCGAGGAGAGAATTCAAATAATGGTGCGCCTTGTAGCTCTGCATGTCCCCGATGAGGACTGGTCTGCCAGAAGAAAGTGGGCGCAGGCGAATTTCGTCGCAAGAGACATTTGGTCGATGAAGAGGCAGGGCGCGGAGTGGAAGGAGTTGAAGGCTTACTGGCTAGACTGGGGTGATGTTTGGGAAGACCCTATTGTGGGATGGGAAAACAAAGAGAGCGAAATTGATGAGCTTTGGAGTTGGCTCACGGTCGAGCAAAGAGGGGACAGGCGCCGAAACGCCTGATTGCCGAGTTGGGAATCGGGGAGTTTTTAAATAAGCATTAAGGTTTAATAACAATTGTAAAGGCGGTACGGGTAACCACTGCAATGGCCCCGTACCTCAGATGAGCAACCAACGAATGAAAGCACACCCTGCCGTCAATGGTAGGTCAGGTGCTTGATGAGGTAAATACCATGAAAAAGACGGTGCTGAGTACCAACGACATTGCCGACCAGTTCGGCATCTCTCGAGTAACGCTTTGGAAATGGCGTCAGAAGGGCTACATACCTGAGCCAACCTATCAGATGGGACAGCGCCCATATTGGGACGCAGAAGAGCTAAAAGAACACCTTAAGCAAAGAAACGTTCGATAACGTCCTCACTTAATGTGGGCGTCGTCCTTTGCTACACAAGCAAGCAAACCCGCACTTAGGTGGGGCTTTCTGATATCGGGAGGCTCCTATGAACTCTTTAGAAGAATTACGGCAAGACGCTGAGATGTGGAAACAGCGACTTGCTTCAGCCATCAAACACATTCCAACGCCTTGGAATCCAAGCGAAGAGGAGCGTGCGCGCATTCACTACCTTCAAGAACAGACTGCGATAGCAGTGAGGAGGTACCTCGAATGTCGTCAGTAGCCCAGTTATCCAATCTCGAGAGATTTAAGGAGCTTGGCGGAAATAGATATATCGCGTGTTGTCCAGCTCATGACGATAGGAACCCAAGTCTGTCTATTACGCAGGGCAAGGATAAGCTGCTGGTGCATTGCTTTGCGGGATGTACGCAAGCAGAAGTTATCAATGCGCTAGTCGCACTCGGGCTTTGGCACAAGAAATCTAACAAGAGTTCTATTCCTTACTCCTCTGATGAACTGACATACATGAGATTTTTTTGTCTTGCGTGGAATGGGTCAGTGCGGAACAAAAAAAACTTAGCGCGTGAGGATACGACTCAGATGGAAGCTTATCTGAGGGTACTCGCGGTTCATGCGCATGATTTCTACCTAGATGTAGTCGAGGACGCAACCAATGGCCTCTGACGACTATTCCTACCTACCAAACAAGGTTTCTCAGTTAGAGCCTAAACGAGACTGGAGGCGTTCAGTGGACAAGTTAACGGTGACTAATGAACAAGTCGAAGAGATATCAGACTCTCAACCCCTGTGGTGTGACAGCATATTTCATCAGAAGTCTCATGTTTGGGTGGCTCCTCCAAATGGAGGAAAGACCACGATAGCAACTTCAGCGGCGGCAGAACTAGCGAACGATGGCTATGAGGTTCTGTACTTCAATCTGGATGCTGGCGCCGCAGACTTGAAGCACTATCAGGGACTAGCAGAAAGTTCGGGATATCGCCTTATAGCGCCCTTAGAGGCGGGGACATCTGAAGCTGATTGCATAAGTGTCATTACACAGATGCTAGAAGACGACGACTTGTCAGATTGCGTGGTGTTTTTAGATACCCTCAAAAAGTTTACCGATGTTATTTCCAAACAAAACTCAAAGAAGTTTTATGCAAACGTCCGAGGTTTAACTATCCGCGGATGTACCGTTATTGCACTAGCTCACACAAACAAGCACCCCGACAGTGACGGCAAGTTGGTATACGAGGGTACGGGTGACTTGAAGGCTGATTTCGACATCATGATGATGCTTTATCCTTCAAAGACTGATACGGAACTCACAGTATCCACTGAGTTTGAGAAGGAGAGGGCGCTTGTAAAGCCTCAAACCTTCGTCATTGATTCGTCTCGGAGTGTCACGCTGAGTGGTGATTACACAAACACTCGTGAGCTTGAACATGTGCGAAGACAGGAAGCCAATGATTCTGAGGTTATCGATTTCATAAAAGACCTGATTTCTCTAAAGCCCATGAATCAAAGTGGCGTTATCGCAGCCTGTAAGGATGCGGGCATGGGTAATCGAAAACCAACGATGCGAGTGTTACGCGCCTACAGAAACAGACATTGGACTTGCGAGCGTGGCTTCCAAAATAACGAGTTGCGGTACATATCACTTGACCACTCCCCCTAACAAAGGGGCAAAGTGGCCAAAGTGGGTAAACCGCATGGATATTGGGTTTGTCCCGTTATATCGGTTGGTCAGGTTTGCCCTTTGCCCGCGAGGGCCAGCTTATTCTTAAATACATCCTAGGCGTGATGGATCACTGGTAGTAGAGACTTGTATTAAGGACTGACTTACTTTGTTGATTCTACGGCCTTTAGCGCCATGGGATTGGAGGAGGCGTTAGGCGATTTGTTTGATCTGGTTTGAGTGTTCCGCGGTGTCTCGTTACGCTCAATCCTCTTTCTTATCCCCAAATAGAACCGCAATCAGAAGGAAAGAGGCGATAAGGGCAAGCCACATCATGGTTTCTTGCCACACCTCATCAACCCGGAGGCGCCAAAACATTGGTCTGGTAAAAACAGTAAAAAACGCCGCAACCAAGGCGAACTTTTGAATGGCGTTCAGTGCTTTCAATTTTTCTAACATACAGCTCACCTCAAAATTGGATAACCGTTTTTGTAATAGTTAAGCGCTTCTTCTACCTCTGTGCCAGGAATTAGGTCAAGAGTGTCAATTGGAACTAATCCGTCTGACATAACTTCGTAAGCCTTCTCTCCAGCTATTGCTCCTAAGTCTCGGTCATGCGTTTGATACAGGGGTTGCCGTTCGTCTTCAAATTATCCAGCGTAATGAAGTTGAAAAGCATACCAGATGCGAGCTAGTAGCAATTCTCGAGATTCAACTTCGGCCTTTGGAATTCTGCTGATTCAACGGACGTGCATAGTAACCAGTCACCAGCCCTGCCTACAATCTGGCTATCCGGCACCACCACCTGCATTGTCCCGCCGACTGGGAATAGCGAGTTTTGTGAACTAAAAGCCGTCCATGAATACTGAGGAACGGTAGGACAAACTATATTTTGCCAAGAGTCATATTCACCACGCTGAGTCATGTATTGAAAGCGGAGTTTCAGAGAAGAAACGGGAAATCCCGAGAGGTTGGTTACTTTAACCACAGGTCTGTCTGTCTGGAAAAGCTTGTTACTGACCATTGTTCGCTTGGTAACTATAATATTCTTGGTGGCCGTTTGCTGTTCGCGTGCGAAATATTGGCGCTTTTTATCATTAAGCTTTAGACATTCTTGTCTTCTCCATTCACGCTCCTCAGCCAGAGCTGCGGCTACCTCACGTCGTTGTCGATCTTGTTCCTCCCTCAGCTCAAGCTCCCTTAACCTAGCCTCCTCTTCCGCTAATCGACTTTTTTCAACCTCTTTAGCGTGCGCTTCCACAGCACTTCTAATCTCTATCCAGTTGGTCGCTGAAGGAACTGGAGTGGGGATTGCAAAACTGAGACCAGACATTTCATCTACGTATATGTAACCGTCCCCTAATGAATCTCTCCTTGCGGGATACTGGTCAGCACATGACGCGAGTAGAGCATCAAGTGCCTCACTAAATGCGGCATTTGTCCCCGCCATCTCCGAACAAGATTCGTAGTCAAAATGATTTCTATTTTCCAGAGCGGCCATCCATACCGCGCTAGAAAGCATCACCCCAAAGCAAAAGAAGATAAGCCTGCTCATGTTTATTGACATAACTTCGTTAGCCTTCTCTCCAGCTGCTGTTCCTGAGCTTCCGTCATGCGTTCACCATAGGCATTACGATGTGCCTTCATGAACTCGAGCTTCAGTTCGGACAGGCTTATAAGTCCACTATGGAAGCCAGCGGCCATAAAGCCATTTAGCCAGCGACGGTCAACCTGGTTCGCTGAGGCTGACTGAAGGAGTAGGTGTTTCTTGAGCTTGTGCTTGAGGCTTACACGGTAGGCTTTCTGGCTTTTGATATAGCTTTGAGTTGGCATCTTGGGATTCTATCAATACTTACGATAAGCGTGCGCTGGCACCCACCAAGAATTCCGCATATACATTGGTCGGACCATCCTTTCTTCTCAAAGACGCTAATCTTTTATCGCTATAACTCTTACAACTGAATTTTCAATTGCACTAACTATCTCACTGAAATCGTTGGTCTGCCTCGGCTGTGAGGATTTTGAAATCTCCAAGTCGGAAATAATAGGGAGGGCATAATCAGCCTTCACCGCATAATTTACGCTTTGAGGTAGCGAGCCTGTCTCTCTCAAAGTAGCCGTGAACTTGAGTGTTGCAGCTATGATGCCAACTACTTCGCCTCTCTTGTTAATCAGAGGTCCGCCACTGTTCCCAGGCTGGATAGGAATATCTATTTGAAGGTATCGGAAATCGTCCTGAATTCCAGATTTCGCGTTTACTCGACCAAACGTGGCTTTTTGATTTTGACCTTGTAGATCCACCAAGGGGTAACCGAGCGTCATAACCTCATCACCGCGCATTAGCCCTTCAGTGTACGAAAATGAAACAAAGGGGAAGTCTGTATCCGCAACGACCTTTAGGACAGCAATATCATTTGCTTCGTCTTCTCTGAAGAGGCTGGCCTCTAGGTTTTGACCGGACTCAAGTACCACAATTATTCGATCCGCTCTGTCGACAACGTGTTGGCTCGTCAACAGGTAGCCAGATTTAGTGATGAAGAATCCGGTCCCGGAAGAGGAGGCTTCCTCTGGCGACTCTGGTTTTTCTGCTGAACTTCCGCCCGAGGGCAACGACGCAATCTCCCTTGAGACGTCACCTTGCCCATACCTGTCTACTCTGGCGCCCTTGAGCCTGACAAAGTATTTATCAACCTTAGACCTACATTCATCAACACGAAAAACAGCTGTAATTGCGATCGTGTAGAGTCCCCCTACGGCGCACACAGTCTGCATCGTCGCGGGCGGCGCCTCGCTTAGCGAGTACTCTAGGTACTCGTACGGCTCCACTGCTAACTCACTTTCAGGCTGTCCAAGAAGCTGATAAACCTCAAACTTACTCATCCCTACCGTAAGAGATCCCATTCGCTTTGCCGTATTTGCGCAACCCACGACGAGTACCGTAAGCACAAGTACGAGTAACCGACTCAATTTAATTCGCTTCACATTCAAACCCCATCATCGCTGACTCACTAGGGTGACACTGCTTCTATTTCGCAGTTAGCGTAATCTGTTACCTCTGAGGCGAAAACACTTGCTGCTTCCGCAAACTCCCACGCCTTTTCAGAGTAATCACGCAACTCGTCCACATACGCTTCCAACTCATCAAAGTAGTTCTGTAGTTCCCACGATTCGCATGTGTGCGTACCTGAGAACTCATAACCAGAAAAACAAAAAGGGACACTAGGTTTAGAAAAGCTAAGTGGCGGGGAGGGTTCTGATTCATACATCGTAGGTTGAAAACAAAACGCTTGTGCGGATGCACTGAACAAAAGAATCATTAATCCGCTAAACAATTTCATTTCTGTCTCCTCCGGTCCCAAGGCGCCAAAGTATCTTCCTCAGCCCATAAAATACGCTTCTTCTGATCTACCCTTATTTTTTGCATTCGCCGTAATACTGCGACGGAATAAGATCACCAAACATCATGGTGTTGCGACTATGAACCGCCTTGCCGTCTTCAGCGATAGTAGTGACCATTACATTTCCAGTATCTGAGAACTCTATAAATGATCGACCGAAAGCCGCGGGAATATGGGCTAGCTTTGCCAGCCCTTGGCTACCTACGATGTAAGCATCCTTAGTAACCGAGTCTAATTGGATCGTAAATCGAAAGTCTTCAGTGCCACCGCCATTTGGTCCTTCGTATCTGTCAAAGCTGCATTGGTAAGTAATCACCTCTGCATTCACCATATCGGCTGATATGAATGACAGTATTAAGATAAGAATACTCAGATTCTTCATATATCAGCCCTTCTCGAGTCCCGCCGCTATCAACTTCTGGTATTCATCTTCATTAATTAAACGAATACCATCGTCTCCATCAGGTACCATATACCCAAGTTCAACATTATCCATTCGCCCAAAGCCACACCAAGGATGCTCCTCTTCGGTTAGTAGCTGCCACTCCTGCCCAAAAGCTACAGCGTCATAAGACTGATTTGCGGCATATGAATCTGAGCGGCTCAAGAGACCTGCTTCGGTGGCAACAGTGGCCGCGACTGCTGAATAGCAGACAAAAAACAAGGTTTTGTATGGAGGGTCGTAATTAGTCATCGCTCTGTTGCAATCCCATAAAGCTCGGCAGCTGCGCCACCTGTAACAACCCAGCCGTCATCAGCGCTGCAGTACCACATGGTTCTCTCAAATAACCGGTCGCCAGTTTCTTTGTCAGTCATTGAGATGTAGTAGTCGTTCAACTCAGCAAGAGCCTCTTCGCCGACATCACAGTCAATGTCTTGTCGCCCGTATTCATTTTTTCCTGAGAAATACGGCGCGTGGAACATAATTTTTCCCTTGTCTTCTATACTCCGATTGGCGCCCCCTAAGAAAGCTACTGCACAGCTGGAAGCGCATACCTTTTCGTCCTTGATCACAGCTCGGACATTGTATTTTTTAAAGGTTCTTCCAAGCTCATATCCGTCACGTAAAAATCCCCCACCGGAACTCAGCTGTGCTTCTATTTGTTTGACCAACGTACCTTCGGCATCACGACATGACTCCATTTCTTCCAGTAATCTATTCATAGCAAAGCTGCTATCAGGACCAATTTGGCCCTCAAGAATAAGCGTTTGATTGGCTCCAGACGCACACCTTAGATCTTCCTTAGAAATGGTGGTTATTCTCAACAAATCGATGTTGTAGACTTCCTCAACGGCTTTACCTTCAACGGACAAGCTGGATGTTTTATTTGAGGAAATGGTGCTGCAATCATTCTTGCTAAAGCCATTGCTTGCCAGTTCGACCTCAAGGCCCTCATTGGTTTGTCTATGTTTCCTCAAGTCAGCAAAGGAGAGATTGTCGATCTCATCTACGAATGCTGCGCAAGTGCGCTGCAAGTAGTTTTCAATAATTTGTTCACAAATATTAGGAGATAGCTTTCTCTCTATCAGTTCATCCATAAGTTGATCCGGAGTTTCCAGAAAGCTGAAATACCCTGAGCATAAATTGACGCTGGACAGCTTCTCAAAGTCTTGGTCGTCTTTTCGATAAGACACCAGTTTTCGGTCCAAAGCGGACTGGGTCAAATAGGCGGCTCGGTCTAAGTGCTGATAGTCCTTTGGCGCTCTTATACCCGCGCAAGCTTCTTTCGCGCCTCGTCGTGCTAACTCTTTATGCACGGGAATAAGGTTGCTCGAATGCTCGTCGGCCAGGACGCAAAGAGACCTGATATCCAGTGCGGTCATGTCGTAAACGTTTTGCGCCTGTGCTGGAGTATTTATCCATAAAATATGGAATAGAAATATGTACCATCGTGTTGTGTTCAAAACATTCACAGACTTACCCTAATTCCTCATCAACAAAATGCGGGTCCCAGCGATCAATTCTTGATCTCACCCATGCACCGTTTTAACCAGAAAGCTTCAGCCTCTTTTACCCAAAAGCTAGCGTCATCTATGTCCTCTGGTTCAAACTGCTCAAACGCGATCTCGCTGAAAGCATCGCAAGATTCGCGGGGTGAGGACACTATTATCTCTGCTTCGAATGCGCGTTGCATTATCTGATACTGCTGAAGCCCTTCGTCGGTGACCCCTAGCGCACCATTCAATGAGCATTGAGATGAAACCTCAGCGCGAGACCTATTTTCCATACGCAATTGAATGACATTACTAAACTGTCTCGACTGAATGATGCAGAGGCTTATTGGGACTACGCTGTCGCCATCTTGGACAGTTTGTGCGGTGCCTTCAGCGCTCAATAGGGCCGAAAACACTAGGACGAATAAATGTCTCATTAACCAACTCCGTTCACAGAGTTAGGTTAGCTCAAGAAGTTTCCTTTTTTTAGGTCGAGGGGGCTTTTGTGACGAGGGTGACGCTATTGCTCCGTAATAACTCCCTTGTCCAACAGCATAACCTGAGTAGCCGCATCAGCAGCTTCTTCAAGCCTTTTGTACCACTCGGTGTGTTGAGCCTCTGGCATAGCGTCTAACACATCTAAGGCTGACCAGAGGTCTTCCGTGAGGACTGTGATTGATGCCGTACCATTCATTATTTGAGTTTCTCGATGGTGAAGCGAACCAGGTTTTCCGACGCTTCGATAACTGTAAGCATGTGGCCCTCGATTATCAGCGGTTCACTCGAGTCTGGGGTAACCCTCAAAAGAGTTTGACTGGTTCCTGATATTTGGTCAGTCGGCGCCGAAGCCGGAATTACGGTGGGTGGTACGGAAGACCTAAGTGTTCCGTAAATAGGTTGGCCATTTAAGGAGCCAGTTATTGTTGAAGTGCTTGTATTAGGTATGACAATTGGAGAAGAGTTCATCGTGGTTTTTTCTGAGGCAATGCCAATGTCCCGCCGCAAGAACGATGCCTTTCCATCTAAAACGCCGTCGTAGGTAAGATAAGTAACTCCAGTCGCACGCTTACGTCCATACATATCAGCCTTCCCGAAGACGTTGGGCATGGACTCTTCCTTTTTCACCTCAAGAATCGTGTCTCCAACCCCTGCGACCATTACGCCACCAATTTCGACACCTCCCGTGAGGACCCTCTGTGACTGCTGGATAGAGCCACATGCTGCGATAAAGGCTAGGGCTAGCAGGGTAATAGTGCGCATTTGTAATCCCGGGTAACTTTTTGGCTGGTTAACTAGTCAAACTCAGCGGGCTTCAACCATCAAATCTGAGTGTCGCAATTGACACGCTGGAGTTATCTTTTCAGATGAAGCCGCGTGACTTTATACATTCGGCTTTACTACACTGACCCAAACGTTGATGTTTGAATTGTGTGGCATGAAAAAATCAGCGCTGTTCCTCCTGGCCGTATTGTCTTTAAAGGTTAACGCTAGCTTCGAAGACGCGAGAGAGCTTTACCTTTCGGGGGACAAAGCTGGCAGCTTTCTTCTTTTTGAGGAAGCGAGTCAGCGGGGAGACGCAAATGCTCAGTTTTTCCTTGGATGGATACATCTACTAGGAGCAACCCCTTCAGGCGCCAAAGACTACTATAAAGCTGCACTTTGGTTGGAAAAGGCTTCCAAACAGGGTGTTCCAGAGGCGCAGTATTGGTTGGCAAAAATGTATATAGAGGGGCTTGGCGTAGAGCGAAGCTACACTGAGGCAGCACACTTGATGAAGTTGTCAGCCGATCAAAAATATACGGACGCGCAGGCCGAATATGGCTTGCTACTCGCCCATGGAAGAGGCGTTTCGAGAGACCAAGCATTAGCGATTGAATACTGGCTTCCAGCAGCGGCGTCTGGAAATCTGGATGCCCAATTCAGTCTTGGATTGGCTTATGACGAGGCAATGGGGACAAAGCGTGATTATAAGCAGGCTTTAAAGTGGTATGCCAAAGCGGCTGAGCAGGGCGATGCTCAAGCTCAAGTAAATCTTGCAATCATGTATCAGCAGGGTAATGGGGTTATTCAGGATTACTCGCGAGCAGCGGGTTTATACCTCGAGGCAGCCGAAAGCGGTTTGGCTGACGCTCAATATTCAATTGGTTTGTACTATCACCAAGGACGGGCTTTCGCGCGTGACGACGTCATGGCACATATGTGGCTCAATATTGCTAGTGCTAATGGTCAATCGGTTGCGTCTGAGGCAAGAGAAATTATTGAGGGCGAGATGACTAGGCAGGAAATTTTGTTAGCCCAACGCCTCGCGCGACAATGTGTTGAAAATAACTACAAAAACTGTGGTGAGGGGAAGTAAGTAAATGCTCGATTATGCGTCAGGGTTGGCCTCAGGAAATGTGGGGTACTGGTTGTGGCTGATTGGCACCTTAATTGTGTTTGGTGTACTTGCGTTACGGAATGGTTCCGACGATTAAAGGCAAGATTAATCATCGTATTTGAGTGTATTCTGACGCAGGACAGTAATCTCAGGTGGGGGTAAATAACTAGATGTTGGGAAGAGAAACCAGAGATACGACTTACCTGCTTTACGGGGTAATCGCCGTAAGCCTTATAAATATTGTTCTTGACTATTCAATAGCAGATCGAGCCACAAAATATACTGACCATGCCTCGCTTATCTCTCTTAAAGATAGCTTCGCACCTGTCTACGCGATTTTCCTATTCACTAGTTTTGCGATTGTGGCTAGGTGGATATACCTCGCGGCAAAAACAAATCGAGATGCAGGTATTGAGGGGTTGAATTACAGCCCAGTCTCAAGTGTGGCGTGGTTTTTTGTGCCTGTAATGAATCTCTGGAAACCTTATTTCGCAGTCAAGGAGCAGTATTTAGCCAGACTTAAGTGCGATAGCTTCCCTTCGATGAACTCGAAGACAACCTTTCACCTATGGTGGTTTGCTTTCCTTGGCTCAAACTTACTAGCGAATATCGCTGGCAGAGCCATGCTTCCGAGATATTCCGAGACGTACTCCTCCGGCGAGATACTAGTCACGTACTCTCTTTTTAGCATTGCGGCTGACATTGCGCAGATTCTAAGTTGCTTGGCTCTGATTAAGATTATGAGGCAGTTCACAGCTGGCCAGGAGTAATGCTGAATGAATGAGCGGTTAAGCAACCTAATATCTTTGGGCGGCTTCCTATGCTTATTAGTTATCTTAGCCACGGTGCCATTCATTGTTGTTGAGGCCATAAAAGAGCATCCAGAGAAAGTCGTGCGCATACCTTGCAACCTGATCGGCTATAAAGGTTACCAGCGAGACACCGAATTGATAGGTGAGTTAGGAGTCGAGTTAAATTTTAAGAAGTGCGAAGGTTACGGTGGGTACGTCAACATATGGCGTTTTAAAGGAGATATCACCATAGCTTACAGTGACTCCTATGGTGGTTACTCGCGGCGTGATTTCGCGGAGATGAATAGTGATTACAGCTATGTGAATCTTCGTGCTTTTGAGAGCCAGTTTTTGATATTCGGAGGTTCGTGGATCGCCGCATTTATCTTGAACTATTTATTGGTGGGACAAGCGAGACTTTTACCGTGGCGGCGAGTGAAGGCTATAGAGGAAGACAGCGTCTCATGATTAGATTGTTTCGTCGAAGTCTCTTCTGACTTCCGCATAGCGTGCCTCTGCGGCCTTCATATTTAAGCCATGGCACCACTTTTAGGTCCGATAAACGCCAGCACCAAGCCAAGAGTGCAACAAACTGCGAAAATTATTCGAGCCGCTAATTCCTCGCGGGACTCCGTCAGTGAACTGTCTGACTCGACATCTCTCACGGTTCTATACATCAGGTAAGCAAAGGCATAAATCGATATGCCTCCTAATGCATGAGCCAACTCCGCGTCCAGAAAACCAAAGGGCGAAAAGGCCACACTCAAGGAGCCAACGGTTTGCTCCCACAGCGTGCCAAGGAAGAGGATTAATCCATCAATAACGTCACTTAAAAGCTCTCTAACCGTCACTCTGATTCCTAAAGCTTGATAGACAGCAACTGTCAACGTCCCAGATACTATCTGCAAACCACTTTTTTAGCTCTAGTCCGATGCGGCAAATGTCACGTTGAATAGTATGTCGCTAGCTCGGCCCTGTCAGCTCGATCACCATCGGCGGCAGTTCTGCTATCGATCTCTCTTCACTTGCAGCTGGCTTGCCATAAGCTCGGTCGAGTAGGGCGTTAGCGGCTGAGACTCTAGCGGCATCTGTACGACCGTTTTTGGCGACATCCACGAGTGTTTGTAGTGCTTCTTCGGAATAAGTCTTGGCAAGCTCTGAGAGGCGCTGATACTGCTCAGGAGAGGATTTGTTGGTGGAGCCTGATGGACGTCCTGCTCCTTCTCGAAAGCCACCACGAGCCATGTTGAACCTCTGCAGAAATCAAAATTAAATTCAAAAGTGTTCGCAGGTAAGTATAACAAGCTACTGATTTATATGGAAAAACTAGGTATCTGGCTGGCTAAGAAAGCTCGGTCGGCTAAGCTCAGGTCTTTGTCACGTTTGTCGCTGGAAAGTAGCAAGTTACTCCTAACTCACTTACGTTTTTTTGTGAAAATGAAAGTGTCTTAAAATCAGTGACTTATGAATCTTTGGCTGTATCAGCTAACTCGGCATGGTGGGCAAAATGGTGGTCAAATATCGAATAAATAGCTTGGATACTGGGTTCAAGTGATACCTCCTTCTCCGCCAATACAGCAGAAGGGACTCAATGAGTCCCTTTTTTATTGTTTTGGAGAGGGGTTTGCTGAGAATCGCTTGACCCGACCCAATGCGAATCAAGGATCATTTGCCTTTGAGCGATGTTGTTGGCGTCCGTCCCGGGGTGAAAGCCGCTTTGGGGGCCATTAAGTGTTATCTCTCCTTTCACGCCGATCTTTCAAGTCGGAGCTGAAAGCTACCCCGTCCACTTATTTGGGTTGAATAGATCAATATCCTCAGTTGCTGCGAAGGCCAGTCGCTCTTGCTGCGCAAGGTATTCGACGCCTAGGTAACGACGCAGTGCCTTGTGAACATGTTTTGGATACATGAGGATGCCGTTGTCAGGATCTTCCTTGAGTGTGGACGGGTTTACTTTGAGTGCGTTGTGGAGCCCATCGGTGACCCCGACGACGCGGTTGCCCCAAACTGGCGACTCTTCCATAACGATGTAGCTTCCAATGGGCCAATGATCTTTCCCATTTTCAGCGTTGTAAAAATTAGTTCGCCCAAAATCAGATCCGACCACCAAAGTAATACGATCTGAGATGCCTAACTCACCGGCGAAGTTCCAGAAGTAGTCAATGGCGTCCGCAACGTGGTTGTAAAGTGCCTCGTGCTGTAAATCATGTTCGTTGTGTGTGTCGAAGCCGTGGCACATTAAGTCACAAGAGACCCCTACACCCGCCTTGAATGTCAGCAAAGAGAGCTGTATCTGACGCATAAGGTCACTCTCAAAATTCACATAGGGCAGTACCACATTGGGCTGAAAAGCGTCACTTGCCGGGATAATGCTTTTTAGACGGTCCAGGGCGTCCCTGTTAGTTCGCGCGCTTAGGTAAGCGTTCGCGTTAGCTCGCTGTCGGGGTGTGAGCGAATTTTTTGCGAGCTTTCGCTTTAGTGCTTCTTGTTGATAGCGCTGTACTCGTGAGATGTCTGAGGTCCGTCGCAGTGTTCTACTGCTGTCCCAGGGGACCGCCCCTGGGTCGAGAAGATCAACCAGTGCGTTGTGGTCGTTGAGTCGACTAAATCGAATCAGGTCAGCCGTTGCAGAGAACCCCCCATTGTTGACGTAAGCGAGCGGGAGATCAGGTGCCTTTGCCGCAGCGAACAGTGCAGTCAAGGTTGGTAAGCCTGCGGCATTTCGTCCAGACCAGTTGTGAAGAACCCCTGTTGTATGGGAGTTAGTTTGTGCATCAACACCGTTAATCACTAACATTTTTTGGTGATGGTTTTCAAAAAGTCGCTGATTACTGGCTACCGGCGCATATTGAATACGACCTGCCGTTTGAACGTCAGATTCGTTCGCCCACTTGTTGATGTCGGGCTCTCCCGGCGTATTCACTTTGGGGTCGCACAGTTGTGTCACATCCCATCCACCATCCATTTGCATGACCACTAAGAAGCGGCCCTCGTACTCCTCAGGCGCAGCCCAGACCCGATTCGAGAGCGATGAAAAGCCCGCGAGCGTCGCAGAGGCGGCCATTGATTGGAGGAAAATACGTCGTTTCATCGGCCTAACCTATTCATGCAAATAGTCGAAGTGAGTGAGGTAGTAGTGCATGACTGAAGTCCAGGCGTAAATCATTTGTTGTGGGTCGAGCCCCAGACCTGACTCCCAGTCCGATTGATTAATATCTCTCGGAAATAGACACTCCTCCGACGGGCTGCTCCAGGCATGACTGTTGTCAGTGTGCGTCTTGCGCTCTTGCCAGGTTTCGAGGAGTAACTGATAGACAGCCTCCACTTCAGGGTCTGATCGCGAGACGGTCTCTCCTAGCATGAGCTGATGGAAGTGCTGTATCTGTGCCTTGATGGCCTCACTGCCTACGGTTTGATCTGCGACGTTTGTGGCTCCAACCGTTGCAGTCATATTGGCGGGGATACCGTCACCATAGTCGCTGCCCCAGGCGATGATTCTAAAACGATAGTCGCCAGCGGTGGCCACATTCACGTTGAATGAGACGTAGCCCGTTCCCCATAGATTCCAAGCGACAGGTGTCCATGAACCATCTAGATCGACATATTCTACGCCGCCCATTGCGGTGCCATCACCATAGATCGTTTGAGAGAATCCGGTGGTGTTTTGGAAGTCTTCGCCTTCAATCACAGTAACCAGCTGGTTATCTCTGTAGATTTCGACAGCGTCGACGTACAAGTTTCGGTCATTTCCACTGCCTTCGTCATAGGCGTCGTTGTTGAAACGAATACGGAGCTCTTTGGTTCCTGCAGAGAGGGGGAGGTCGATTTCATGCGCACCTCTGTCAAGGTAGGCACCAGTGGTGACGTCAACGCTTAGTGCTTTCTCGCTTAATGGGGTGGTTGATGCCTCTACCATGTTGAAGAGGCGTCGATCGCTCAGCTTTTCGTTGTCGTGAAAATCCAAAGCGGTCACCCCACAGGCAAGTGAGAGGGCCTGGCGCTCTGCAACATTGGCCATGAGAGGGGTTAGCTGGCGGCCTCTTTCTTTGATGCCAATTGAATCAATGCCACCGTAATACAGGCGGAATCGATCGTGAAGTGCCGTATAGAAGCCCTTCACATTACCGAGCCAATCATCCTCCCATTTGTCCCATTTGTAGCCAAGTATGGCCTCGTTTTTGGCGTCTAACTCTTCGGGTGTGAGTAAACGGTCAACCCCAAGGTCCGCAAGCTCGACCGATCGATCGGATGCTTCGGGCGTCGCGGCTTTTGCTCTGAACCACGGCGATAGAATCATATCCGTCATCAACTCGCGTGCATTGAGGTTATTGCTTCGAAATCGACTTGCAAGTGTTGATATCTGTAGCTCCTGAGCACGGAAAGCATTACGTCGCGCTTGGTAGTCGGCATCAGTTTCTACCTCGGGTGCGATGAGGGCTTCGGCACCCATTAAGGCGGGCCACCAAAACTTTACCGCCGCGATAGCAAATCTCGAGTCATTGACCATTTGCTCAGCGAGCCAGCTCAAGCTGTCGTCAACTCGGTCACTAGGCTGTACCGCATTGTCTATCCCAGGAGGCTTCATATCCCGGAACCAGGTGTCGCCCTCGCGGTACAACGTCGGCTCTGCAATATCAAACCATTCTGGGTATTTGTAGGTGTCGGGTAGTGAATCTAAACCACCCCATTTATCGCGATAGAAGCCTTCATTCCCATAATTTTGGTAGGCCCCTGCCACGGGATCCAAGCGATCATGACAAACCGTACACGCGGGGTTCTTCAGGGTGGGATTGTCCGTGTCAGCAAGGGCTACAGGGTCGGTTGTTCTCGGCGCAGAGGTTTCAATGTCGATCCCTAAAAAATGATAGAACGTCCAACGCGCTCTCGCGCGATTGCGATTCGTTTCGGTGGTGGGGTATCGATGTAGCCATGTTAAATCGTTGAGAACACCGGCATGGGGGTAATCTATGAATCCGCTGTGTTCGAGTACGCGGGTGCCAAAACCGGGCACGCTCTCGCTGAAATATTGATCGTCGTAGGCGACAGACCCCCGATTTTGCCCCGGAGCGAAGATTTTAGGGTCGTCGAATGAACCTACCTCAACATCGCTCCTGAAGACTTGTGAGGTAAACCAATTCACCATGGTGTAGTCAGCGGTTAACACTTCACTGTACGGTCGATCATTCTCAATCACATGGGCAATCAGCTCGAGTGGCGCCCGCGCTATGCCAGTTCGATAGCCCCAAATCGCACCTTCTAACTCCCACAGCGTTTCGCCCATGGGGTAGCGATCACCCGCTAAGCCATTTAAGTCAGAGACCTCGGAGAAAGAGCCATTGACGAAGGCGTCAGTGTGAAGTCGGTCGTTGGCGCCGCGAATGAGAAAATCGTGAAATCCCTCACCCTGCATAAGGCCTAGGACGGCTGACCGAAGACCCTCTTCACCGGACTGGGCGAGTGTCAGTTCCGATTCAAGGGGTAGTCTTCCCGCAAGAATAAGGGCGGCGCGGCGTAATGTCTCTTTTGCATCAGTGAGCAGGACCTCCTTAAAAAATAGGTCTTCGGAAGTACTCCCACTGCCGTCTCCCTCGGCTACCAAAAGCGACACAAGCTCCGCTAGCGCTTCGTATCCGTCACTCCCCACCGAAAGCTGCACACCACCCCCGTGACTTAGCCCTCCGGTCACTTTTGTGAGAAGTGTTTCACCGCCATCGTTGCGTAGTCGCAAATAGCTGCGAATCGCTTCTAAGTTTTCATCCTCGGCGCCAGAGGAAAAAACGAGATCGCTGGATGACGCAAAACCATTCATGACATGACAGCCAAGACAAATCGCCTCCACAACTTGGGTTTGCACAGTAGAGGCGTAGTAGTCCGCTGCGGCGTTAGGATTCGGTAAGGATGGCTCTTCTGAGCTCCCGGAGTCCCGCAGCAGCATGTAAATAATCGCGATTTGCTCGCGGGTAAGCTGCGTAGCTGATGCCTCTGCTATAGGGGTGCTTGTGCCGACAAATAAAACCGATAGCAGCGTGAGAGCGCTTAGCGCTTGTGACGCAATGTCAGCACTCCAGGAGATTACTGTTCTCGCCGATTGCGTAATCTTCATTCACTGTCCAACACGAATGCATTTGGGTTCAACGAGGAAGATATCGCAGGTGCAACAAAGCGCAAAATTTCTGAGCGCGCGCCTTAATGCATTTGTCTGATTGTCACGATTAAAGTACGCCCCGCGACTTCTGTGGCCTTCTACCGCAGGTAGGCGATTTCGACGCTCTGTGCTCAGGTCTTTGCCTCGTATGACCGATCTGATAGGGCAATGTGTGGCGAAAAACAGAGATGCGGCTCGCCCAGGGAGTGCCAGTCGCTGTGAAGGAGTGCTAACCTCACGAATTCAAAATAAGTAGGAGCACACTCATGATTCGGGCGCTTTATTTGACGTTTGTTGCAGCCTTAGTAATGCCTCTCTCAGCACTCGCTGACAAAGACAGTTCAATGGACTTCAGTGGTCTAAAGTGGCGCAACATTGGCCCCGCTTTTATGTCTGGCAGGATTTCAGATATTGACTGGGATCCTAAGGACTCCAGTGTTTGGTACGTAGCGGTGGGTTCAGGCGGCGTTTGGAAGACCAAAAACGCTGGGGTGTCGTGGTCGCCCATTTTTGATGCTGAGAGTTCCTATTCCATTGGTAACGTGACGGTGGATCCGTCTAATCCCAATACGGTGTGGGTGGGCACCGGTGAAGATGTCGGAGGTCGTCACGTAGGCTTTGGTGATGGCATCTACCGCTCCGATGACGGCGGCTCAACGTGGACCAATATGGGCTTAACTGAGTCGCAACATATCTCGACCATTCTCGTGCATCCACAGAACTCAGATATTGTCTGGGCGGCAGTACAAGGTCCGCTGTGGACGCCCGGCGGCGAGAGAGGGCTTTATAAGACGGATGATGGCGGGCAGTCATGGCGCAACGTCTTAAGCGCAGGCGAGTGGACGGGCGTTACCGACGTGGTCATTGATCCTGCGAATCCAGATGTTTTGTACGCTGCCACTTGGCAGCATCACCGAACGGTCGCCGCGTATATGGGCGGTGGTCCCGAGAGCGGCATTCATAAGTCAACCGACGGTGGAGAGACGTGGCAGCGTCTCAAAACAGGTCTTCCCACAGGAAATATGGGAAAGATCGGTCTTACAATCTCGCCACAAGATTCTGACGTAGTCTATGCCGCTATCGAGCTTAATCGGCGGGAAGGCGGTGTTTGGCGCTCAGATGACCGGGGTGCTAGCTGGTCCAAAGGTGCGGATGCGGTGGGGGGCGGAACGGGTCCTCACTATTATCAAGAGATTTTTGCTAGTCCGCATCACTTCGATTGGTTGTATCTCGTGGGCCCGACCGTTCAGAAATCAACGGACGGCGGCAAGACATTCTCGTACATGGAGCACCCCAATCAGCACGGTGATATGCATGCGATTGTGTTTGACCCGGCCGATCCCGATTACATCATGATGGGCACTGATGGGGGGGTTTATGAAAGTTTCGATCTCGGTGCGACGTGGCGTTACATGGAGAATTTACCGATAACGCAATATTACAAACTGGCGTTAGACGACGCGGAACCTTTTTACAATATTTACGGCGGTACCCAGGACAACAACACCCAGGGTGGGCCCTCGCGAACAGACAACGTAAGCGGCATTCGTACGGCGGACTGGTTCGTCTTATTAGGTGGAGACGGACATCAGCCAGCCACTGAGCCGGGCAACCCCGATATCGTCTACGCGCAATCGCAGCAGGGAAATCTGACGCGCATCGATCGACAAACAGGTGAGTCGGTTTACATCCAGCCACAGGCAGCGCCGGGTGAGCCTGCTGAGCGCTACAACTGGGACGCACCCATCCTCGTCAGTCCCCACAAAGCAACGCGTCTTTACTTTGCGTCTCAACGGGTTTGGAAGTCTGAGGATCGCGGGGACAGTTGGACGGCGATTTCCGGAGACTTAACCCGTGATGAAGAACGATTTGCAATGCCCATTATGGGCGATACGCAGAGCTGGGACTCACCTTGGGACATGTATGCCATGTCTAACTACAACTCCATTACCTCGTTGGCAGAGTCGCCACTTGTTGCTGGATTACTGTATGTGGGTACTGACGATGGGCAGGTCCATATTTCTCAGGACGACGGCGCAAGCTGGCGAAGTATCAAGGTCGGTGCAATGCCCGGCGTTCCCGATACAGCCTTTGTTAACGATATAAGGGCCGATCTGCACGATGCCGACACGGTGTATTTGGCGTTAGACAACCACAAGTACGGTGATTTCAAGCCCTACCTTTTGGTCAGTAAAAATCGTGGTCGTAGCTGGAAGATGATTACGGATGGCATCCCAGACAAACATTTAGTCTGGAGGCTTGTGCAAGATCATGAACGCGCGTCACTCATGTTTGCGGCTACTGAGTTTGGGGTTTACCTCACGCTTAACGCGGGCGATTCGTGGCATAAGTTATCCGGGGGGATGCCCACCATTTCCGTGCGCGATATTCAAATACAGCGACGCGAGAATGATCTCGTTGCGGCAAGCTTTGGTCGCGGATTCTTTGTATTGGATGACTACACTGCACTGAGGTCAATGGACGAAGATACCTTTGCCGATACGGCAGTGCTTTTTGAGCCGCGTACAGCGCACTGGTATTTCCAAAAACGACCATTGGGTTACAGACCAAAGGGTTCGCAGGGTGATTCGCTTTATGTGGCTGAGAATCCCCCCTTTGGTGCTGTTTTCACTTATTACCTCGCCGATAGCTTTAAGACGCAAAAACAAAGCCGCCAAGCTGCGGAAAAGGAGGCAAAGAAAGCAGGTAAGTCAGTGACGTTTCCGGGTTGGGATGCGGTTACCGATGAGACACGAGAGGCAAAGCCTAAGGTGGAGTTGGTGGTCTCTGATGAGCAGGGCACTGTGTTGCGGCGTGTCGCGGCGAGTAATAGCAAGGGCATAAACCGCGTTGCATGGGATTTACGACGGTCCTACCTTGGCCCCGTGCAGACCGGCAAGAATTGGCGCGGCGATTCGCCGACTGGCTTTATGGTTGTACCGGGTACTTACAAAGCTGAGTTGGTGGTAACCCAAGGCGGGCAGCAGCGAAGCCTTGCCGAGCCCGTAAGTTTCAATGTCGAGCAATTGCGAGAAGGATCACTTCAGGGTGCCTCACTTGCGCAAATGGAGGCGTTCAATAACGAGCTCAGCGAGTTGTACGGTCAGTCTCAGGCGGCTCGCTACGCGATAAAGGCCGCGCGAAAAGAGATCGCTGACCTTGGAACAATGGTCTCACGTATGCGGGCACCCGTTCCCGATGTACATGCCAAGCTTACCGCGATGACGACGGCGCTTCATGAAATCGAGGAGACGGTATTTGGAAACAGCGTGCAGGATGACATTGGCGGCTACGCGCCCACGAGCGTTTCAACTTGGCTCGGTCACGCGCTCCGGGGTGTGTCGAATTCGAGTTACGGGCCAACGCCAAGCCATCGACAGAGCGTGGCGTATGCGCGAGAAGCGTTTGCACCCGCTAAAGAGCGTCTGAATGCGCTTGTTGAAACAGAAATTCCTGCCCTCAGGGCAACACTGCGCCAAGCGGGCGCCCCTTGGACAATTGGGGAGTCGATAGCGCCCTAAATCGGGCGGCTCAGGGGCGCCAATCGATGTTGATATTGATTGCGCGCCCCATTTCAAAAGGCGCATTATCCGATGCGCTTGTGCGGTAGTTGCGGTTGAGACTGTTGGCGACAGAGGCTTGCGCACGCCATTGATGAGAAATATTCCAGGTGGCGGATACCCCCAGAATGACGGCACTGGAGATAGGTGCTTCTCCGGGCCCTGTGTTTCGTCTTGAAAAACGGTATCTCAGGTCCATTCCTAGTGAATAATCTGAAAGTTGCCGAGTCACGGCGTAACGCAGAGTAGGAGGAGGCAAATCAGCAATGAATTCACCCAACGCTGATTCGCCCTCATACCATTGCCATGAGAAGGTTTGGTCGCTTTTGTCACCGCGCCGCGTTATCTGTCCGTCGACACCACGAATATCGCCGCTACTGAGGTTTCGGTACGATTCAAGGCCTGGCGCCACCGAGACACGTTCTATGTAGTTATCGACTTGATTGGCAGAGGCCGTCATCTCAAACGTTGTGTCACTTCCCTCGTAAACAAGCGTGACCTGCGCACCGACTGTTTCTTCGCTTAGAAGTTCTTCATTGCCTGTTAAGCGCCCGCGTGGGGTTTCACCCTCAAAGTAGAGCTCACTCAGCGTTGGTAGGCGGTAACCGGAGCCTAGTTCAGCCCTCAGCGCGAAGTCAGGTGTGAGTTGAAAGTCGGCTTTTATCTGAAGGTTTAAATCTGAGCGGGCTCTGGATGATGATGCGACTTTGGCCTCGGCCCTATCGGCTCTAAGGCCTGCCTGAAGCGCAAGCCCATCCAGATACCATGTTCGCTCCCAAAATAGTCCAGTGCTCCACTCGCTGCCTCCTGCAACGAGCGTAGATGATGTCGTACTCTCTCCGGGGCGCACACTTTGCTCTACGATATCGACATTGTAACGGCGAGTCGCGTCAAGTCCGTAACGCTCCGAATAATGGCTTGCGCGCTTTGAGTGGGACACTAAGCCTCCGACTGTGGTGCTCGAATACAAACTCGTGTTTTGGCGGTCATTTGGGCGTTGAGTGCGTGAGGACCAGTCTTGATGGTGCCCGTAGGCTTGGAAAAACCATTGATTGGGTGTCGTTATGCGAACGTTGACTAGCCTGTGATCGTCATGGGGATAGTCAGTGACGCGGCTAGTGGGAAATAAGGCCGTGCTTTTTCCTATATCGCGCCCATTACTGATTAACGCCTCGGTTGTGACTGTGGCTTGTCCAAGGTCACCCTCGTCACTTGCGTAAACCATTGATTGTTCATAACCGTTATTTAACGTTGTCTCGTTGCCCGACTTGGACGAATTGGCCGACCGAAAACTACCCACCAATGCCGTAGTCTCGCTGACAGGCGTTTTGAGGAGGATATCGTGCGCATTACCCATCGACGACACACCGACACGAAGCGATGTTTCGTTGGGTCGCGCGAGCGAAACATTCATCACACCGCCCATTGCACCAGAGCCATATAAGCTCGAGGCGGGGCCCATATTGACCCGGATAGTATCGATAAGACCCGGCGCCAAAAATGAAAGGGAATTACCAGCTCTGCGATCAGTAAGAATTGGCACGCCGGATATTTCAGTGCGAATTCGCCAGCGACTAAAACCGCGCAGGCTGTAGCTTTGAAAAAGACCACCCTGACCGTTCATTGATACCCCCGGAATAGCCTCGGCAAGTGAAGCGGGGGAGTGGGATGAAGTAATTTGTTCGTCCTCAGAGATACTTCGGACTTCAGTGCCAGTAAGCAAAGAGCTGAGACGCGGGTCGGCCTTGCCACTGACGAGGATTTCCTCAAGAACGCCCGTATTTGCATGCGTACTCGCTGAAAAAGCGCCTAAGCTCAGCACGACACCAAGCACTAAGAGCATGGGGTGCATTCGGCGCAATTGGGTGTTCTTTGCGGTCAGCATTTCCGATGAAGAGCCACCACAGGCTTTTGACACGGGCAGTGCTATCGAGCTTGCTTCTGCTGTCCGGTTAATTGGTGGCTTTGTGGCGATCATCATGGGTAGTGGTAGCGATTAGGCGCTGTAAATAAGAGGCGCGCATCTTACCCTTTTTTGATCTCTCATGACCGCGTTTCGTCAATCGGCAGATCGATTGACGCCCTACATCGCGTTTATTGCACAATCACCTTTGAAAGGACGTACTTGCCGGTCGATTGGACGCCCGCTTCTCCCATGGGTCGACCTAAGGCCATGGGGACATTCCCAACATAGAGATCGTAGGTGCCCGGCTTTATAGGTACGAAGCTCATCGAAGCGGATCCAATTTCATCGCACTCAATCGCATTAAAGCTAAGCCCTTGAAGGTGGATTTCGATATCGCCTACAGCCACGAGCCTTAAATGGGCGTTGTTTAAAAGCTTGGGCATTTCTATACGCCATCCGCTCAAATCGCCTCGCACATCAGGGCAGTCGAACGTTAGCCGGTAGTAACGTCCAGCATTAAGCTTAAGCGTGGAGGGAGTCACAAGAGGCGCGCCTTGCTCAGATGTTGTGATCGTCATTTTCATAGGCTGGGGAGGGTACTGAGCAAGATTACCCAAGCTCTGTGCGGCCACCTGTGCTGTCGAAAATGCGCCAAGTAGGGCAGAGGTTAGGCTGACAAGAAGCGATAGTTTCAAAGCTGATGATCGATTGCGCATAGAGAAGCTGCCTCAAGCGTTGTGTTGTTGGTGCAACAAGATCGTCGTCAGAAAGGGACATTCAGCGTTGATGACGATGCACTTGTGTTGCGTTCAGTCCGTCTGAATCATTCGCCAGAGCGTCGCTCGCCTTGTCGTCTCTCGCCCTTACGCCGGTCCGGAGACTCTCTGGGTGTCTCACGTCGATCGCCCTTACGGCGCTCCTCCTGGCGTCGGTCCTCGCCTTTACGTCGTTCTTCCACTGTACCCCCTTTTTTGTATGGCTGAAGTTATCAGTCTGTATATTTCCTACATTGTCGACATTACCAGAAAAATATCCGCGCGCTACGGTACCGTTTAATAGCTGTGACCCATACCTCACAGGTTGACGGGGTTTAATTCAGTAAGGTCATTGCCATTGATGAACACAGGAACCACACTGCTTTATGGAGAACATCAGGGAAGACCTTTTATGAATAGCTACAAAACTATTGACGTTGATGTGCGCGGATCAGTCCATTGGTTAACACTTAATCGCCCTGATAGCCTCAATGCAATAAATACGCAGATGGCAACTGAGCTTCGCGATTATTTCGGTAATCTCTTTCAGGATAGGAGCTGCCGCGTTGTCGTCATGCGAGGGGCCGGGCGCGCGTTTTGTGCGGGCCTCGATATAAAAGATCATGAAGGTCTGAGAGACGCTCCCTTTGGGGGCGGGTTTGGCTTCCAAGGGCATCTTGCGGACGTCTACATTCGGATGAGACGCTGCCCTCAGCCCATTGTATCTTGCATACAAGGTGCGGCGAGCGGCGGCGGCTTCGCATTTGCATTGGCTACCGATATCAAAATAGCCGGGGAGAGCCTCAAAATGAATTCGGCCTTCATCAAATTAGGGCTTTCCTCATGTGACATGGGGGTAAGCTACTTTTTGCCGCGCTTAGTCGGCGTAAGTGTTGCGTCAGAGATGATGATGACGGGGCGTTTTGTGACGGCACAGCGAGCGCTCGCCACGGGCTTGGTGAGTGAGGTGGTTGCGGATGAGGACCTTGAGAAAACGGCTCAGGGCTATGTGGATGATCTCTTGGCAGCCTCTCCCATGGGGCTTCGAATGACCAAGGAAGGACTCAACATGGCGATCGACGCGGCAAGTCTGGAAGCGGCCATGGCGATTGAAAATCGCAACCAAATAATGTGCTCGGGTACAGAGGACTTCAAAGAGGGTATGCAAGCGTTTATTGAGAAGCGAAAGCCCGTCTACAGGGATTTATGACGCTGTATTTATGTGCGCTGGTAAATCAAGCACTGGTTATTTGCGGGCATAGCATGGTCGTTGACCAAGTTGAGTTTAGCCGCTGCCGCAAGTTCTGTTACCCACTCATAGCTTCTGACACCACTGTTGGGGTCTCGACTTTTTAGCCAAAAATCGAAGTCTTGGTTGGATTGAGTGGTGAACTGCCCGTCATAGGTAAAGGGGCCATACAGGATCATGTATCCGTTTTGTGAGAGTGCACTACCAGCCCAGCGAATAAGATTTTCACTCAGAGATTTGCTGACAATATGCATTACGTTTGCAGCATAGACGCAATCCACCTCAATTTTTTCTAATGACGACAGGCTCTCAAGATTGAATTCCCAGGGTGGGGAGAGGTTAGGTGTCCCGTAGGTCTCTATATTTTTAGTCAAGAGGGGTAGAACGCTCGCGCAATCGCTGGGCTGCCAACCTATGGTGGGTAAAGATGCCGCCATGTAGATAGCGTGTTGTCCCGAACCACTTCCAATCTCAAATACGCGATCAGCGTCTCTGAGGTAGTTTGAGAGCACTGAAAGAATGGGCGACTTGTTCTTGTCTGCCGCGGGTGAATAACCTTGCATCTATGACCTACTTAAAAATAGTTGGATTAGCAATGAGTATGAGGAAACTTGTTTGCGACTCGGGTGCTCGTTCGTTTTGCGTTCTCGGAATCGAATTTTTTGTGACGTTAAGCAATCATTAGGCTCACTTATCTTTGGGGCCTGCTCGGTTTTCATGGGACAGACGAGCAAAGCATCAAGTAGGTTAGTTGATCAATCTTATGTCTGCGTTGTACTTACTGCCGAGGGGTATTTCCTTGGCCAAACCGGTCGTTGTAATACCAATACTAAATTTGCTCCGGCTGGAAGCAACGCTTGTCCGAATTATGGCGTTTTCAGGTCTAACGCTGAGTTCAGAGCGCGTAATGAGCTCTGTGATTCCCTGTGAGCCATTAGCGTGGTGTCGAGACGGGCCATCAGGAATGCGGTAGTTGAGTGGTGTGTCATCTTCAATAAAAAACGGCTGCATCAAGTCGACTGCGCCGGCCAATCGCCACGAAACATGAATGCCGTCGGGACGATGTCGTTTGAACGCAGTAACGGGGGTTAGGGCGCCCAGTGTCTCGGGGGGAGTACTTGCAAATGCCTCCAGTGAGACTACCCGCAAACAGATATCGGTGAAGCCTTGCGATCCGCTGAACCAACTCAACAGCCGGGTATTCAGATTCCGGTTTTTTGGCCTCAGCACCTTCAATAGGCCCAACTGTCCCAGAAGTCTCAAAAGGAGGCGCTTTTTACGAGACTGCAATGCGATTAATTCTATGTATGTCTCATTAGAGAAAGCGATCAATGCGTTGTGTGTAGGACCATTCACCCCACCGGGCGTGACGGTAAACCCGTGTTGTGAAAACGTGTCCACGGCATCCTCAAGATCATCCACGAACAAAACCACATGATCGAGCAACATAAATTGCGTCCTAGGGCTTCTTCTTAGCAGAGCGCAACGATAGCGCTATCGCAGTCTTATGTCTTCCCTGGGGCAACGCGGGCCTCTCAGTTGAGGTAGACTGCGCGGGTAGATCATCCCTCCACTTCAGTCTGATTACGGGGCTTATTCTTTTATGAAACACCCCTACGACGCGTTAACTCCGGATTGTGTCATTGACTGTATTGAAAGTACGGGGCTGATTAGCGACTTACGGCTTCTGGCTTTAAACAGCTACGAGAACCGGGTTTACCAAGTGGGAATCGAGAATCAAGCGCCCGTCATTGCTAAGTTCTACCGCGAGGGGCGCTGGAGCGATGATCAGATTCTTGAAGAGCACGCCTTTTCTCAGGAATTGGTCGATCACGAGATTTCGTTTGTAGCGCCGCTTAAAATCAACGACCAAACGCTTCATCATGCTTATGGTCAACGCTTTAGTGTCTTCGAGCGCAGAGGTGGGCATCCGCCTGAACTAGATAACCTTGACCACTTGTACCGGTTGGGCCAAACGCTGGGTCGCATCCACCGGATTGGCGCTGCAAGCGACTTTAAATATCGACGTGATATCAGTGCTGAGCGCATGGCCACCGCTTCACGACACTTTGTCCAGGATGCCTTTGTGCCTCTGGAGCTCAGGACCGCCTATACCACGTTAGCTGCCGATTGCGATGCACTGGCGAGCGAGATATTGGCCAGTATGGGAGAGGGCGATAAGCAACGTATTCACGGTGACTGCCACACCGGGAATATTCTCTGGCGAGATGACACGGCTCATTTTGTCGACCTCGACGACTGCGTGATGGGGCCGGCTATTCAGGATGTGTGGATGTTTCTCAGCGGCGAGCGACATCAGCAAGAACGGCAACTTAGTGAGTTCGTTGAGGGTTATGAAGAGTTCCACGACTTTGACACACGTCAGTTGGGTTGGATCGAGGCTCTGAGGACGCTGAGAATCATGCATCATGCGAGATGGTTGGCTGAGCGCTGGACCGACCCTGCATTCCCCAAAGCCTTCCCTTGGTTTGGGCAGGGCAGATTTTGGTCTGATCACATACTTGAGTTGCGTGAGCAATTGGGGGCTATGAATGATGAGCCCCTGCGTCTTTTGTAGGTTAGTGCCTGACTCTAGACCCAGACTAGGCGTCGCAAGCGCTAAGAGCTCGGAGCGAAAGGGCGTTAAAAAGGGCGTTAAAAAAGGGCGTTAAAGACGGAGGGTAGGTCGTCGGTATGCACCGAAGATTATGCCAATCAGCTCAGTGAGAGGGCGCTTAGAACACGCATCGCTTCGGGTTGGTGAACCGCCGGTCCAAACTTGAGCGAGTTCACAGTTATCCGCTCTCTTGCTTGTGTACGAAATTTCACCCCTTAGTCTAAGGGTGTCTTTCTTACATCTGAGAGCATTGTTATGGATGTAGCCACCTTGTTGTTTTTTAGCGGCATGGCGCTCACTTTGTTTCTCGTTTGGCTCTGTGTCTGGGCGCGTGGCGCTAATTGAGTGATTTCATCGCACTGGCTGTCTGCCGATCTCGGTTTTCAGCGTGTGCTCTTCCGTCAAATGCGGCACACTTAAGCCGGTTATATCCAAGCGCACGCGAGTTTTATGTTTTACATAACGACTGACTTTTTTGTGGTTTTGGTTTTCTTGGCCCTTGCGGCCTGGATTGCGGTCGGTGTGTTTTCTTCGCGACTCGAATCAGAAGTGGTGTGCCCAAACTGTGATACGCAGGGGCTTCCTGAGATGACACGGCGCGGTCTGAAGGATGTCGCTGTGTGCCAGAACTGTGGCTTTGCGTTAGGTGGCGTGCCCGTTGCACTTAATGGCAGTTACGGTGAGTCGGCAGACGATGTGTCCCCCGACACCTAGCGAAAACGTTCTAGGTAGTACCGGACCTATGTCGTCCCGAAACTCGGACTGCATTGCCCGGTGTTAAACGCAGCGCGTTTGGTCTCTCGGGGGTGTGAGTTACTTAGGTTTTTCTAAACCACATACGCCGAATGATGGGCATTTTCAGTACCCACTGCATCCACATGATTGCCGCTACATGCAACGATGCCAGGGTTAGCAATGCGTTAGCGAGGAGTTCATGAACTTCTGCGGGCCAATCTTCGCCCCAGAAGGCGTCGAGGTCGTGCATCCAGCCAGTAATTCCCAATCCAGCGACGAGGGTCATTACCAGAACGAGTTGATAGCCGCCCGCTGCGGTGTGGGTATCAGGCAACTCATGTGCCGTGGCCAACCCGGTGAGCTCTCGCCAGAGGGTGCGCGGGCCTCTAAGAAAGGATGTAAACCGCGCGCTCGTGGGGCCAAACACCCCCCAAAGAATACGACAGACGATCAGTGCACAGAGCCCGTAACCAAGCCACTCGTGAAGTTGATCACCGTCCTCGAGGAAAAAATAGTTGGCCACAATCCCTGTGGCCAGAGACCAGTGAAACACTTTTATGAAGTGGTCCCAAGACATTGTTTAAGTTACTTTTTCTTAACAATGTCACCTGTTTTTGCATCGAAATATACTTCGATTTTCTGCTCTTTACCGTTCTCATCGGTTTCCCAACCGTAGATCTCGTAACACTCGTCGTCGACTTTAAATTTTGCGATTGAAAAGCCGTATTCGTTAACAATGCGCTTTTGAAGATCGAGTACGTTCATCCACTCACTCTTTGGGTGTTCAGTGCAGTCAGCACCTGCAAATACGACGGATGGCAGTGCTGCAAGTGCTGCGAAGAATACGGTTTTAACTTTGAAATTCATTATGCGGGTCCTTATCTGGATTTGAGAATCATTCTCATTATGCTATTGCGGCGGGCCACAGTCTACCCCAATTTTTAGATCGGCAATGCGGTGGTGTACTTCAATTCTTCCATGCTGAGTAAAGCGGTAACGTTGAAAACCTTTACGTCCGCAATGAGGCCTTGATAAAACTGATCGTAGGCGCGTGGGCTGGAGACTCGAACCTTGAGTAGATAGTCAATTTCGCCTGCAAGTCGGTGCGCCTCAACCACCTCATTGCGCGCTCTAAGTGCATCGAGAAATTGAGACTGCCAGGTCGAATCGTGCTCGCTTGTTTTTACCAGAACAAAAAAACAGGTATCTAAACCTACGGCTTGCGGGCTAACGATGGCCACTTGGTGGGATATGACTCCTGATTCTCTGAGGCGTTTTATTCGATTCCAAATAGGTGTTTTAGAGGCACCAATACGTATTGCAATGTCGTCTAAAGAGAGGGTGGCGTCCTCCTGTAGGAGCTTGAGGATGGCCTTGTCGGTTGAGTCCATGGTGGCGTATTCCTTAAATGGCGCAAATAAAGGATAAGTTTCCAATATTATCATCCATGCAAGAATTTTTTCCTTATTTTTTGGTTATAAGGACATGCCAAAGGAATTTACTCCTAACATCGCGCCTCAAATTTAATGTGGCAATCGTATGGATTTCTTACCGATTTTCGTGGCAACAAAAGATCGTAAGGTCGTTGTTGTTGGCGACGGGCAGATGGCTGACGCTAAATGCCGCGGCGTGTTGAAGACGGCCGCAAGCGTAACCGTTTACACAGACAGTCCCAGTGATGAGGCGCTCGCGTGGGCCGAGCAGGGTCGTATCGCGTTGCGTTGTGGTCTGCCAATTGCGAGTGACTTTGAGTTTGTGACGCTGTTTTACGCGGCCCATGAGAGTGACGCGGTTAATGATGAGCTTGCGTTATTGGCACGAGACGCGGGGGCCATTGTGAATGTTTTGGATCGTACCGACGCATGTGACTTTATTACACCGGCAATAGTTGATCGTGATCCTGTCGTTGTAGCAATCGGCACTGAGGGCTCTGCTCCTGTCCTGGCTCGGCAGATAAAGGCCGATGTGGAAGCCATGCTTCCAGCTGACCTAGGGCGTTTAGCGAGGCTTGCTAATTCTTTTCGCGCGAAGGTCCGCGCGCTGCCGGAAGGGTTGGCACGTCGTAATTTTTGGAAGGACTTCTTTTCCCCCACACGTCTTAGTAGCGGTACAAGTGATAAGACCCTAAGGCTGGACTTGGAAACGCTCTTAGCCCGACACATGGGTGCGGAGCACGAGATGGGATCCGTGGCCTTTGTCGGCGCGGGGCCGGGTGACCCTGATCTGCTGACGCTCAAGGCGCGACGATTACTTCACGAAGCTGAGGTCGTTATCCACGACCGGTTGGTCAGTCGCGGAGTTCTTGAGCTGGCGAGACGGGAAGCGAAGTTCATCGATGTGGGTAAAAAGGGCTTTGGCGAACAGGTGACGCAAGCGGTCATTAATGAGCATTTGGTTCGTGAGTCTCAGGCCGGTTCCAAAGTCGTCCGCTTAAAAGGTGGCGATCCTTCGGTTTTCGGACGTTTAGACGAGGAGCTGTCGGCGCTCGCAGATGCAGGTATCGCCTGTAGCGTTGTTCCGGGCATCACCTCCGCGGCGGCGGGTGCCGCAAGCCTCAAGCAGTCGCTCACCCGACGAGACCGTAACTCAAGTATTACTCTGATGACTGCGCATGACGCTAAAGGCTATGCGGAGCATGATTGGCGACAGTTAGTTCGCTCCGGGCAGGCCCTCGCGATTTACATGGGTCGAAAGTCTGCCAGCTTCTTACAAGCCCGACTACTTATGGCGGGCGCGGACAACGATCTCGTCATTACCTGTGTGGAAAATATCTCTCGCCCTGAGGAGCGCAGATTTACATCGACACTTACCCAGTTCGCCCAGCGTCTAGATGACGACAACTGGAACGGTCCTCTTATTATTTTTGTAGGTATTGGCAAGGAGCAGGTATCTCACGCTGCCAATGCAACCTCACTAAAGGAGCTTTCACATGTCTCGTATTAAGGCCCCTGTGGTCATTACAGCAAACGATTTGTTGTCAGGAGAGGTTGTTTACCTCGATGCATCACACCGCTGGTCGGTCGAACTGAGCGCAGCGAAAGTATTTGAGGTGGTGGAAGATGCCACGATTGAGCTTGATGCGATGGCGAAAGAAGCCGATGTTGTCGGCGCGTACTTAGCTGAAGTATTGGTGGGTGCGTCGATTTCGCCGCGACATTACAGGGAGGGGTTTAGACAAAGAGGGCCGAGCAACTATTTCCATGGAAAGCAAACGGTCAAAGGTGCAGAGGTTGCGGCCTGATGTATACCTATCAGGAGTTTGATCGTGCGTTCGTGCGCGACCGGGTAGGGCAGTACCGAGATCAGGTAAGACGCCGACTGGACGGGGCATTAACTGAGGATGAGTTTAAACCTCTAAGGCTCATGAACGGTGTTTATCTGCAGCTTCATGCCTATATGTTGCGAGTTGCCATCCCTTACGGGACGCTTTCAAGTCAGCAGATGCGCCAACTGGCCTACATCGCAGATAAATGGGATAAGGGTTACGGCCACTTTACGACCCGTCAAAATATCCAATTCAATTGGCCACGTTTGATCGATACGCCCGACATTCTCGACGCGCTCGCGGATGTCGATATGCATGCGATTCAGACCAGCGGAAATACAATTCGCAACGTCACGACAGATCAGTTTGCAGGGGCGGCGATTGACGAGATTGCTGATCCTCGGCCTTATGCAGAGCTCATTCGGCAGTGGTCTACAGACCATCCTGAGTTTCAGTTTTTACCGCGTAAATTTAAAATTGCCATTACAGGTGCTCTCGAGGATCGTGCTGTCGTTCGCGCTCACGATATCGGTTTGCAGCTTGTCGAACACGAGGGGCGTATTGCGTTTAAGGTGTTTGTTGGCGGTGGACTAGGTCGGACACCGGTTATTGGTCAGGAGCTCACTGACCGGCTGCCAGCCGAGGACCTTTTGCCTTACTTAGAAGCAGTTCTGTCTATTTACAACCTCGCTGGGCGCCGAGATAACAAGTACAAAGCGCGGATAAAGATTACGGTTGGTGCGATGGGGATTGACGCTTTTCGTGCCAAGGTTGACGAGGCATTCCAGCGGCTTCGGGCGGAGTTTAGTGGTCAAGATCTCGCTGTGCTAGGCGACATTCAAAAGGGCTTTATGCCCCCGGAATATGTTGAGAAGTCGAAAGACCGGTATTTCGACGCGCTCGATGGTGACAGCTGTTTTAGGGAGTGGGTTGAACGAAACGTTTTTGCCCATAAACACCCTAGTTACGCGAGCGTTACCATTAGTTTGAAAGGGCACGGTGACACCCCGGGCGATGCCACCTCAGCGCAGATGCGTGCAATCGCCGATGTCGCAGAGCGCTTGGCACATGACGAGCTGAGAATTAGTCACGAGCAAAATATCGTCTTACCTCATGTCGCGCAGGCCGACTTGCCGGCGGTCTATCAGGCCCTTAAGTCAATAGGACTCGCCACCGCAAACATTGGTCTTGTCTCCGACATCATTGCGTGTCCCGGCATGGACTATTGTGCGTTGGCTACGGCTCGGTCTATCCCGATAGCGCAGGATATTGCCGTCCGGTACGAAAGCCGAGAACAAGAGATCGGCCCTATGCAGATTAAGATTTCCGGTTGCATCAATGCGTGTGGACACCATCATGTCGGCCATATAGGCATTCTTGGGCTCGATAAGGCGGGCGTTGAGAACTATCAGATCACGCTTGGTGGGAGTGCGGGAAATGATGCTTCGATTGGAGAGAAGATGGGGCGTGGCTTTAATGTCGATGAATTAATGCCAGCCCTAGATAGACTGATTGACGCTTATTTGATGCATCGATTGAGTACCGAAGAAACCTTTGCTCAGGCGATTAAAAGACTGGGAACGCGACCGTTTCAGGAGGCACTCTATGTCGTCGATCAAGCCGCCTAGTCAAGTAGAGCTGACGCGACTCAAATCTATCGCAGAAAGACTCTCAATGGCATGGAGCAATTTGTCTGTAAGCGAAATGCTCCAAGAGATAGTGGTTGATAATCGTTTCGTGAGGAACCCGGCGGTGGTCTCGAGCTTTGGCGCTGATAGTGCGGTGCTTTTGCATATGATCAGCCAGATTCAGCCTGAGGCGCAGGTCGTATTTCTTGATACGGGCTTTCACTTTAAAGAAACCATTCGTTATCGAAATCATTTGATTAGTACTTTCGGGCTAAAAAACGTTCGCACCGCGTCCGTCGACCCGCTCGCCATAAAACGAAGGGATCCGACGCGCCGTCTTCACCTAAGCCAGCCTGATCAGTGTTGTCAGCTTAGGAAAGTGTCAGTGCTTGATCGGCACCTACGGATGAACGATGCGTGGGTCTCCGGTCAACGCAGAGCGCAGTCTGCCACACGCTCTGCGGTTGCTTTGGTTGAGGTTGACGAGGCTCGCGGAAAGTTAAAGTTTAATCCATTGGCGAACTTTGGTGACAGCGAGATTGCTGCCTACAAGATCACGCACCGATTACCAGAGCATCCCCTAGTGACAAAAGGATACCCGTCGATTGGTTGTGAGCCTTGCACAACGGCAGTGCAAGTAGGGGAGGACCCGCGATCAGGGCGCTGGCGGGGGAAAGAGAAATTGGAGTGCGGTTTACATAATCGCTCCAACATCATTGCGAGCTCGGAGCATGTTGCATGAGTATTGTTATAAACAAGGAAGGGCGTTTCGATAACAGTGAAGCTCTGGATTTTATTGATATTGATTCGGCTATTGATGTGAGCCAACTCGACGACCTACTCGATGCCTCGGGTGTGCGAATTATTTTTGAAAGCTGCGGCGACGGACGCTTTCTAACGTTGGGCCGTCAGCTCAGACTGCGGGGCTACGCCGGCCACATTCGGGTAGTGGGAAGTTTGTTGCCCGATCAGTTCCCTATGGCTTTAAAGCTCGGGATCGACTCAGCCGAGATTACGGAGGCTCATGGGGCCCGCTGTACTGAAGATCAGTGGATTGCCCAGGCGGCGCGAACGCAAGGGAATTATCAAAGTCGCTTGGCGGGTTAAAACCCCGAAATGTCTGATGACAAAGGAGGCGAAGTCTGTATACTTCGCGCTTCTTCGGGGCGCTTGCCCCTGAATGGCTCGGTGGCAGAGTGGTGATGCAGCGGATTGCAAATCCGTCTACGCCGGTTCGATTCCGACCCGAGCCTCCATTATTTCTATAAATAACCGCGCAGTCGAAGTGGTTTTTTTCGCTGTAAGTGCTCCCCACTTAAAATGGCTCCCCAACCAATGGGTCCCAGAGCCGAAATTTAGTGAGCTACCGTCTCGCGACGTATCCACTGAGTAATGTCGATACGCGATGTCCGTGTTATTTAGCTGTCCTAAGATGCCACGGTAAGCCTCGTTTCAAGGGATGCCAGTCGTCGGACTTGTCACGGGTCCTAATGAACAGCTGGTTTTTCAAGTTTCTATTGATGCACACTCGAAATAGATAGTTTTTTGTTGCTTTCACTTCGTTCGCGAGTAGAGGAAATATTATGCGCCACGCCCTAACAAAGCTTTTGCTGAGCGTTGTATTGGTTGGCTGTGCTTCCGAAGAAGGACTGCAGCGATACGCAAGAGGGAAAGCTATAGAGCCGAAGATAGTAGCGCTGGGCTTGCCCGAAATTACCGATAAGCGAGTGAGAGTCATACCGATAGGTCAGCTGATCAACGACAAGTCAGCGGTGTTCCTTGATTCTGAGGGGGGATACTATTTAGTAAGCCTTGCCAGGCCTCTCGGTGGTGCTCAAGGCGATGAGGTCTACCTTTTAGACGGGAGGGAAATAGTGTTAGGTGACTCCATTTTGACACTCACTAATGACCGTAAAACGCGATCGCAGGCTTATACAAACCGGGAGTTCATAGGCGGTCCATACGAGCGTCGAGAGTCCCGTGCGATCGCTATTTTCCAACTCAAAGACAAAGAGCATGTTCAAGACATTGCCAATTTATTCAATCGCTGAGTCAAAATGCGTGCTGACTTGATAATGGCAGCGTGATGAGCAGATTTCGATTGGGTAACGCTATGTGCTTGTCATTTGTTGTTGCCCTCACAACGCTTCAGCTTCTGGCTCCGTTGAGGGTTGCTGCTGTTGAGTCCAGCCAAATACCCGACCGATACATGAGTCTCGGATTAGAGCCGGTGACTGGGATCTATGATTTCCAGTACAAAAATTTTCGCGATGGCGACCGCCAGTCCATCATTATTCGATCCAAGGATCAGGGCAATTTCTTACTGGTTCTTGATCGACCAATACACCCCAGAAGTAAGGACATCGGCCGCCTTGCTCGGTACATCATTCCCGGTAAGTCGCGTCTGCATATTTCTGATGGAGAAAACCTTGTTCCAAGGGATGTTATTGCCGTTTATCGACTCCGAGATCGCGCGCATGAAAAAGCCATGATTAAGTTTCTTCGGGCGAACGATTGAATCCGCCCTCAAAAGCATTTCGATATTTTTTCTTCTTGGAAGAGTGGAAGTGTGTGGTTCTTATGTAGCTCGGCCTAAGACGATCGGGATCCGTGTGAATGTCTTGAAATCCCGTGGCCTTGGGACAGATATTGCCTTTGCTAAGAACGTCGTTTTTATGACCGCGGATTGCAATGATATTTCCCCATCATGCTCGACTTCGATACCGCACATCGTCTCGCAGAGATGGCACGTTCGATAATGAAACTGTGATTGTCCGGTGCTAGCTTTTGCGATCACGTTGCTGCTCTTCATTATTATTCTTCGCTGGATGCTGTCTTTTTCTACCTCAAGCCGAGCCGCTGGCTTTTCGACTTATAACTTCTCGTTGACCCATTGGTTGTGGAGTAAGCGGACAAAGGGCGCATTCTCTGTCAGCTGTGTCTTGCGCGGTTGGGTTAATCGCTCCTCGATAATATCGATCACCATGCGTGTTATTGCGGGCAAGTCGGTTTTTCGTGCCTCGTCTAGTGTAAGCCAATGAAGATCAAGGAGCTCTCCCGAAGCGCTACCCACCGCACTGGGATCCGAGTGGATGACATCCTCATAAACCATAAAAAATCGCGTATCAAAGCGACGCGTACGATACGGCGGCGTTATGGCCCGAGCGATGAAATCCATTGACTCTAACGGTGGAATCACACCGTGCGAAAGATAGTCTTGCCAGCCCGTATTGGCGGTATGAACGATTGCGGTTGTGGGCCGCCCCACCACAAGCCCGGTCTCTTCGAATGTTTCCCGAATAGCCGCGAGCGCGAGCCCTCTAAGTTTCGCGTCACTAACGTGTGACTGCGTTTTTTTTCGTAAACGCTGCATGACAGGCTCGGGGAGCTCAGTCGGCACCTTTAGCCGCTGGTCGATTAAATCTAGGCGACCGCCAGGAAAGACAAACTTCCCCGGCATGAACTTGTGCTGCATCGAGCGTTTCCCGAGGAGTAATCGCGGCTCATCGTCCTGCCGAACAATGATCAGCGTGGAAGCGTCTTTGGGCCGCACCGCTCGTTCACTGCCTTGACGATATTCCTCTGGTCTACCGGGTGTTGTGCCATAACGACGCATTTCAGATACCACGATTTATTATTTTTGGTCGTTCCAACGATAGGTGATTTTCGCGACATATGCACTCGCACGGTGTTGTCATCTGGACTATCGTCGTGCGACCCTTCAACGGTCAGCGGTTCATACGAACGTCAATAATTTAGGCAAGGAGTGAGTAATGGATTTAGTCGCATTTGAGGCTGGGGCGAAGAAAAATTGCCCCATCTACGAGTTCTTAGGACTTACTGTTCTTGAAGCGGAGAATGGGGTCTTTAAGGCGACAATTCCCAACTCTAAGGCGGCCGGCAATCACATTGGCATCATGCATGCCGGTGTTTTGTTCTCATTGGGCGAGTTTTTAGGTGGGCTGATTACGGCACGGTATCTGGATAATCCGCGCAAGTTCCAGCCAGTCGTTCGTGATCTCAAGATTGACTTTAAAGCGCCGGCCATGACTGATATCACTGCGACGGCATATTTTGGTGCCGATCAAGCACTTGAAATGAATTCAAAACTTGAGGAGACGGGAAGGTACGATTTTCAACAGAAGGCAGTGCTCACCGACACGAATGGCACTGTAGTTGCCGAAACCTTGGGGTCTTACGCACTTCGCAACTTTATGGGGTAACGCGGCGCACTCCGTCAAATCGCTCTGACGGGCTATAAAAGCCAAGTGGCCCACGTCGCGGTGCGTCGTTGTGTTTGAGATGCGAGAATAATAGATGCCAGAAATTGGATCAGCCTCGCCCAACACGACGGCGCAAACGACATACAACGCGAGGGCTCTTCAGGTTATAGCGTCAGTCCGCCATCAATCACGATTTGCTGACCTGTGACATAGGCGGCCAAGGGTGAGGCGAGAAATAGAACACCGCCGGCGATATCCTCTGGGCGCCCAAATCGGGGTATTGGGTTTGTCTGCTTAAACCTTGCCTCGTTCTCCTCCCCCGACTGATTCACGGTCATCTTAGTGGGGACCATACCCGGTGCGACTGTGTTGACACGAACGCCAGTGGGCCCCCATTTTTTCGCAAGAGCTTTGGTGAGCTGAACAAGGCCTGCCTTACTTGCGCTATACGCAGGATTGTTTACGGCTGCGCTGAGGGTGACCACCGAATCAACATTCACTATGCAGCCGGCATTGACCTGTAAAAGTGGGTAGAACTCAGTACAGAGCTGCATAGCGCCTGTCAGATTGATACTGATGATCTTTTCAAAACCTGCGCGCTCAAACTCCTCCTTTTTCCAGAGAACAGCGCCAATGCAATTAGCCATGACATCCAGCTCGCTGAATTTGGAAGCTAGGGCAGTAATGGCATCTGGGTTCTGTACATCGAATTGATGGTAGGTGAAATGACTGAAGTCGTTTTCGTAATGATCAGCAGGTCGCGTACCTGTTATCGAGACCTCCGCTCCTGCCTCGAGAAACGCTATAGCCACTCCGTAGCCGATACCATCGGAGCCTCCGCATACGAGCACTTTTTTCCCGGAAAAATTCAGCGCGCCCACTAAGCTCATCAGCGTGGTCCCTGTCCGTCATCAATTTTAATCACGGTGCCCGTGACACACTCTGAGGCGGGCGACACGAGGAAGAGCAACGTGCTATCCATTTGTGCTGGGTCGCAAATGCGTTTTCGGGGGAATCCTTGAGATATATCACCCACCCGAGAAAGCATCCCGTCCATCATCTCGCTCGAGAAAGCGCCGGGAGCAATGCAATTTACATTGATGTGGTTGCGTGCCCACTCCATAGCATGCGATTCGGTCATCCGCACAACCGCACTTTTGGTGGTCGAGTAGAGCGTTGTCGCCACGGCGCCCGTAATACTGAAGGCAGCAACAGAGGCGATATTGACGATCCTCCCGGTCATTTTTTGCGCGATGAGCTCGCGGGCCACTTCACACGACAACACCCAAGGACCGACTAAATTTGTATCAAATACCGCATCAGTGAGCTCATCTGACATCTTAATGGCGCGCTCCGCATCGGGAATGCCGGCGTTATTGACCAAGATCTGCACGGTCCCAAGCTTCGCCTTTGCCTGAGCAAGCGCTGAGCGAATGCTTTCTCGTGATGTCATATCGAGCGGAATGGGTTCGCATACACCGCCGTCGGCTCTTATTTCCTGGGCAAGGCTCTCTAAACGGTCAGCACGACGACCTGTTAATGCTACTTTTGCACCACAGGCTGCAAGCACTTTAGCGAAGCGCTTACCCAGGCCCGATGTGGTGCCTGTGACGAAGGCAACTTGACCTGACAAATCGGTTGATACATTGGGAAGCGGAAAATCGGACATCGTCGTTCACTTGTCATTGTTATTTAAGAGAAGTAAAGATGTGGGTCACTGATTGAGAATGCAAGTTTGAATTTGTAACACCGCTCATTCCGAGCAAACTGTAAATCGCGTTCAGACAAATCACTGAGCGGTGTTAAGACGCCTGAAAGTAAAGTTAAATCGCAAGCGACTTGCCAAGATTGAAGAGGGCACCCATGCACATTAGAGACGAGGAATTTCATCCAGACCTACAGCCGCAAGTGTCTGCTTTACGGCGCATGGCTCGTCTCATGAAGATTCCGGGGTTTGTTCGTCTTGTTGACTGGTATAGGCGAAAGGAAATGGGGAAAGACGTTGAGAGCTTAGACTGTTCGACGCGTAACATTGCCAGTAGTTTGGATAACTACCCGATTCGCACTCGCATCTATCGTCCAAAGAATAGTGTCGGTCCGCTTCCGTGCTTGGTTTATTTTCATGGGGGCGGTTACATCATGGGGGTGCCGGAGGGCTCTTCTGAACTCATACGTAGGTTTATTGAGACTCGACCCTGCGTCGTCGTAGCGCCTGATTATCGGAAGGCGAAAAGTCGGCCGTACCCGGGCGGTTTTCAGGACTGTTACGACGCGCTTATTTGGGCGCGCGACAATACACAGACGCTTGGGTGTACGGATAGATTCATCATTGGGGGTCATAGCGCCGGCGGCGGTTTAACCGCTGCAGTTGCGTTGAAGGCGCGAGATTCCGGTGATGTTTCGCCGGTCTTTCAAATGCCTTTTTATCCCATGATCGACGAGACTCAGCCCAGTGATCCAGACCGCAACATCGACCCTCCGGTATGGGATACCGGACTCAATCGCATTGGCTGGAGTGCCTACCTCAAAGATGTGAGGGAAGGCAGGGAAGAGCTGAGTGCCTATGCGGCTCCGGCTCGAGCTAGCACCTTTAAAGGGCTGCCACCTACTATCACCTACGTTGGAGATAAGGATCCGTTCTACTGGGAGACACAGACTTACGTTGAGCGGCTAACCGGGGATGGCGTGGAGGTTGTGAGCACGGTTTTTGAGGGTTGCTATCACGCTTTCGAATACATTGGTGATGGCGGTGATATTGGCGCCTTGGCACAAAAGTTTACGTTCGATTCCTTCGCTCAATATTACGATCGATTTGCCATTTAGGCCTTCTAAGCAGTGTAGATAGAGCGGCTATGTGCTCACAATGGTGTAGTCAAAGTAAGTGGCTTGGCTAGGTTTTCGTTGCTCAGGTGTTAGCAATTTGATGCCATACTCGGCTCTCAGATCCACGAGTGTCTGATCCAAAGATTCAACGGGCATTTCGAAGGGCCACTTCTTCGTCATTTGCCGAGAATTTCTAAACACTTGCCATAGGGCGCGTCTGTTTCGCCAGTAAAGCTTGGGAATAAATAACACGCCGAGTTGAGTAATGACGGCTCGGCTAAGGTTTTTGATCTCTGGAATTTGTTGATATTCGCGGAGCACTTGCCAAGAGATATCGGTGCCAAAAAGCACCCAAAAATCGAGCGTTGCTTCGCCTTCGATGGAGGTGTCGTGCCCAAATAAAGCATGTGTTGCGTCGTGGTATCGCCAAACGGTCTTAGCGTTATCAGGCGCGTCGGAGAGTATCTTTCGACCAATATGGGTCAAGTAGCGATGGTACTCCTCAATCGCTTCTCGCAGTGTTTGCTGGCTATCTTGCTGTTGGTATAAGAGCTCCACCAGAAAACCTTTCTAATGCCTAACTGCCGTCAATGTGCACCTTTTTTCATTACTCAACAAGCGCTTTGCTGACCCTCGGGGTCACACGCTTTTGGTTCAAACGCCCTTGTTACTGACGTAATGGCACAAGACCAAATCGTTTTTATTGTTTAAGTGTTGGCACCCAAAGGTTAGGCTAGGCCCGCTCGGCCTGCACTTTTTGCCTACGGAGGTTCTACTTTTCACAATGCCCGGATACTCATACTTTGCACTCTCGGTCATCTGCCTCCTTACGTTTTATATTCCGTTATTCTGGGCTCTAGGAGAGTTCAAAGATACGTCTCAGAACATGAAGCGTTTTTTTATTGCCTTCATGCCCGTGGGCGTCGGTATTATGTTTTGGGTTGAATACGCTGGGTTGGACTGGGGAAGGGTCGGCAGTAATTTGGCGTACGCCGCGTTTGGCAGTCTATTTTTAGCGCTCATCCACAAGTTTTCGAGGTCCTAGACGCTCTAAAAGCGTTTTTATAACAACACATCAATAACTGGGGGAAAGATATGCCTGCAATGACATGGCTTGGATGGTTTCACACAATGATGGGTATAGCGGCATTGCTCTTAGCGATCGCTGCAATATCAAGGCACGGCGTCATTAAAGCGTCTACCCAGACTGGTGCGTGGTACTTAATTGTGACGGTGATTGTTGCCGGTTCAGCACTTGGTATTTACAACCAAGGTGGGTTTGGCGTCGCGCATATCCTAGGGTTGCTTACCTTGGGCGCGGCTCTCGGTGGCTTCTTACTGGAGCGTTTCAACCTCTTTGGTCGGGCATCGCCTTATTTTCAGGCGATTGCTTACAGCGCCACCATTCTTTTTCACATGATTCCCGCGATCACAGACTTCTTGCGTCGATTGCCAGTTGGGGATCCGTTTATCGATTCGTTTGATTCACCGGTGCTGCAGGGGTTCCATCTAGCGTTCTTGATGCTTTATGTCCTAGGCGTTGGCTTTCAGATCCTCAAACTACGACGGTCGGCTCAGTAAAGAGAGGGGCTGCGTGCCCAAGGTTATTACCCTTGCGCACTAAGTCGGGGGCGGTAAAAGGGTGTCTGACTCAGTTGAGAGGCGTTGAAGGCTAAAGGTTCTCTGCCTGCACAGTCGATTTTCCTTGAGCCTGTTCCGCTCCTTGTAACCTGGCGCTCTTAGTTTGGGGTGAAATTTTTCGAGTGGGGTCGGTGTCAAAGCAAGGAGATTCAGTCGTCTCATGTGGAGGTGGTTATTGGTCGTGATCAATGCCACCATCGACGGTGAGCGACAAATAATGCCCAAGGAAAATCAGCAGCGCACTCACGCCACAAATGATAAAACGTCGTGAGGCCTTGCAAAAAAAGAGAAACGAGGAGCGAGCTATGAAAGAGCGTTTGGGAACCTTTAACGATGAAGCTGACGCGTATGCGCAATGTGAAGCTGCGGGGTACACCGCACACAAGTTCGATTTCCCTGCAGTGGAAAACGAGCCGCATTGGCACGATTTTGATTCGCTGACCTTTATTGTCGCCGGTGAGCTCACTGTTGTCGACGTGGAAGAGGGTGTCACTTACACCTGCGGCGCAGGGACAAAACTTGTTGGTCAAAAGGGTTTCGCTCATTGCGAGAAAAGTGAAGGTTATACCGCCATTATCGGGTTTGCTCAGGATCCCTCGACGCTCACTCAGCCCATCAACAAACCGTTACCCGCGTCGCTCTGAAAGGAGACGACTGGGCGCCCATGAGAGCTGCCTAGTTAGCGCCTCAGAATGACCTAAACGGAGTGAGGGGGATCAAGGTGCTCGCGCACGCGTCGCATCTGGGCCCACTGGAGACAGGATGGCAAATACCTTCAATACAGTACTTGGCTATTACGCGACACGCGTTAGGAAGCGACTTGGATGGTCGGGTAACCTTCGCGGCCTTGAAGATATCTTCAATTACGTGCAGCTCGATGACAGGGTTGCCACTTCAGGTCAGCCAACTGAGCAACAGCTCAGGCTAATTAAAGACGCGGGTTATACAACCATCATTAACCTCGCCCCCAAAGACCACGAAAATGCCTTAGGTAACGAGGACGAGTTACTGCAGGAACTGGGGGTTCGGTACTTCCATCTGCCGGTTGTGTTCACAAACCCGACACGCGAGGATTTTGAGCACTTTATAAAGATTTTTGAAGCATGTGGTGATGACCCAATATGGGTTCACTGTGCTGCAAATATGCGCGTCTCAGCATTTTTTTATAAGTACAGAGTCGAGCGTTTAGCTTGGTCTGAATCAGCGGCCAAGGTTGATATGGATAAGGTTTGGGAGCCCGCTAAGGTCATGGGCGTATGGCAAGCGTTCATTGAGGAGCGGTGAGGTTCGAGTTATTCAATAGAGGTGTTGACCCGTAAGTCCAATAACTACCTGGCAGCATTCAACGCCTGAAACAAAGGGATTCACCCCGGGCAGGAAGGAGTGGGGATGTATACGATTAAGCTCAAGTCGGTTTTTTGGCTGCTAGGCATAACAGTATTTTTGGGTGCCGTCTCACCTTTGAGTCAAGCGCAGACGCTTGCGATTGAGCCTTATGAAAATCGTCCCGTTCTTGAAAATGCGATCATTGAAGAGCGCCTAGACACGCTACTACCGGGCTTGATGCGTGAATCCGGGATCGACATGTGGCTCGTTATTGCTCGCGAGTACAACGATGATCCCGTATTCATGTCGCTCGTGCCAAAACCGCGATTCACCGCGCGGCGCACGACGATCTTGGTGTTTTTTGATCGGGGCGAGCAGGGTGTTGAGCGACTCACTGTAAGCCGCTACCCTCTCGGTTCGCTCTATCAAGCTGCCTGGGAAGGCGGTGATTTGAGCGCACAATGGGCTCGCCTAGGTGAGGTTGTTCGGGAACGTAACCCACAACGTATTGCCATTAATACAAGCGATACATGGCCCGTGGCCGATGGTTTGAGCCACAGTCTGCATGGCAAGTTAATGAGTGCCATTGGAACGGAATTTGGCGAGCGTGTGATTTCGTCTGAGTCGCTTGTTGTTCGATGGATGGAGACGCGCCTAAAGAGTGAGGTGGAAGTCTGGCAACGGGCTGTTGGCATTGCACGAGAGACCATTGCACGAGCCTTTAGTAGCGAAGTCATCACGCCAGGCGTCACGACATTGGGCGATGTTTCCTGGTTTATACGAACACGATTTGAGGAAGAAGGCTTAGAGCCGTGGTTTCACCCAGATGTAAACCGTCAATGGCGCGGGGCGGACTTTGCACAGGATGCCGCTTTTCTAGGCGATGGCTCTCCGAATTCGATTATTAGGCGCGGAGACTTGCTGCACACGGACGTTGGGCTGTGTTATTTGAGTTTGTGCACGGATACCCAAGAAATGGGTTATGTGTTGAACCTTGGAGAGGCAGAGCCGCCAAAAGGGCTCTCAAGTGCTATGGCGCTAGGCAACCAGTGGCAAGACTTGCTAACCCATGAATTTCGAGTCGGTAGAACCGGTAATGAGATCTTGGCGGCGGCACAGCGCTCCATTGAGAATGAAGGTATCGAGCACGCCATTTATACTCACCCTTTGGGTTTATTTGGCCATGCGCCGGGGCCCACAATTGGTATGTGGGATAATCAGGGGCCGACTCCCGGAAGGGGTGATTGGCCGCTACATGCGATGACGGGTTATGCCATTGAGGGTAATGTCACGGTTCGCATCCCAGAGTGGGACGGTCAGCGCGCTCAGATGAAGCTCGAGCAAAGTGCTTTCTTTGATGGGAGTAAGGTGATTTACCTCGCGGGTCGTCAGAAATCGTTGCACTTGGTGAGGTATTAGCCCTTGAATCCGTTCAAAGGACCTTAAGGATTGAACTCTGAAATGAACGAGCTTGTAAGGCTTCACGAGACTGTAAACGGCCCCATGTATCTTCTCGAGACGGATACTGTTATCTGCGAAAGTCTTCGCGCGACAGGCGATTATGCCGCTGACGAAAAAGCGCTCCTGGGTGAATTACTATCTGAGTCCGACACGGTTGTCGATGTTGGGGCAAATGTAGGTAACCACACGTTATTCTTTTCTCGCTGCGTGGGTGTCAAGGGTCGTGTGCTTGCCTTTGAGCCTCAGCGCTTCTTGTTTCAAATATTGTGCGCGAACGCTCTGTTGGGGCGGCATCAAAACGTTTGGCCCTACCGGTTAGCGGTGGGTGATAAGCAAGGTAGGGTCGAGGTGCCAGTCCCCAATTATGAACGTCCAAACAACTTTGGTGGCTATTCGTTGTCGTTTGATACGTTCAAGGAAGAGGGGGATATCATCTCGCTCGATGCCATCGCGCCTCCTCAATGTCACCTGATTAAAATTGACGTCGAGGGCATGGAGCTACAGGTTCTAAAGGGTGCTGTTGCAACGATTGAGCGTACTCGTCCTTTTCTTTACTTCGAGTACAACCGGCCTGAATTTAAAGAAGAAATTCTCTCGTTTTCAGTGAACGTATTGGGCTACCGTTTATACCGCCATGGGCCGAATGTTGTCGGGCATCACCGTACTGAATCCGCGCCACACGTACTGACTGATCTGGTGGAGTTAACCCCCGAGGTTCTTCAAGCAAGCGAAACAAGCTCGGCATCGGCCGAAAAAATCTTCGTGTCAATTGCTTGCTTTTCCGACCCGGATGTCGTCGATACCGTTAAAAGCTGCCTTGAAAATGCGGTTAACCCCGACCGAGTAACGGTTGGTATTTGTCTGCAGGCACAGCCGACTGATAGGGCCTTTGATGCATTAGACGCTCTCCCGCAAGTATCAGTTGATCGAATTGACGTGAGTGAGGCAAAAGGGCCGATCTATGCTCGAGCGCGTTGTGAGAAGCTTATGCTTGATGCCGATTTCTTTTTGCAAATTGATTGCCACTCGCGCTTTTTCCGAGGGTGGGATGATATTTTGATTGCAGAGCTCGCCAAAGCGTCCTGTCTTAATGGCAAAGCTGTTCTCTCCCACTATCCGGTGAATATCATCAATATGGAGTCCCCTGAGCATCTTGACCGAATTGGCCATGTAAATCGGTATCGTCACATCGACGTCGACTCGATTAAAAGTCATGGCGCATTGGTAACGCTTCCTGAGACACCCATCGCATCGCTTGGAATCAGTGCAGCGATGCTTTTCATGAGTGGCGAGGTTCGTCGTCTTTTTCCCTATGACCCAGAACTCGATTTTGGTCTGCATGCCGAAGAACAGGTGCTTTATGCCGTTAGATTGTGGACCCATGGCTACGACATCTTCTGTCCGACACGCCACGCCCTGGCGACTGATTATGAGGGCTCGCGCGATCGTATTCCCGACGAGGTCAAGCGCATCAGCAACTCAAATCGCGCTGGCTGGCCACAAGCTTCTTGGTCGAAAGCAAAGTTCCTCTTGGGCTTAGATACGCGAGAGCAGGTGGATTTGGTATACCAAGATTCCTTGGCAGAGTGCATCCAGCGGTATGGTCTTGGTGATGAACGTACGCTTCTGGATTACTACCGCTATGCAGGCATTCACGATCAGCTGAAGGAGACCTTCCCGAACTATCTGTACCGCGACGAATAGCTCCGCAAGTCCTCGTCAATAAAGCCCAAGTGCTGACAGCCATCAGCGGATCTGACTCGAGGAAGCCTCCTGGGAGGCCCACACGAAGCTAAGTTGCAAGAGGTAAAGTGAGCTACGGGGCGGGCTTTGACTGATTGGGCATTAACGAGGTCAGTGTCAAACCCTCAACACGTCGTTTAACGGTAAACCGGTATCGTTCGCTGTCTTCCTTTACTGCCGCTTCTGCCTCTCCGAAGAAAAAACTAATGATGACGTATCGGCTGCCAGAGGCGATCTCGTCAACTTGATGAAACAAAGCACCGGGGAACACTACAGCTCCGTACTTTGGCACCGAAAGTACGTCTGAGTTGTACTCAGGGAAGGCGATTCCACCTCCTTCATAGTCATCGTTAAGCACCAGTGTGATGGCATACCGCCGATGCAGATGTGGCGCAATTGTGTCCCGGTGCTTTCCAAACTTCCCGCTGTTTGCGCCATCATAGCGGCAGATTTTGTACGTTTCTCTGTGCGTGATTTCTGAATAAAAAACTTTTTCAATCTCAGGTAAAACCGACTTGCATAGCTTGTCGTCTAATCGATATTCAAGGTCCCTATCTGGGTGAATGTGTAACCGTCGCTTGAAGTCCTGATCGGCAACGAAGCCAGCCTCCTGGTGGTTGTCGACGTAGCGCATGAGATCTTCTGCTAGCGCTTCGTCGATCGCATTTGGAATAACCAGTACCGGCGCAGGCAGGTTGAGGGTAGGTACCCGAATCTCTGTCAACTCGGCCTGCAACTCGTTAAGGTTTTGAGCGTCCACGTAGTCAACAATTTTGAGATTCGCGTCGGTGACAAAAGCACTGATCGGGACTAAGGGGTGCAGGAAGAGACGGCAGAGAGCCGCACTTGAAAAAACACGCTTATGTTGGGTCGAATCCGATGCTGTTTCGGTGAGCACAAAATGACGATACGGAAAAGCGAGCCCTAGTGCCTGAGGTGCAAGGGCGCCGTGCGCCTCGCTCAGAACCACAAAAATATTAGGCTCGCCAGCTTTGCTCTGAATATCAAGGCGTTGCTCAGTTGTCTCGATCAACGCATGAGGAATGTAATCCCCGATCGAGAGACGAGAACTCAGAGCTAAATTTGAATCGCTTTGCACACTTATCTCGGCTTAGATTGTAGTCTTCGTACAACGCTATCATTTTTGGATGACTTTTTGATGATTGATGCGAATGAAACATTCGACGGCACATGGCCCTTCCGCCCGCGCTTTACCTCAGCATCTGGTTTTAAACAGCACTATGTTGACGAAGGGCCAAGGGGCGCAGAAACTATCCTATGCCTCCATGGCGAGCCGACTTGGGGGTATCTTTATCGCAAGATGATCGGTCCGCTGTCCGAGAACTATCGAGTCGTAGTGCCAGACCATATGGGCTTTGGTAAGTCAGAGACGCCACAAGATCGCGTCTACACACTTCAGACCCATGTTGAAAACTTAGAGCGCTTTGTCGAAGACCTCGACTTACAAGACCTTACAATTGTCTGTCAGGATTGGGGCGGTCCAATAGCCGGCGCTTTCACAGCACGAAATCCCAGTCGAGTGAGCCGATTATTTATGGCTAATACGGTACTTGGTTATGGCGGGGGGAAGGCGGCGGCAGGAAGAACGCCTTGGTTTGAATGGATTGCTAAACACGAAGAGGCGGGGACACTTAACGGTATTCTTGGCGAACTCGGTAGCACGATCCTATCGGTGATGAAGATCATTGGCTTTCAGAATTCTGCCGCTGTCGACGATACATGGATTCGCGCCTATTCAGCCCCTTTTCCCGATAGAGAGTCGTGTATTGGCGGGATTAACTTCCCGCTCGATGTCCACTACGGTCGGTTTTTACCCTTTGTCTTTGAAACCATGGAAACCGGCGATATCGACGCCTTAAAAGCGAAGCCCGCCATCTTGATTTCTGGCGATAAAGACTACGGCATTGCTCAGGACCACGCGATCTCCGATTTCAAAGGACTTTTTCCGGATCGTCGCGTAATAAAAGTCGAGGGGGTAGGGCACTTTTGTCAGGAGGATATTCCCCAGCAGCTCGTGAATTTCATTCAGGAATTTATCGCTGATCATCCGCAGGGCGCCAGCTAATTCAGGACGCCAGATAGGACCCAAACTGCAGCCAAAGCAAGCATGCCAGCAGCGATTCTGTTAACACTCAGTAGGCCTGAGTCATTACTAAGCCGGGTTGCCAACCATTGACCGCCTGTCGCATACAGTGTCATCGACAGAAACTCGGTAGAGAGCATAATGAGAAGCATGATCGTGAATTGGGGGGCCAGAGGCGACTCAGTTACGACAAATCCCGGCAGTAAAGCGATCAAAAATGCCCAGCCTTTTGGATTGCTGATAGCGGTAATAAAGCCCAGCCCGGCCAACGACGCCGCGCTGGTGTCGCCCAGCTGCTTTGCCACGAGTTTTTCTGGTGGCTGTCTGACAAGCATCAACGAAAGGTATAACAAATACGCTCCGCCGATGAGCGAAAAGAGCTTGAAATAGAGGGGATCTCTGGATAGCAGCCAGCCTAAACCCCAAAACGTTGAAATAAAAACGGTTGCGACTCCGACCATTTCACCCCACATCATCCAGAGGGTTCGCCGGTAGCCTATTGAAAGACCGAGTGTAAATGCTAATGTCATACACAGGCCCGGTGTCAGTGACACCGCAGCAATGGTGGGGATGAATAAAAGGATGAGATCTAGCGACATGATTACCTCTGTGCGGAGCGCGATGTTAGCAGGATTTAGTTTGCTGAAGCCGTCAATTGGTTCAGAAAACCGCCAAAAAAGGCCTTGTCGAGTCGTTTTTTTCCTTGTCTTCTCTGGTCTTGCGTCCGTAAGTCATGCACAAACAGTATTTTTCAATGACGGTCCCGATGCGGACCAAAGTCTTCCGTTTTCGCAGGCGGTCCGCGTAAACGACTTACTGTTTGTCTCGGGTCAAGTAGGTACCGATCAATCGGGCGCTCTGGTCGATGGGGGTATCGGACCCGAATCTCACCAAGTCATGCGTAATATCAGAGACATTATCCACCGCCGGGGCTTACAGATGAGCGATGTGGTTAAGTGCACCGTATTTCTTGCCGATGTTGCCCAGTGGGGCGACTTCAACAAGGTATACACAAGCTATTTTTCTCGGCCTTATCCTGCGAGATCTGCCTTAGGGGCAAACGGCCTAGCGCTGGGAGCGGCCCTCGAGGTTGAGTGTATTGCAGCCTACCCACCCACTTCAAAATAGAGTTCACTGAGTAATGACAGACCCTAAAACCATTAAGCTTCTTAGTATTGAAAGCATTCCCGCCGGAATGGAGCCGCTTGGTCTCGTGCGAGGAAGCACGGCTCGATCCCGTAATATCACTCGTGACATCACTGCGGTTATTAAAAATGTGGTGGGAGGAGAGGTGAAGTCCTACACCCAGCTGATGGCTGATGCGCGAGAGGAAGCCATTTATCGTATGCAAGAGGATGCGGCCCAATTGAATGCAACGATGGTCGTGGGCGTTCGCTTTGCCTCGTCCATGATCACTCAAGGCGTCTCAGAGATGGTTGCCTGGGGCACCGCCGTGGGCCCCTCAGGAGACTAGAGGCTATGTGGACACTGCTGATAATTGCTATCTTGTGCGTACCGGTTGCGTATAAACGTCTCGGTGAAAAGCGCTCTGAGCGTTTTGAGAAACGAGATAATTAGACGATTCGCGCGCCAAATCTAAAATGGTTTTGCGCCAGTACTGTAAACTTCACATATCGACAGGGAGCTTATCGGCGCGTTCTGCATGCATTGGCCCGAGTAAAAAGTGTCGCTGAGTTAAATGGATAATTTGAAGCAGGGAAAAGAGGGGGCGCGGTGCAGCATATAGTCCGCAGTACATTAGAAGAACACATTTCGGTCGCTCAGGCCATGAGTGTGCTAGAGGATGATATTGCTCAAGCGGGTGAGATCTGTGCTGAAGCGTTGCGCGCAGGTAAACGCATTTATCTTTGCGGCAACGGGGGTTCTGCGGCGGACGCACAGCACATAGCCGCTGAGTTGATCGGGCGTTTCGTTTCAGATCGGCGCTCGCTTCCGGCCATTGCCCTGACGACTGACACTTCGGCGCTCACGGCTATTGGTAATGACTACGGGTACGACCATGTTTTCAGTCGGCAGGTGGAGGGCCTTGCTCAGCCGGGAGACGTCTTACTTGCGATCTCTACTTCCGGGAATTCAATGAATATTCTCAATGCGGTGGAGTCAGCGCAGAAGAGCGGGGTACTGGCGATTGGTTTGTCGGGTAAATCGGGCGGTGAGCTTCACCGTGTGGCTGATCTGTCGCTTGTTGTGCCCTCTGACGTCACTGCGCGCATACAAGAAATGCACATTGTGGTGGGACATTTACTGTGCGCCCTGATCGAACATCGTCTTGAGCTCGACGACGTCTAGTCATGGCTACGCCGGCAGCCTTTCTCGATAGGGATGGAGTTATCAACGTGGACTCCGGTTACGTTGGATGCTGGGAGGATTTTGAATACCTGCCGGATGCAATCGACGGCTTAATTTTGCTGCAGAACTTAGGTTTTAAGCTCGTAGTTGTTACGAATCAGTCGGGTATTGCGAGAGGGTACTACACTGAGGAAGACTTCCTCAGGCTCACGCAATCGATGAAAGAGGATCTGTCGAGCAGAGGCGTTGATCTATCGGCGGTCTACTACTGCCCCTACTTAGCCGATGCAGAAAGTGAGCCTTATCGGGTTGAGTCGGTTTTGCGAAAGCCCGAACCCGGCATGTTGCTCTTGGCGGCTCAGGAACACGACCTCGATCTGTCCCGATCCATTATGGTTGGGGACAAGGTGTCGGATATGGTTGCCGCCCAGCGCGCCGCAGTACCATATCGTTTCCACGTGACAAGCGGTGCTGCGCATGACGGCGCTACCAAGGCAGCGGGGCTTCTTCAGGCGGCAGAGATGGTGCGGGCGGGCCTTAAGTAGTAAAGGAAGTATCTGTCGATCGCCTCACTGCTCTGTGAGAGTGCAATAGCATAGCGGTTAAAAACTGTACCCCAATAGTTCGATATCACGGGCAAACACCTTTTCTATAAGCGCTTGTGTCTCCGGCGTGTAGTACTCACGGTAAGCAAGGCGATCGCCTGCTTTGCGCTTGTGGGGAAGTTCTATCCTAGGAATGCCAATGGTCTTGCAGCAATGGTCAAAGTCCTGCTGAAGCGTTTCATAGTGCCCAATAAAATCGACAATCAAGTCGCCGTTTAGGTCCACCAGATAATTCGACTGCGGCGTTATCGACGTATCGAGGTGATACTGCCACTCGCGATCGGGATCAAATTTGCGGTAGAGAAATTCAGCAAAGCTCTCGTTCGGCCTCATAAGCTGAGGTCGCTCACGCCGAATGTGATGGTAAGAGCTGACTTGTAAGTCCCAGGGGTTGCGAACAAACGCAAACTTAAACAGCGACTCATAGAACTCGCGGGGAAGCATTTCTTTGGCCGCAATGGCCTTTGAGTGCCGAGGCAACTTGATCGCCAGTTCGTGGTTTGCCATTCCGCTTAGCTTACTTGCGAGCCAAATCGGCGCATAGTAGGGGTCGCGCCATCGATACTTCTGCAGTGCTGAGCGGACGCTGGTCCCACCGGTCTTAGCTATGTGGATAAATAAGAATTTCTTTCGATGTGATAACAGCATGTGGCGATGAAACACGCTGTCGATGAACGGTGCAAGTTAAATTGTTGATTTTCCGCTTATTAACGGGTGTTAGCTGGAGTTGGGCTATGCATTTCGTTACTCTCGAGAACGTATCCACGGAACTCAAAGCAGCCCAATAGTCACAATAATGCCGCAGCAAACGTTGATTCCAGCCCCGCTAATGTGGGTGTTTTTATTTTTCTCGCTCGCTGTGAGTGTCGCTACGCGCCAGTTGATCTGGCTTATGGTGGTGGTGACCCTGGGTGGCTTGTTGACCGACCGTAAGGCGGTCGTATCGACAGAGGGCATGAAGCGCGCCGCGTTACTGTTTTCGTGTATAGCGATACCGGGTTTTATTAGTCTCATCATGTCGGTCAATCCGGATCGTGGTCTATCCGCGGCTTTCCGTTTTGCAGCTTACGGCTTTGCTGCCTGGGTTGTACTCAGCGCAAAGCTAGAAGAGGGCGATGCAAAACAAATCATGTCCTGGCTGGGTATTTTGCTCGTAGCGTGGGCAATTGATGGCTTTATCCAGTTATTGACAGGGGTAAGTCTGTTGGGCGACCCACTGATAGAGTTAGGGGAATCTGGCGCGGTGGTAACCGGCTCGCTGCAGCTGGGCTACGGTGCGACCATCGCCATTCTGTCGCCTTTCTTTTTGGAGGCGCTGCGACGAGCCGGTGGGATTGGTATTGGAATTCTTTCCTTGCCAGTCTACGCCGCCATTGTCATGAGCAGCCATCAGTCCTCGGCCGTGCTCGCATTAATTGGCCTTGCGGCGTGGGCGGTGCTGGCATTACGGCACCCCGAAGTCGGCGCTAAACGACAAATTACAGGTTTTGTTGTCTCCGGAATTATTGGGTTGCTCATAGGCTCATACTTGTCGATTGTAACGGGACAAGTGAGCACGATCGCGGAAGCACCGGCCCGTTACCAATCGATCTTATATCAACCCCAGTTGTGGGAGAGTGCCTGGATAGCGTTCAAGGAACATTGGTTTACCGGCGTTGGTATGAGAGGTTTTGGTACCTTTGCTGTGGGACAGGAAATATTCCTCGGGACAGGGGTATCTGAGACGTGGCACCCACATCTTACGTTGCTCGAAATCATGGCAGAAACGGGTGTTGTGGGGTTAGTAGGCTACGGTCTGTTGCTTTATTTTCTCTGGGGCTACCTGATGGATGAGCGGATGCCCGTGGCCGTTGCGGGCTTAGTGGCGATACTCGCAATATTTCCCATTGGGACCGCCGTCGGTATTTACAGTTATATTGGCGGCAATCTGATTTTTCTCACCTTCACACTGCTTATTGCCTTGGACAGAGACTGCTCATACCCCGTGAAGCCGCCGGTTATCGCTCCCGATTGATTCGACAATGTCAGTATCTTCCCCAAAGCGTGTTCTGATCATCCGTCTTAGTGCAATCGGCGATGTGGTGTTTGCGTCGCCATTGGTTGAAGCCTGTAAACGTCAATTTCCAGATGCTGAAATCGACTGGTTAGCAGAGGGCGTGGTACGGCCGCTACTCGTAGGTATGCCGTCTATTGGACGCGTTATTCTCTGGCCACGCCAAGAATGGCGAGCGCTTTGGGAAGAGAAGCGCCTAGTAGCGCTTTTTAAGGCCATTACCGGTTTCAGGCGAGAACTTCGATCGAGAGATTACGACCTGGTGGTAGACGCACAGGGTTTGCTAAAAAGTGCTTTTTTGGCCTGGCTGACGGGTAGCTCCCAGCGCGTTGGCTTTCATTCAAAGGAGCCTAATGGACTGTTGCTCACCCAACGATACCCCAAGCAAATAACGTCCAGAATCAGCTCAGAATACCTTGGGTTAGCCGAAGAACTGGGTTGGGATACTCAGGAATTTAAGATGGTTCTTGGCGTGACGGATGAAGATCAATCAAGAGCTGAGGCGATTGCCGCGCCAATGAGCTATATCGCAGTAGCGCCCTTTACCACGCGACCTCAGAAGCATTGGACGAGGGCGCACTGGCGCTCCCTCATTCAGACACTGGTTGCTCAGGGACATAAAGTGGCCTGCCTTGGAGGACCTGCGGATCGTGCCGAGGCGGCCGAAATGCTCAAAGGGCTGAACGCAGAAAGTTGGGTGGGGACCCACCCTTTGGGTGTCAGTGCGAGCTTGGTCAGTAAGGCCAGAGCAGTTATCGGAGTCGATACCGGCCTTACGCATATGGGAGTTGCTGCAGGGGTACCAACGGTGGCGCTTTTTGGGTCTACCTGTCCCTACACGGAAACAGAGCGCAATAATGTCCGTGTGATTTACCACGATCTAGACTGTGCGCCCTGTAAGCGACGGCCGAGTTGTGGTGGCGCGTTTACTTGCATGGCTGCGTTAGTCCCATCGGAGGTGTTGGATGCCTTAGAGCATGTTTTGGCTGTGCCACCTCAGCAGGTGGATAAGGAAAGAGAAATAGTTCATGGCTAATATCCCGGATTTTGGAAAGGCGAAGGTCCTCGTCATTGGCGATGTCATGTTGGATCGATTCTGGCATGGCAGCGCAACGCGAATGAGTCCGGAGGCCCCAGTGCCCGTTGTCAATGTTGGTGAGGTTGACGACCGTCCCGGTGGTGCAGGGAACGTAGCGGTGAATCTGGCTGCTTTAGGCGTAAGTACCACGCTCTCGGGCCTGGCGGGTGACGACGAGCACGCAAACGTTTTACGAAGGGCTGTCGAAAGCCGTGGAGTGAGATGGTCGGTGATGCCATGCGCCGCTGAAACAATCGTCAAGCTTAGGGTCTTAAGCCGGAATCAGCAGCTCATTCGCATGGATTTCGAAGCCCCTTTCGACGACTACGCTGACGATATGTTCATTCAATACGTAAGCAATCTTATTGCTGAACACGATGTTGTCCTGCTCAGCGATTACGCAAAAGGCACTTTATGCCGCGTTGAGGCGTTGATAGAGGTCTGTCGGTCACAAAAAATCCCCTGCCTTGTCGATCCAAAAGGTAGCGATTTCTCGCGATACCGTGGTGCCACAATGATCACGCCTAATCTTTCGGAGTTTGAGGCGGTTGCGGGTCCCTGCGAGCAGTCAGATACCAAAATTAGTGCGGCAGCGAGGGCGCTTTGTCAGGAGTTTGAGTTTGACGCCGTTTTAGTCACACGAAGCGAGCGTGGCATGACGCTCCAGCCTAGAGCGGGGGAAGCACTGCATCTGCCCGCGCTGGCCAAAGAGGTGTTTGATGTAACGGGGGCGGGCGATACGGTTATTTCGGCGGTTGCAGCGGGTATTGCCAGTCAAACCTCTCTCGAGCATGCAACGCGACTTGCCAACATTGCCGCGGGGTTGGTTGTTGGTAAGGTGGGAACTGCATCCATATCTCGTGATGAATTGGCGCTTGCGGCAAATGGCGAGTCCGTCGTTAACGTGCCGCCGGATTTTGGTGTTGTCGACGAGACTTCGTTGTTGGCGGCGCTGTCGCAAATCAAAGCTAACAATCAACGTGTGGTTATGACGAACGGCTGTTTTGACCTTCTTCATCCAGGGCACGTTAGCTATCTAGAGTCCGCTTCAGCGCTCGGTGATGTGTTGATCGTTGCGGTCAACGACGATGCCTCGGTGTCCCGTTTAAAAGGCCCAGAGCGGCCAGTAAACGCGTTGAGCGCGCGCATGGAGGTGTTAGCGGGCCTCAGGTCGGTTTCCTACGTCGTGCCGTTTACTGAAGATACGCCTGCGCGTTTGATAGAGGCAGTTTCACCAGATGTCTTGGTTAAAGGGGGAGACTACGCCGTCGCTGACATCGCAGGGCATGAACATGTCATCGCCACGGGTGGCGAAGTCATTATTCTGGATTTTCTTGAGGGTCATTCGACGACCGCAACCCTATCGCGCATAAACGAATCGTCGAGTGACTAAATCACCGATTGATGTACGCCCGACCAAGACCTGCATCTTCGGGAAGATAGCGCTCAAGTAGTTTACTCTGACGCGTCGCCATTGAGGTCACTTCACCCTTTAGGATGACACTGGTGGCATAACTTGTGACCTCAAGCGGATCGCCACTCCAGATAACCATATCTGCGCGGTTTCCAACCTCTAGTGCTCTGACACGGCCACCGAAAACACGGCTAGGCGTAGTCGTCATGGCCTCGACAGCGGCTTCGTGCGGCATGCCATGAGCTACCGCTGCCCCGGCACCTTGGCGAACTTTACGTGCATTGTGAGTCTCGCCACTGGTGAACAGGACTTGCACACCTGCGTCATGTAAAAGAGCCGCATTGTCTAAGCGGGAACCAAGCGCATCAAAATTTGAGGGCAGGTTATCGAGCCCATTAACCATCACGGGGATGTCTGCCGCTGCTAATTCATCAGCTAAAAGCCAAGCTTCACGGCCTCCGGTGATAACACTGTTCAGACGGTATTCGTTTGAAAAGGAGATGACCTTTCTGATGTCGGCCGCACGGTTTGCACTAAATACGAATACGCCATTCTTGGTAAGATCTTTTAGGTGCTCTTTACCTGACTGACTCAAGTACTCCCGCTCGGAACTCCGACGCTTTAAGTCAGCCATGATCCCGTCGAGTAACATCCAGTGGGCAGCGCGCGAGCCACCGACCTTGTCAGCGGCATAGCCACCGACATCGACGAATAGAACATCGCTGCCATTAAAGCTCTCGAACCCGCCGTCAAAGTCCACAAGCGATCCTCTACCTGCGACAGAATACTGGCCGCCACTCGCCATTAGCAACGAATAGCCAAAGCCCTCCACGCGCGTCACGCCCACGACCGACGACATTGGGGAGTAGGCGTCTCGTACGTCGAACCCGACCTGGACCGTGTTGTCCTTGGTGTCACTCATTGAGCCATCGGCTGATTCTCGAACCGCATTGACCTCCACCAAACCGGTGGCGGTAGCGCCTGCAAATAATGCGGGTGTCACAATCGCGCCGTTGGCATCGATGACGGTATCTGCAACAGTCGTAATGTTTGTCCCAATGTCAGCAATAACGTCATCCTCGATCAGCACACTGACGCCATGTTGCGTACCCAGCGGCCCCATGCTCATCAAATTTGCATTTGTGACAAGAACGCTGTCTGCAAAAGCGGATGGGGCAATCAAAAGGCCAATCAATAAACGCTTCATTCTCCCGCCTCCAGTAGTTGTCCAAGCTCGAAATCAGAAACCGGCTGTAACTCAGGGTTCAACCTGTCGTAGCGGTGGACGCCGTCAATAAAGACGTGGTCGGCTTTGGTATACACGCTAAAAGGGTTACCGCTCCACAGCACAACATCAGCCATCTTTCCTGCTGCAAGTGTCCCCGTTTTATCTTCAATGCCGAGTGACTTCGCGGCGTTAGATGTAATCCACGTGATCGCACGCTCGGGCGGAATGTCTAATCCCGCCTTGACCCCGCGGCTCATGGCTTTGGCTGCTTCTTGATTCAGTCGCTGGATGCCTTCATCAGAGTCGGAGTGCACGACGGCACAACTGCCGTCGGGACGATCAACGAGGGCAATATTTTCCTGAATTCCATCGTAGGCTTCCATCTTGAAGCCCCACCAGTCAGCCCACAGCGCCCCGCAGACATCATTTTCTGCAAGTTCATCGGCAATCTTGTAGGCCTCGACACCGTGGTGGAATGTACCCACCTTGTAATCGAACTCCTTAGCGAGATCTAAGATGGTTAGCATCTCGTCCGCTCGGTAACAATGCATGTGAATGATGATCTCTCCGTCGAGCACCCCGGCGAGTGTCTCAAGTTCGAGGTCACGTTTTGGCCTTGTGGTCTCTTTTTGTTCTTCGCGAGTTAGCGCAGCGTATTGGGCGTGCTCATCACGATAGTCTTGCGCTTTGATCCATGCTGTTCGGTAGCCTGCGATATTACCCATGCGCGTAGACGGCCCACTGCCTTTCCTGCCGTAGACCCGTTTTGGATTCTCGCCGCAGGCCATTTTTAGGCCATAGGGCGCGCCGGGAAACTTCATGCCTTGATAGGACACCGAAGCGACATTCTTTAAAGTGACGGCACGTCCACCGAACAAGTTTGCCGAGCCTGGCAAGATCTGCAGCGTCGTGACGCCACCGGCCAGCGCGCGGCCAAAACCGGGGTCCTGTGGCCAAATACTGTGTTCTGCCCAAACTTCGGCCGTGACGGGCGCTGTCGCCTCGTTTCCATCTGAGTGCGCGTCAACATCAGGGGAGGGATAGACCCCTAAATGCGAGTGCACGTCAATCACGCCGGGCGTGACCCATCGTCCCTTCGCATCGATCACTCGTGTATTGGCTGCCAATTCGGGCGCACTGTCAGTTACCTCGACGATTTTGCCGTTCACAAAATAAACACTGGCGCCCTCAAGACGCTGACCATCTCCTGTCAACACCGTAGCGTTGGTGATCAGCGTTGGATTGTGCTCAGGTGCCGTGTAGGTTGACGGATAGGGCGCCTCGGCGTTGGCGAGTGGACTCAAGCATGCGGCGCTCAGAAGCAGTAGTTTTTTATTGAAGAAATTCATAGTGCATCCACAACACATTAATTTGTCGTGAACATTAGTCTCGAGAATGAATTTTGCCAAGATGCATAAGTGTTAGATGTCACCTGCTAGTGCGGGTAAAGTCAGACATGATTGCAACGAATTGTTTATGAGCTAGCAGAGGAGGCCAACCGTGCGCCGATTCATCGACTTGTCTATTTATCTCGAAAATGACGTGGTGAGTGACCCACCACCCATGCGTCCAAAAATTGACTACATTCGGCACGATGCGGGAGCCGAGCAAATGGCTGACTTCTTTGAGGGCCTCGATAAATCTGAGCTGCCAGACAGCGAGGGCTGGGCGATCGAGATGGTTCAGCTCTGCACGCACAACGGAACGCACCTTGATGCGCCTTACCACTACCACAGCACCATGAATAACAAAGCGGGAGGTGCTGAGAGGGCAATCACCATCGATGAGGTGCCCCTTGAATGGTGTTTCCAGCCCGGAGTGAAGCTGGATTTCAGAGACAAGCCAGATGGGTATGTCGTGACTGCGGCCGACGTTGAGGCTGAGCTTGCGCGAATAGAGGTCGATCTATCGCCCTTAACCATCGTTCTTGTCAATACTTCCGCAGGTAAGCGTTACGGAAGCGAAGACTATGTGAATGCAGGGGCTGGGATGGGTTATGAAGCGACAATGTACCTGCTAGAGCGGGGTGTTCGTGTCACCGGGACCGATGCGTGGAGTTGGGATGCGCCGTTTAGTTATACCGCTGAGCGCTACGCCGCAGACAAAGACGCACGTATTATTTGGGAGGGGCACAAGGCCGGACGCGATATCGGCTACTGCCACCTTGAGAAGATGCACAATCTAGAGGTTTTGCCCGACCATGGTTTCACGGTCAGCTGCTTCCCTCACAAAGTCCGCGGTGGCTCGGCCGGGTGGACGCGAGCAGTGGCGATTATCGATGAGGCTTAGCCTGCTTTCTTGATGACTTCGTAGGCGTCAAGAGCTCCTTGCCGAGCGGTTTTATGGTCAACGATGGGGTGCGGATAGTTTTCGCCAAGCGCGACACCGGCGCCGGCTAGGGTCAACGCAGGCGCCTCCCAGGGTTCATGGAGGAACTTCTTTGGAAGTTCTGCCAGTTCCGGACACCAACGTTTAACGTAGTCGCCCTCAGGATCGAATTTTTGGCCTTGAGCAATGGGGTTGAAGATACGGAAATAGGGTGCCGCATCAGCCCCGGAGCCGGCAACCCATTGCCAACTGCAGGCATTTGAGGCGATATCGGCGTCTAAAAGGCAATCCCAGAACCACCGTTCACCTTCTATCCAATGGACAAGCAAGTGCTTCGTTAAAAATGAGGCAACGATCATCCGAACGCGGTTATGCATGAAACCCGTTTGCCACAGTTCTCTCATCCCTGCATCGACGATGGGATAGCCTGTCATGCCACGTTGCCAAGCGCGCAGATGATCGACACTGTTATCCCAGGGAAAACCTGAAAACTGTTGTTTAAATGGGCGGTCAGGCATGGCACCGAACAGATCGATTAGTTGGTAGCAAAACTCTCGCCATCCGATTTCGGCGAGAAACTTATCTATAGCGCCATTCCACTGCGGCGCAGATAGCTTTCGTTGCTGTGCTGAGGCCCAGACTTGTCGGGGTGACATTTCCCCAAATTTAAGGTGCGGCGCGAGGCGTGAGGTATAACGTTTTGCCGGTATGTCCCGGCCCTCGGAATAGTGCGCAACAGGTGCTTCTAAAAACCTCTCCAAAGCATGGTGAGCGCCGTCTTCACCCGGCTCCCACATCGCCTCCCAGCCATCCGCCCAATCGGGGATCCCATGTTGTTGCTTCGGGTCCAGCTTCCAGTCGTCTAGCTCATCGCTGACCGGCATGGCGTCAGACCACTGAACCGCCGGAGCAGGAAGCGGCGCGGCGATCGGCATTTTTAGCGCCGCTCGCCAAAAGGGTGTGAAGACCTTGAATGCTGTACCCGAGCCAGTGAGTACTGATCCTGGCTCATGAAGCAGTGTCCCCGGATAGCGTTTCACGGAGACGCCAATCTCATTGAAGGCTTCATTGATGGCGGCTTCCGTTCCTGCAGCCCATGGCTGGTATTGTCGAGAGAAATAGATCGCATCAGCCCCTGACGCCGCTTGAAGCTCACGCAGCACCTCCACTGTGTCACCTTTGCGAAGCACCAACTTGCCCTGCATTTGCTCGATCGAACGTCCCAGTTTTAGGAGGCTCTGTTTGAGCCACCAGCGACTCGCGCCACCCATGGGCCAATCCCCGCAGGCTTCATCGTCAAGAACGAACACGGGAATGACGGCACCGCGTTGTGAGGCTGCTGTGAGCGCTGGGTGGTCGTGAAGCCTGAGATCCTGCCTGAATAAAACAATGGTCGTGCTCACGCGGTTTTTTTCTCCGTTGAAGGGACAAGCTCGTCTACGGCGGCAACCAAACGTTGCATCGCATTAGCTGAGATTTTAAGGGTGGCCAGATCGTCTGCACGTGTCTGGCCTTCATTAACAATGACGATTGGAATCCGGTGTTTTTCCGCCTGACGACAAAACCGAAAACCCGAATAGACCTGCAAGGAACTACCGACGACCAGTAATCCACTCGAGCGTGAGATGGCATCAGAGCAGAGCTCGACCCGTGGCTTTGGCACTGTGCCCCCAAAAAACACCACGTCAGGCATGAGTGTACCGCCGCAAGACTGGCAATCGGGGATGCTTATTCGCGAGATGTAATCCTCGGGAACGTCTGCATCACCATCGGGCCGCGCTATGTGGCGGTATTCTGGAACAAAAGGATTATTTGCCAGTAACCGTGCCTGCAAAGACTCCCTTGTCTCGTGGGCGCCGCAATCAAGACACACCGCACGGTCCAGCCGACCATGCAGATCGATCACATTTTTTGATCCAGCCCGCTGGTGCAAGCGATCGACATTTTGCGTTATCAGCGTATCGATCTTACCCGCACGTTCCAGCGCCGCCAGCGCATAGTGATTAGCATTTGGTATGGCCGCATCCACGCCCGTCCAGCCCACCATAGATCGCGCCCAGTAGCGTTGCCGTTTACTGTAAGATTCGACAAATTCTCGATGTTGAATCGGATCAACGCGAAGCCATCGCCCATCTCGATCGCGATACGTTGGTATGCCAGAGGCCGCACTGACACCGGCGCCGGTAAGAACGGTCCAGCGCTCAATGCGACGAAGCCAAGTAGGAAGTGATTCAACCGTTTTCTGCATTGTACGTATACGTTGGTTACTGCTCGTTGGTTGTTGGGCTTAATGACGCGAAAGGATATAGCGGCTATGCACATATTGGTGACAGGTGGCACAGGACTAATTGGACGTGCCTTGGTCAAAAGTTTGCTGTTGGACGGACACGTAATCACTGTATTTACCCGCCAGACACTTCGGTCAGAAGAGCGCATTCGGTACATCCGGCAACTAAAGGATATACCCGAGGACCTCGATGCGGTGGTAAACCTCGCGGGGGCAGGGCTGGCTGATCGCCGCTGGAGCGAACAGTACAAGCGCGAAATTTTGAGTAGTCGAATCGCCTTAACACGAGACCTAATCGAGCATTTGACGCAAATAGGCATGCCGAAGGTGTTTGTTAGCGGCAGTGCGATTGGCTTTTATGGTGAGAGTGATAGTGCATCGTTCACTGAAACCGACAGCAAGGGCTCGGGGTTCTCAGCGGAGCTGTGCGCAAATTGGGAAGCCGAGGCTCAAAAAGCGGCATCAGAACACACGCGGGTAGTGTTGCTTCGAACGGGTGTGGTACTTGAGGCAAACGGGGGTGCTTACCCCCAAATGACGCAGTCCTTTAAGCTCGGTGTGTCGTCTTGGATGGGCCGAGGGCGGCATTGGTTAAGTTGGATCCATATCGACGATATGGTCAGCGCGATACGCTTTTGCTTAGATCATGAGCAACTAAGAGGGCCGGTAAACATGACGGCGCCCGAACCGGTTACACACCGCACGTTCGCAGCCGCCGTGGAGGCCTGCTCGTCCACTTGGCTAAAACTGGGCGTGCCAGCCCCCGTGATGCGAGTGATGTTGGGGGAGATGGCGGACGAACTGCTGCTGACAGGACAGCGGGTGTTACCCAATACGCTGACTGCACATGACTTTGGTTTCAAACACCCAACGATTGCTTCAGCAGTGTCCGCCTTGACGCGGTGACGCTACCAATTGCTGCTGTGCTGGTAGTCATCGAAGGTTTTCTGAACGTCAATTTGTCCTTTGAGCTTCTTTAAAGCCGAACGCTCCAGCTGACGCACCCACTCTCGGCTTACGCCCAGCTTGTCTGCTATCTCTGCTCGGCTCAGGGGAGGGGCATTGTTTAGTCCCCAGCGCGCACTTACCACCTCGCGTTCATTTGACTCAAGGCGCGATATCGCATGGCCCAAAAACTTACCTAAGGACTCCTGCTCGGCGTCATCGCTTGCCCCGCCAAACGTCTCACCCACGAGGGTGTCGACCATGCTTTGGTCGTCTTCATCATCGTATTTTGGTGCGTCCAGCGAGACCGTTAAGTTTCGCAGTTGCAGAAGCTCTCGTGCTTTTTCCGGATCCATGCCTGCGTTTGCGGCCAAGGTCTCCGTATCCGCTTCTTGACCGGTCCTTGCCTGCTCCGCGTACCGCTCCTTGTAGAGCCTACCAATCTGTTCTTGGACGTGTGTGGGGAAGCGAATCAGTGTGCCGGCGTCGCCGACGTAACGCCTAACGGCCTGGGTAATCCAATTAAAACAGTAGGTACTGAAGCGAAAGCCCTTCTCGTACTCAAACTTTTCCGCTGCGCGAATGAGTCCCAGCGTACCTTCTTGCACCAGATCGAGGTAGCCGACCCCTCGCCCTTTGTAGCGGGAGGCGATGGAGTAAACCAGCCTCAGGTTATGCATGACGAGACGATCGCGGGCTTCGGTATACCTGCGGAGCTTCTGTTTTAGTTGAGCCAATGTCTCCTGCTCAAGTGCAAAGGAGGGCACGGGGGTCTGCCAGTGTCGCTGCCAATGGCCGATAGCATCAGACACCGTATCGGCAAACTGCCCGCCTGCTCGACGCAGTATCGCCACGGCAATCCCCACTGTAAGGCTTGCGGGCAACTCAAGTCCCTCAACGTATTTGAGTCGCGCGGAGGACGTTTTCAGTGTGCCGAGTTTCTGGGCGGCCTCACGTGATTGCGCACTGTGACTGCCGTCGCTAAAAAGGGCCGCGAGTTCTCGCCTCAAAACGAAATGGAGGTCACGGTTCGGAAACCGCTGTATCTGCGGTGGATTGACCAAACACTGATCGCAAAACGTGGCTAAGTAGTCGCTCAATTCTTCCTCATTCGCGATGAGCGCATACAGCTCGCGAACCGCCTGCCATTTGGCGGCATCTATTTGCTGCTCTTGCTCAGCTGTCAGGAGGTCATAACGCCGCGCTTCGGCGAACATTAATTCGATGTCTTTCTCGTCAGTGTTGTCGATCATGACCGGTGCCTCGATAGGAATACCATCTATACGGCGCTACCTCGGCGCTGCCCAGCGAAAGTTGGACATTGTCCAGCTAGGAGTTGAACAAGAGTTGGACGCGCGCAATATGTCCTGATCTAAACCGCAATTTGTCCCGTAAATCACGACAGTTACCGAACAAACAACCGGGGAAATTCATGAACGCACCAGCTAAGGCACCAAATATTTTAGAGCCACGCCCGCTTTATGGGATTGGTACGGTCGCAAGATTAACCGGCTTGAAGCCCGACACGCTCCGCGTTTGGGAGAGACGGTACGGCCTGGGGGCCAGCTACAAATCGGCATCAGGGCGGCGGCTGTTTACCCAGTCAGACCTTGAGCATCTCCAGTTGATCACGGCGCTCGTCGAGGACGGTGTTCGTATTGGCGAAATTGCTTCGTCTGACAGAAAGACACTTGAACTGCTTGTTAGTAATCGCGGGAGCCGAATGGCCAAGGCAATACCCGCATCGAAGTCAAAAGTCGTCTTTGTGGGCCCTGAACTGTGTCAGTGGCTGGACGGACACCAAGGCTGTCTCTCGAATATCAGCGCGTTTTTGTCTCGCATGCCGTTGGCGAATGCTGTCGATACGCTCGATCAGGACGAAAAGGCGGACATGCTTGTCGTTCATTGCCCTTCAGTATCCATGACGAATATCAACGCCATGGACACACTCGCAAATCGTCTTGGCGCCAAACGAACATTGGTGTTGTATCAACTGTGCAACCAACGGTGGATCGAAGAAATCGAGCGCCGCGGTATGTCGGCTCTCGAATACCCGCCGGAATCAGCACGTTTGGCTTTCGAGTTAGGTCGGGTGGCTATTGATCACGAGGCTAAGCAGGGCGAGATTAACTTGGGCGAGCTCATTCAAGCCAAGCCACGGATGTACGACGACAGCACGCTTAACGCGGCGGGTAAGTTAAAAAGCTTACTTGACTGCGAATGCCCAAAGCACATTTCCGACCTTATCAAGACGTTGAGTGAGTTTGAAACCTACTCAACGGCTTGCAGCGTCGAGAACTGGCACGAGGCAGCCGTGCACTCCTGCATCTATGCCTACACCGCCCAAGCGCGGTACCTCATGGAGAAGGCCCTTCAAGCAGCACTAGAGGGGCGCGGTGAGGAGCTAACGCGGATCATTCGCAGTCCCCGCTAAGTCCTGTCGTCGATTTTGTAGTTTGTTAAACCGGTCCAGACCGTAGTAAGAAGTACATGCCTCCAGCGGCGACGCTGGAGGCTTTTTTTTTGGTCTCAAACCCATTCTCTACATGATACGCCTACCATTTCGTTACCTGATGGGTTCGTGGAAGCGGCGCGGTGGCCGCTTTACTTAGCCATTAGAGTGAACGCAGAAGTATGAGTGCGATAATCGCTGGGCAGACAAATCGAGCGTACAGCGGCCACCACTTCATAAACAGCGTGAGCTCACCAGAGGCTTCGTTTTGAGCAAGCTCCGTTAACAAGCTATCGCGACGCCATACCCACCCCGCATAAATGCATAGTGCAAAGCCTAATAAGGGTTGAGAGAAGCGTGTACTAACCGTTATTACCAAGCCAAATAAGTCGTCGAAGTTGAGGACAATAGCCGCGCTCATGAGGGTGATAATGAGGGTCGCTACGAACGCCGCCTGCGTACGTCCCCAATTGAAGCGCTCAACCAAAAATGAGACTGGCACTTCGAGCATGGATATGGAGGAGGTAAGAGCTGCAATGCTCATTAAACCGAAGAAGGCTAAGGCGAGAAAGGTCCCAGATTCGTTCATCGATTCGAACAACGCTGGCAATACGGTGAAAATCAGGGTGTCTTCCGACAGCAGCCCGCCCGCGTCGTTAAAAATCATCACGCCACGCTCAGCGGCGACGTACATGGCGGGGAGAATCAAAAAGCCCGCCAGTACTGCAATACCCACATCGACCAGCGCGACTTGTGCGCCGAGCGTAGGCAAGTGCTCTTCATCGGAAATGTACGAGCCGTAAATAAGCATGGTGCCAACGCCGAGTGAAAGTGAGAAGAAGGCCGCGCCCATGGCATTGAAGACCAATTCTGTGGAAAGGATTTTGGAGACATCGGGGATGAGGTAGACGGCGAGACCTTTACTCGCGCCGTCTAACGTCAGCACGTAGCCCGATAGCAGCACAAGCGTCACGATCATGGCGGGCATCAACCGTTTTGACCATCGTTCAATTCCCTTTTCAACACCACCGGCGACAACGACCATCGTCAGCGCCATGAAGATAAGCATTAGCAATAAGTTACGTGATTCGCCAAAGGTAGTAAGCCACGTTGAGGTGTCTGAGGCACCCATCGCAGCAAGAGGGTAGGCGGCACCAAAACCGAGCATCCACCCCGATACGATTGCATAGAAGCTCAGAATAAGGCTTGCAGTGAAGATACCGACGATACCAACCAGTGTGCCGATGCCACGTTGTGTGCCATTTCGGGACACTTTAGCAAGCGCTGCAATCATATTGCCGTGGGCATGACGGCCTAGTGTCAGCTCAGCCATGAGAACGGGGTATGCGAGTAAAAAAGCGAGCACAAGATAGACGAGTACAAAGGCCGCGCCACCATTGCTAGCCGCCTGCGTCGGAAACCCCCAAATATTGCCGAGTCCAACGGCTGACCCTGCGGCCGCCATGATAAAACCAAAACGAGATCCAAATTCTCCGCGTTGCGCTGACACTGGCTTCTGCCCCTTTTCTTTTTAAAATTTTTTGTACTGTGAGTACTTTAACACTCTCATTTGGGCGTGCGTCACCCGTTCGACGTGATATCATCGCGCGCTCGCCCGCACCCCGGGTGGTGAAATTGGTAGACACAGGGGACTTAAAATCCCCCGCTCATTGCGAGCGTGCCGGTTCAAGTCCGGCCCCGGGGACCATATAAGCACTGCTGTAAATACGCGGTGAGCGATCAAAACTTCCGGGTTTGTAGGCTACTGCTGTGGCGATCTTGACACCCGCATGGGGTCGTCGATGGCGATGATTACGGGTTCTAGATCCGCGGGGCCTGGCTCGGTATACCTGATTCCCTCAAAGGGTTCTGGCCCAGGGCCGCCGGGGTTGTAGAAGGCCCGATAACCAGCTGCAAGTGACGGGATCTCAACGTGCGTAACACTCCGCGCCGCATCCAGGTCGCCACTAAGAATGATGTCAATATAGTTGTCGCGATCTTCCGAGTAGCAGTCGTCGTAAAAGATGCCGTTCCCCTCATCAACCCCTTGCCCAACATCCGATAGGCCCAAGACCCGCAGCATGCCCCCATCTACGGCATAATCTTGTTCCGTGCTCTCAAGTAGCACTGTTTCCCCGTTTACCCCCCGAGCATGTATGCGGAAGAAATCCTCATAATCGTCGGGATGTAAGCCTGTTATGCCGTCTGGTGAGAAGCCACCGCTGGTTAGCACGCGAATTCTGAAATCCGCAACTTCGCCATAGAGTGAGACCTCGTCATTCGGCATTGCAGCAGAGTTTTGCTCTATAAGCGGAAGGCCACCTTCACCTGAGGGGATCGCTTCAACGACATTGAGCTTTGCACCGACCAGTATGGGGCCCGCGCCATAGCCCGTGGTGTCTGGAGAAGTCCACGTTGAACCCACGGCGTTGAATTCTTGACCGCCGGGTCCTACCAGCAACAGTGGCGTTGCGTCCTCCGCAATATCGAGCCGCACAGGATAGACCGCATCAGACTCTGATGGCTTCCCTCTATTCCCGAAGGCGCCGAATGCAACGATCGTATTGCGCTCATTCAATTCCCAGTTAGGTAGCAGGGTGACTGCGTTTGGAAACACAACCTCGCCCGTATTGAGCGTGAACTGAAAATCGCTGACATCAGCAGTTTCAGTGGCAATTGGCCAACTGAATACGATCGGCAGCCCATCGTCAAAATCCGCGTAGCCTTTGGAAACGTTACTCACCCCAGCTGCGGCAGCCATGGTGGTTCGACTGGCATCGGAGGCTTCTTGACCGCTGGTGCACGCCACAGATCCATACCAGGCGCCCCCAGCGTCTAATGCTGCTGCTTCACTGATCTCGTTAACACCAATGATGTTGTCGAATCCCATGCCTGCGGAGAGGATTTTTGGCTCAGCATGCCAGTAGTCGGCACTGGATAACTCGCCATTAAATATGGCATTGGTCAGCGGTGATTCTTCTCCCGGCGCGACAGTGACCACCAAGGTGTCCGTGACGGTGGTTGTGCCGTCGCTGGCAGTAACCTCCAGACTTATCTGCTGTTCTGATGCTACATCTGGAGCTATAAACTGAGGATCAGCGACACTCGCATCGCTAAAAATCATGTAAGGGCCGTCGACTCTGCGCCAGTTGTAGGTGAGGGATGCGTTACTGCTAAACCCTGAGGTGGTAGCTTCAAGGCTGACAAGGGCATCTTCGGTAATATCTTGATCATTCCCAGCATTAACGGCTGGCGTGGCAGTTGGAGGTGGTAAGGGCTCTGGGTCGACCACTGCGGCTGATCCATTATTTCCGCCGCCGCTGCAGCCCCCCAGGGTGGCGCTAATCAGAACTACGGCGAGGTAATGCTTTCTGAAGTCGTTCATTATCGTTCCTAAATTGGGATGTATCAGCCGCCGCTGTGTCTGTTGAGTGCGATAGCGGTTTATTTTTAGTGGTTATACGGAGCAATAAACCGGAGCCCGTCGCTACTTAGTAAAGTTTTACAATACGGTGGTACGGGAGTTTGGCTAACCGGAACACTGTTCCTTTACAGGCTTATATGATTGGGTAAAAAGTAGATTGGGGGCTAGTAACTTATTGTTTTTAATAATATTTATGTCCCGGCCTCGGGGGCCGCTTTGCTCAATCAATTAAGTGGCTGCACCCCTCTCAAACCGGTCCCCAGACTTTATCGATAAGCGAGTCGACGTCGTGACATAAGCTCACTTCTGGTGGTCTTGTGCTATGTTTGCGCCGGTTTACTGACACAAGTAGCCACTCACCAAACCAAACCAAATTTCAAATAAAAAAGAGCAAAGTTTTTATGAAAGCAAAGCGTTTTCGCATTATTGCACTTACCGCACTCGTAAACCTGTCTTCACTTAGCGTCGCTGAGGAATTCGCAACTTCCTCTCCTGAATCGCAAGGGGTGTCTAGTGAGCGCCTTGAGCGGCTGTCGGCATTGTCCGAGAAATACGTAAACGAGGGGCGGGTAGCCGGCATCGTCAATCTCGTGCTACGCAACGGTAATGTTGTCCACTACGAAGCGACGGGCAAGCGCGGCTCGGAAAACGAGATGGCCATGGAGGTTGACGATTTGTTTCGTATCTACTCCATGACTAAACCTGTGACGTCGGTGGCGGCAATGCAGTTGTACGAGCAGGGGAAGTTCCAGCTCTCAGACCCTGTTACCAAGTTTGTGCCTGAGCTTAAAGATCTCAAAGTGTTGAACGAAGACGGTCAGTTTGAGCCAGTAAAACAAGTGATGACGATGCATCAGTTGCTGATGCACACGGCGGGAATGTCCTACGGGTTTAATGCACAAAATGATCTAGTCGACCAGCTGTATCTTCGTGCGGACCTTTCCTCGGCAGCTAACCTTGACGAATTTGTTGTGCGGCTTGCAAAGCTACCCTTGCGGTCTCAGCCCGGCGAGCGTTACCACTATTCGGTCGCGGTGGATGTGACCGGTTTGATCGTCGAGCGCATTTCGGGTCAACGACTTGATGAGTACATCAAGGAGCACATTCTTGAGCCGCTAGAGATGAATGACACCTTTTTTGAGGTGCCAGAAGATAAGCGCGATCGATTTACGCAGAACCACTTCATAAATCCAGAAACCGGAACTTTGGTCAACTCTGACTATGCGCCAGCGCCTTATGGTTACAGGAAGGGGGTCGCACTCTCAGACTTCTTCGATGTGACGCTTTTTGCTGGTGGAGCGGGTCTTGTCTCTACAGCTATGGATTACGCGCGGTTCGCGGAAATGTTGCGCCGTGGTGGTGAATTGGACGGTGTGCGAATTCTGGGCCCGAAAACTATTAAGTTCATGACGCGGAATCATTTAGCTGAGGATTCAATGCATGCGGCCTGGGGACAGACGCCAACGGATGATATTGGCCGGCCGGGATTTGGTTTTGGCTTGGGACTTGGTGTGGTCACCGACTCAGCCGCTATTGGCGTATTGGGTAGTGATGGTGAGTACAACTGGGGCGGTGCGGCCGGGACTATATTTTGGGTCGATCCAGTCGAGGAGCTGGTGGTCGTAAGTATGATTCAGCTGATGCAAAGCCCTTGGCCGTTTCGCGCAGATGTCAAAATTGCGGTATACCAAGCCCTTACCGAAAGTTACGAGTAGGGCACCCAAAAGCTGAACGGGCTCACGGGGTGCTCCTGGTCCTTTTGGGTCAGTTAAGTACCCGGTAGCCTCTTCCACGAAGGCACTGTTTAACGACTTTTTCCTGCTCGCGAATTCCCTCTTGGGTTCCTCTCACACCGCCCGTCACGGCGCCGACGCCTGCACCACGCTCAGCTGAATTAGAGCTACGGTTGACGATCGCGCCGATAGCACCACCTACAACAGCACCCCCTATGACCCCGCGAGCGACTTTCTCACCCTGCTTCACCTCTTCGGCGTACTGCTGGCACTCGGCCTTGTCGATTGCGTACTTGGTCATGTCAACACCCTTGCGATCGATGATGGGCTCGTCGACAAAGCGCTTAGACGCAGCGCAGCCTGCGAGCATTGCAGCTACCAAGAGAAGAGTGATTGTTTTCATAAGCCAGCACCTCGGAAGTTATCTATTTTACGACTATGTCGCCGATGGCCCGTCGATTGAAGAGTAGAAATTACATATTCCGGCCTAATGTTGACAGTCTAAAGCATCGAGCGGACTGCCTTCTCAGCGCTATGCCGGTTTTGCTCGGACGATTTTGGCCACGCTCTGGGCCGTGGCGAGTAGGTTGCCGTGTTCGTCGAGTAGCTCCGACTCTAAAAAGGCTGTTTTAAATGTTGCCTGGCGAATCCATCCTCTAGCGAACACCGGGCCCTGTTCCCCTCGGGTTACGGCGTGATATCGGGTCGTCACCTCATAACTGGAGAGTGCGATAACGCCCTCTGGACCTAAATGCGCGAAAACGGCGTGCGACATGGCAGCATCGAGCATGACCGTAATGAAGCCGCCTTGCACAACGTCGATGGAGTGGCAGTGATCTTTGGTGGGCCGGAACTCAAAAGTGCAGCTTTGTTTTTCGCTATCGCTGGCAATGACACGACCATTCAGTAACTCGATAAAGGGTGGGCGATTACTGTTTAAACGTTCAATGGGGTCGGCATGGCTCATATTTCATTCCCGAAAATGTAGTTAAGAAAACGCGCGCCATGTTAACGTCACTACCTGAAAACACATAGGACAAAATCGATGCTCACCGCTGTGCTTACCATGCTGGATCTTCAAGATAAGATGAACACTAAGGTTCATCCAAACTGGCGGAAGCAGGGGTACGAGTGGTACCGCGCAGCCTGGATCGAGTGCGCTGAACTCATGGACCACGCAGGTTACAAGTGGTGGAAGCACGCCGAACCGGACATCGAACAGATTCAGCTTGAAGTGGTGGATATTTGGCACTTTGGCATGTCAGCCTTGATGGTCACCGCGAACGACACTGAAGCACTGGCGACCACGATCTGTGAAGACCTCAGTGGCGAACCCGCTCCTGAGTTAAGTTTGCTGGCTGCCTCGGAAGCGCTGGCGGCCGCTTGCATAACCAGTGGGTCTTTTTCGACGCCGGCGTTTTTGGCGTTGATGCGAGCTAGCGACCTTAGCTTCGATCAGCTGTATCGGATGTATGTCGGTAAAAACGTACTTAATTTTTTCCGACAAGACCACGGTTACAAGGATGGTTCCTACATAAAAGTCTGGAATGGACGCGAGGATAACGAGCACCTGTCTGACATTTTGAGTGGCTTAGATGCCACAGAAAAGGACTTTGCCGACGCCGTCTATCAAGGCCTTTCAAGCGTTTATCCCGGCTGATATGCACTCGTGTGCAAGCGCTCGTGGCTCTGTGGCGTCTGCGGTAACGCACGGGGAGTGGGTGCGAGGTGAGCGATGAGGCGTTTTAGCGATTTCTATTACCAAGTGCCGCATGGACTCACACTTTATGCGAGGGATTATACGGGCCCAGACGATCGTGCTGGTTGCGTGCTGTTAATGCATGGTTTGACTCGAAACTCTCGCGATTTTGACGTGCTAGCCGATAGATTATCCCTGCATTTCCGAGTCTTAGTACCTGAGCAGCGCGGACGCGGTAGGTCAGAGTGGGACTCTCAGCCAGACCGCTATGGCATTCCGACGTACGTCAACGACATGTTCGAACTCTTGGAAGCGGTAGGTGAAGACCATGTTGCCGCGGTGGGAACCTCGATGGGTGGCCTGATGGCTATGGTGATGAACGCGATGCGTCCCGGGGTTTTCACCCATGTCGTTCTCAATGACATCGGACCTGAACTGTCCAAAGAGGGATTAGACCGAATTAGTGGCTATGTCGGGCAGGGCGGGATTATCTCCACGTGGGAGGAGGCCGTTGCGTACAATCGTGCGATTAACGCTGTCGCATTTCCGTCTCTGAGCGATCAGCAATGGAGGGACTTCACAAGGCAGCTCTTTGGGGAGCGAAACGGCGCCCCTTTTCTAGATTACGATCCTGCCATATCGCAGGCGGTCAGGTCGGATGAGGGTAGTGCGTTACCGCCAGATCTCTGGTCGGTATACGCCCAACTGGAGAGTCAGCCCCTTATGCTAATACGCGGTGCTATTTCGGATCTATTGGATGCCGACATAAAGGACAGGATGATCCAAAGCGTTCCTGACCTGCTTTATTTAGAGGTGGCCGATGTGGGTCACGCGCCAATGCTGATTGACGATGCGGTAACCGAGGCTTTAGAGAACTTTTTATTGACCTAGTCGGTAGTTTAGACCACGCATTTGTCTATGTTGCCGGCGAGTTGTAAATCCTTGTCGGTTAGCCCCCCCGCGTCGTGCGTCGATAGGCGAATGGTGACCCTGTTGTAGACATTTTCCCAGTTAGGATGGTGATCAGCCTTCTCGGCGAGTAAGGCGACGCGGTTCATGAAACCCCAGGCGGTTACAAAGTCCTTGAATTCAAAGTCACGCCGGAGAAAATCGCCGTCTTGATGCCAGCGACTTAAGCTCGTTTTTAAAGCGTAATCAATTTGAGTCGTACTTAACTGCTTCATGCTTTTGAGTCCTGATGACGCTTTAGATGAACGCCACATTCTAAGTGAGGGGTGTAGGGGAACTGATCAAAAAATGCCAGTGACTCGATCGAGTGGCTTTTGATTAGCGTTTCTAAATTATCTAATAATGTCATGGGGTTACAGCTTATATAGAGAATTTCTTCAAACCCACTGACAAGATCGAGCGTCCCAGTATCAAGGCCAGCCCGGGGGGGATCCACAAACACAGTATGAAGATTGTAGTCCTCAAGGGCGGTCTCTAGTGATGCTAAACGTCTGAATGTGCGTGTACCCGCCATTGCGATAGTCATTTCCTCGGCAGACAGCCTCGCAAACTCAACGTTTGTAACGCCGTTCAATGCAAGATTCTCAACGGCAGCCCGGGTGGCAACCTTAGACACTTCTGTAGCGAGAACACGCTGAAATTGGGTTGCCAATGGGATAGTAAAATTTCCGATACCGCAATAAAGCTCTAGTAAATCCGAGTCTGGACCTGATATCTGACTCATCGCCCACTCGATCATGCGCTCGTTGACATAGGCGTTGGGCTGAATGAAGGCCTGTTCTGGCTGCTTGTACTTAAATACTCGCGTATTGATCGTGAGCGTCTCCTCAAGCCAATCTTGAGTGAGGGTAATCTTTTGGCCACGAGAGCGACCAATCATCAAAATGTTTAGCTGTTCAGAAAGCCCCCGTGCAGCTTGCTCCCACTTTCCATCGAGTTGACGATGATAAATAAGCGTCACTAAAACCTGACCCGACTGCGTAGAGAGAAACTCAACCTGAAAAAGCTTTCTTTTAAGCTCAGGGCTCGCTTTTAGCGCCTCCTTAAGCGGCGTGAAAACAGCCTGAACCGCTTCACTTGCTATGGGGAATGTAGCAATGGGTACAGGGATCTTAGGTGCTTCTCTGTCGAACATGACAAAGTCGAGGGAGTCTCCGTCATGCCATACGCGAAATTCAGTCCGCATACGAAAGGACGCTGTGGGTGACGCAAAAACGCTAGGGGCAGGCGCGCCTAGCGCGTTAAACCGTGGAGCGATAGCACTGATCTTTTCATTTAGCAGTGTGTCGTAGGCTTGTGGAGCGAAATCTTTGGGTAGCACGGTTATAAACAGTTCTTGGGCTTGGGCAAGCCGGCAATTCGACTCGCAAGACGGGTTGGGGAGCCGGGGAATAATGTCATTAGATAAATACTGTTACCCTTTTCGGCGCCAAGTGCAGCCTTTACGTAGTTTACCAGCGCTCGATTTGCGGGCGAGGCATCGTACTCATCGTAGAAGGCCTGAATCAATGTGAGTATTTCCCAGTGCGCATCGGTTAGCTGAATATTTTCTAGCTCTGCAAACGCGTGTGCCGCCTCGGGCGACCACAGCCCCCGATCAGCGAGAAATCCGTTGTTATCAAGCATGTCATTGGTGATAGGCGACTGCACGTTACCCCCAGCTAATAACGGCCTCGTCAGCCGAAGTGTAGCGTACCCAATCCGTCTCCGAGATTTGCCCCGGAGTCTGATGACTGCCTGGGTGCGCATTGTGTATCAGAGTACCCTCAAGGACATGGACGGTAACCGACTCATTGGGAAGAATGTGAAGGAGCTTTGCATCGATTTCAGGGGCGGTAAAGATGACAACATCATCCCGCGCGACGAGTTTTGCAACACTTGCAAGGTGCTCAGTTCTATTGACTAAATGCACTGTCATATTAATACGTCACCACATGATCAACGCTTGCAATTAGCGCTAAGACATCAGGTTTAGAGATGAAATCCGCCGGCAGGCTGAGAGCAGCAGTTTCTGGCGTACTTTGAGCGAGCACGTGAACCCGCTCCACATCGTACAGTGGGAGTGATTTTAATAACTTCCTGAGATCACTCTGTCCCTCAGCTGGAGCCAAGTCGGTGTGCAGGTACTGAAGTCCGTCATCCATAAACAGCACTGCGACTTCCTGCCCAAACGCGCCAGCCGCCATAATCGTATCAATGGCAGGATCACTGTCCAGACCGTGCTGATAGGGGGCGCAGGTCACGACGAATAACCACGAGGACGCCTCACCCAAAACTGACCACCCTGTTACCGTGCAAGCCACTTGTAATCAGTTCGCCAAGTCCTGCAATGATGAAGTCTTCATCACCTTGAACGCTGAATTTATCGGCCGACGCGCTGCAAAGCGTAAGAGGGGCACCCGAGCGATGCTTGAGGTCTCTCCAGTCTTGGTGGCTTAGTTGCTCCGCTTGACGGACACCTTTACCAAGAAAGAATACGCCGACCAGCGGATTTCCCGCATTGACGAGTGCGTTGGCATAGCGCAAAGCCGCTGGCGTATCAGTGGCATCGGCTTTAATAAGTAGGGCAATTGGTTTCATGAAGGAATAAAAAACCCCGGCAAGCCGGGGTTCGTGCGAAGCAACACGACTTAATCGTCGCCGCCCAAAACGCCTAAAAGAGAGAGTAGATGAATGAAAATATTGTAAATGCTTAAGTACAAACCCACCGTCGCGCGGATATAGTTTGTCTCGCCACCGTTGATGATTCTGCTCGTATCAAACAAAATTAATCCTGACATGATCATTACGACTGCTGCTGAGATGGTCAGCGAGAGAGCAGGAATACCAAGAAAAATGTTGGCGATCATCGCTACCAACACAACTATTAGGCCCGCGTACAAAAAGCCGTGCATGAAGGAGAAATCGCGCTTACTTTGAAGCGCATAAGCAGAGAGCCCGAAGAAAATAAAGGCGGTACCCGCGAGCGACTGTGTTACGAGTGATGCGCCACCGGGCATTGCAAGGTAGACATTGAGGAGTGGTCCAAGGCTTGCCCCCATGAAACCCGTAAAGGCAAAAATTGCCGGCAAACCTTTTGAACTGTCGGCCATCCGCTGAACCACAAACAAAAGAACAAATCCGATGATGGAAAATACTAGCGCCATAATGGCTGGAAGATTCAGTGCCATCGATACGCCAGCGGTAATTGCACTAAAGGCCAGCGTCATACCCAAGAGCATGTAGGTATTTTTGAGTACTTTGTTCGTTTCCAGCGTCGCACTGTCAAAGCGAGCCGCTGCCACATCTACACGTCTTTCCGCCATGATCAATCTCCTGATCTCATTGCATGAATAGTTAGGTAATAATAGGGGTGAGTGATGTGATATCCAAGCCCTACTTATTTAATAAGCCGTTGCAATAATTTGCACCTTGGAAGAGTACCGAATTGTTCCCACCGAGACGGAAGGGGGCGCGTCTGAGTAATCCGCTGACTCGAAACGCGCAACACCTTGTACGGGGGGACGTGAGTATCCTGTGATCTCAGTAATGGACTCGACTTTATCAACGGACATATCGGCCGCTGAGGCCATCAACTCAAGCTTTCCCAATGCATGCTTGACGGCGTTGCGCATGGCATCTGCTGTTGCTTGCTCCCCTTGAGAATAACCGAAAATCGGCGGACTGATTTGCGTTGCGCCGAAGACGGCGAGTGACTGTACAATCGAGCCCACGTCAGCAACACTTTTGCTTGTGAACGTTAAGTTTCGCGAAACGCGGTAACCGACGAATACCTGCTTTTTAGATGACGGGTCCCATTCATATTGTGGATTAAAAGAGAGTGCACTTGAATCAACGCTACCTTTTTTAAGGTCGTATTGGGCTACCGCGTTTTCCAGATTTGCAATCACATTATTCACGGCACTTTGCGCGTCTTTTACGTTTTCGGTCACTTCCGTCACCGTAGCCTGAAAGGTAGCCTCATCCGGTGCTACGTCGATAAATCCTTTCCCCGTTACTTCGAAGCGGGTTTCCGCATTTACGGTCATCGAGGCGATGCAAAGCAGTCCCAGGAGAGCTGCGCCTTTGGGTCTCGAGTCTAGATGTCGATTCATTCCACCGCCTAGCTTGTGTGATGTGATCCGTTTAGATCATTAACGGTGGTCAAAAGTTCCAAGCAAATCTATCCGTCTTGAAAACGATTTTGCTATGGTACAAAGGACAAAAACGGGGATTCGCAGCATGAAACGACGAACATCATTGACCTTGGTAGTCATGTCCTGGTGGGCCGCTACAGTAAGCGCAACGCCTTTATCGGACGAGACAATATCCACTGCCAAACAACTCCGTGATGAGGCGTTGGTAGGGTCGCGAGCGTGGAATATCGTGGAGAGCCTCACAACTGAAGTAGGGCCGCGGCTGGCTGGTAGCGAAGCGGAGGCGAGAGCCCGCGCTTGGGCGGTAACCAAGCTCGCGTCCTATGGCTTTGAGAATGTAAGAGTTGAACGCTTTGCCATGGATGGTTGGGAGAGGGGTACTGAAGTCGCTGAAATCGTCGCTCCCTTCCCTCAAAAACTCTCTATAACCTCGCTCGGGAACAGCATAGCAACGGCTGATGCCGGGGTGGAAGCAGAGGTGGTTCTTTTCGAAACCCTCGCGGAGTTGATGGCAGCAGAGGTAGGTTCCCTGAGCGGGAAAATAGCGTATGTCGGTCATGGAATGCAGAAAACACAAGACGGTTCATCCTATGGTCATTTCGTCCGCCTTCGATCAGCGGGTGCCGTTGAGGCTGCGCGTCGGGGCGCCATAGCAACACTGATAAGGTCGATCGGAACCGATAGCCATCGTATGCCTCATACGGGGAATATGAGCTATGCAGACGACGTTACACCCATTCCCATCGCCGCTTTATCAAATCCCGATGCCGACCAGCTGGAGAGAATTTCCGCAAGAGGCCAGACAATTACCGTGAAGATGACGCTGACGCCCCATTACACGGGGGTGGTTGAGAGTGGAAATGTCATTGCGGACATTCCGGGAACGGACCTTGCAGATGAAATTGTTGTTATCGGAGGCCACCTTGATAGTTGGGATCTAGGCACGGGGGCTGTTGATGACGGCGCGGGTGTTGCGATCACGATGGAGGTGCTGCGTCAGATTAAAAGTCGAGGGCTAAAACCGCGACGAACCATACGGCTCGTTCTCTGGGGTGCGGAAGAGGTGGGACTGTTGGGAGGATACGCCTACGCAAAAGCCCACAAGGCGGAGCTTAGAAAGCACGTTATTGGCACAGAGAGCGACTTTGGTGCCGGACGAATCTGGAAGATCACGCGAAATATAAACGAGGCGGCCGCGCCGGTAGCCGACAAAATAGCAGAACTCGTAGAGCCGCTTGGCATTGCACCGGGTAGTGACACCGCGAGGTCTAGCGGTCCAGATCTGAGCCCGTTAAATGCCTTGGGGTTTCCCGGCTTCCGGTTCGTGCAAGATGGCAGCGACTACTTCGACTTGCATCACACCCCAGATGATACGCTCGACAAGATCGATCCGGCAGCAATGGATCAAAATGTCGCAGCGTATTTGGTTTTCGTCTGGTTGGCGGCAAACAGCGACGTGAGCGATTGGGGCTGGACGGTTGCTGAGTGAGTCGCTGATCCATTAAGGCGGGTTATAAAATAGTGTAACGATGACCTTACGGTCTATCTAAGCTAAAGTTTGTAGTGTGAAGAGTGAGTAAGCAGTCAGTTGTGAGGTGCGCTAGGCGCGAGAGGACTGCATATAAATTGACAGGATTGATCGGTGCCGCGCCAACACGGTGGTAAGGGTAGTTGTGACGTGACGTGCGGCGTGAACTGAGCCTCTAACTGATTTGCTTTCGTTAGGGGCCCACTTCGCAATTACCGGAGCAGAGAGCGTGGGCGGTTTTATGATAAGAAACAAGCGAATCAAGTACGTGGGCTACAGCGGCGTTTTAGCCCTCTTATTCTCTGCAACGTCTGCACTGGCAGAACAATACTGGAGCGAAGTTGGCGACCTGAGCGAGCTCTCGACGCAGCCCGGTTTTGAGAAGGTATCAGCAATCAAAGAGCGTCGGCTCGTTATGCTGGATCTTCCAAGTATCCGTTCGCTAACTCAAGGCGTTACGAGCAAATCGGGTGTCTTACCAACGTTAACGCTACCCACTCCCGGAGGGAATGCGCTGGCGTTCGTTGTAGAGCCGTCGAATGTTTTGCCTGCCGAGCTTCGAGAAAAGTATCCCTCCATAGCGGCGTTTAAGGGGTATGCCGTAACTGATCCCGCCACCACCCTTCGACTTGAGCTGACTGATAAGGGTTTGAGTGCTCAAGTTTTGCAACCTGGTAACCGCTGGATGATTGACCCTGTGGCGGGGGCCTACAAGGGTGTGTCGGTTGTCTATTACACAAAGAACACGAAGCGGAGTGCTGACAGCTCTTTTTGTGAATTTGAAGGCGACAAAGCTGACCCCATTTCTCAAGAGGCTTTCGAAAAAAAGCTCTTTGCGCCCAAGGCGTCGGGCGCAAAGAATAGTGGCAGTCAACTTCGAACATACAGATTAGCCGTTGCCGCTACGGGTGAATACGGTGCGTTCCACGGTGGTCAAAAGGCCAGCATTCTCGCGGCCGTTACAACGACGATTAACCGCGTAACGGGCATCCTCGAGAAAGAGATGGCGCTGAGGCTGACACTGGTGCCTGATAACGACAAAATTCTGTTCACATCGGTTGCCACCTCACCGTTCACAGGCAATAGCAATGCGTCCACCCTGATTGGCGAGTCTCAAACTCAAATCGATTTGATTATCGGCACTGAAAACTATGACATCGGGCACACCTTTAGTACGGGCGCCGGAGGACTGGCATCCCTAGGGTCCGTATGTAATCCGCTTTACAAAGCGCAAGGGGTCACAGGAAGCTCGCAGCCAACGGGTGACTATTATGACGTTGATTTTGTCGCCCATGAGATTGGCCATCAGTTAGGTGCTAACCATACGTTTAACGGTAGTAACGGCGGTTGCGCAGGTAGCACGCGCAACTACTTGACCGCGTATGAGCCAGGCAGCGGATCGACAATCCAAGCGTACCCAAGCCTGTGTGGCGTTGATGATTTGCAAAACTCAGTGGATCCTATTTATCACTCGGAGAGTTTTGAGGAAATACGAACGTATGTATCTGAGGGCTTGGGGTCCTCTTGCGGTGTGTTAGAGGACACGGGTAATACTCCACCCGTAGTCGATGCGGGTAGTGATTATGTTGTGCCAAAAGGTACGCCACTCGTCGTGTCAGGATCAGCAACTGACTCGGAACAGAGCAGCCTGACCTACTTGTGGGAACAGCGCGACCTCGGGTCGCAAGCCGCACTTGCGGCGCCTGACGATGGTGAAATTCCGTTGTTTCGTGTTCTTACACCAACTGCAAGTCCAGTAAGGTATCTGCCTAGGTTACCCTCGGTTTTGTCGGGCACCTTTGACAGCTCGGAGAAGATTCCGCAGGTCGCGCGGGACATGAATCTTAGGCTCACGGCACGTGATGGCGTTGGTGGCGTAGATTCTGACGATATCGTGGTAACCGTGAGTGGGTCATCTGGTCCGTTTACCTTAACGTCCCCTAATGGTGGTGAGGTCGTGGGCGAGTCAAAGACAATTCGCTGGGACGTATCAAACACCGACGAAGCGCCTATCAATGTATCGCTCGTTGAAATTTTATTGTCGACAAACGGTGGTGTTTCGTTCGATACATCCCTGGGTGAAACGGCGAATGATGGGCTTGCCACGATCAGCTTTCCCTCTGGTATTCAAAGTAGTAGTGCGCGAATCATGATTCGCGCGAAGGACAACATCTTCTACGATGTATCTGATACTAATTTTGAGTTGGATTCTGACAAGCTTGTTCCTCCAGCGCCAACATCGACCGCACTTACCCCCACGAACGGTGGCGTGAGTGTGGCGTTTACGCCCGGTGCCGATAACGGGGTGTCGATTACCTCTTATTCGGTTGAGTGTCGCACCGAAGACATCGTCGATGAGTATGTCTACTCTGTCTCGCCTGCGGTTGCTATCCCTGATCAAGGTACGATCGAATCCACACTTCAAGTTGATGCCGACATCACGATGAGTGAGGGGGGCGTGAAGATACCTATGGATATATCTCACACCTACCGCGGGGATATTGTGCTTGTGCTTCAGTCGCCGACGGGCACGGTCCTAAGTCTTAAAAATTCATTGGGGTCTGACAGCGGGCAGAACGTTGTGGGGGTGTTCCCCGACACGCTTGCGCCGGAGGACTCACTGGATACATTGGCGGGTGAATCATCGCTGGGCGAATGGAAACTGACGGCCACTGACTTTTTTGAAGTCGATACGGGAACCTTAAACGCCTGGGGCGTTTCATTGTCATCGGTTACGCCGGGTGATCTCGTGGCCAACGAGGGGGCGTCTTCACCGATCGTCTTGACGGGTATGCAGAACGACGAGACCTACAGTTGCGAGATAACAGCTTATGCCGGCAGTGATCCGAGTGAGACCGTGGCAATGGGTTTCGTTACGCCGACGCTCAATGCACCCGTAGATAGCGATAACGATGGGCTGACAGACACACAAGAAGTTGAGTTGGGTACCGATCCAGACAATGCCGACTCCGATGGCGATGGTCTCGAGGACGGCGCTGAAGTCGCGTTGGGTACGGACCCGACCGTATCGGATACAGATGGCGACGGATACACAGATGGTGAGGAAGTAGACGAGGGCACCTCCCCGACGAGTGCCGCTGATGCGCCTGTGGCAGGAAGCAGCATCCTCATCTTCAAGGCGGCTATCGATGCTGCCGCGACGTCGAGTCCTTGAGCTCGCTGAACTGAGGGCGGCAGACAGGCTCTGTATCGAGTCCGGCTAGTTCGTTGTTGTATTCAGGCGGACTCAAATACAGAAGGGGTGGAAAAAGGGTTTAGTTGTGGCTGCTCCAGTGTTCAAGGAGGGTCTTACGCTATCCGTCATTCGGCCGTCTCGGATAGGCATGTTAAACATTCAGTAATTCGAGCGAGTACTGGCATTCGCAAGCTTTAGCGGAATAAAAAAACCGCCCATAAGGGCGGTTTTTCAAGATGGCGGTGGGCCAGGGATTCGAACCCCGGGAACCTCTCGGTTCAACGGTTTTCAAGACCGCCGCTTTCGACCACTCAGCCAGCCCACCTAAACCTGTATCGACGACTGTCGAAGGAAGCGCCGCATTATAGCGATGCCACCCTGACTATCAAGCTTCCTGAGCGTTATTTTCTCCCGAAGATGAATCCATTGGTTCGTCGCTCTCCCTCGGACCTCGTGGATCGTTAGCCGCGCGCGCCGGGTTGTTCGCGATTTTGACCGCATCAGGGGAGGCGGCAACGTTAAACAAGGCGCGCATTCCTGATTCAACAACGACTTCAGTAACGGGATTTGCTTCAACGCGTGGGTCATTGATCGCTCTGCCAGTCTCAGTTACACCGCTTCGGTCGAGAACCGTTGCTGGTGCGTCTGAGGCCGCCGCTTCAGATGTTGAACCATCGCTCAAACGCTTGTCAGTATGAGGCGCAACAGGTTTAGCCTCTTCAGGCTTTACCGGCTCGCTTGACTGAACATTTGCCGCCAGATCATCTTCTTTCGCAACTGCTGCAGAGGTGACGTTGGCAAACAGATCACCTGACTCACCCGACGCACCTGATTCTTCTACCTCGGCAACCGAAGACAGTGTAGACGCAGAGATGACCTCAGGGGAGGTGCCGTCTGTTGTCGCTGCTGACTCTGTTGACGAATTGTCTGTTCTTGGGCCACGCCTGCGACGACGACGGCCTTCAGAACGTTTATCTGAAGGTCGGTGTCTTGGCTCTGCTTCGCTATGACCGTCGGAGTCATTGGAAGCCACTGCGTCGGCGTTATCTGTTTCATTGCCCACCAGGTTGTCGACGTCGTCGGTTAACGCTTCAGTTCCCTCCGATCCAGTCGCGGCCGAACCCTCTGCCGCAACTTCGCCAGCACCGCGCCGACGACCGCCCCGTCGACCGCGTCTGCGACGCTTCTTGGGCTCACCTTCGCTACTGTCGTCGCTGGTTTTCTCCGCTACCGACGGTGTTTCCGCAACGACGACGGTTTCTGTCGCCGCGGCATCAGCCACTGCTTGCTTAGCAGGGCGTTTGCGCTGACGATTATTTCGTCGCTTGGGCTTGTTTCCTGCGCGCTCGCCGGTCTTCTTGCCCTCACCGCCGGACTTTTCTTCCGGTTCTTCGTCTTTGGGTATCGGCGCAAATAAAGCAGCCCACAACCGAGGAAATAACCCAGGCTTGACGGGTGCCGTTTCGGGTGCGGACGCTGGCTCTGAATTCTTCGCTTCGGTCTCTGGTGCAGGTGATGCTGCAGGAGGGGGTGCATCGGGCGTCACACCTCGCACAAGCGCCTGTGGCGCCGGTGCTCCTTTATCCTCGTCACTGACCGCCGCTTCCGCCTCGAAGGCCGTAAGGTCAATCTCAAAGCTCTCGCGTTGCTCCTCCTCGACTTCATCGTCTCTTAAGCGAATGACTTCGAAGTGGGGGGTCTGCATATTGGGATTAGGAATAATGAGGACACGAACCTTGGTTGCCTGCTCAATTTCTCCAACCGCCGAACGCTTTTCGTTTAGCAAAAACGCAGAGACATCGACTGGAACAATTACTCTTACTTCACCTGTTCGCTCTTTCGACGCCTCTTCTTGAATCAGGCGGAGAATGGCGAGAGCGAGTGATTTGGTGTCTCGGATAGTGCCCTGACCGTTACAGCGAGGACATACCATGCCGCTTGTCTCACCCAATGAGGGACGAAGGCGCTGTCGCGACATTTCGAGCAATCCAAATCGAGATATCCGACCCAGCTGTACGCGCGCTCGATCAATTTCAAGCGAATCACGCATCCGATTCTCGACAGCACGTTGATTCTTAGACGCATTCATATCGATGAAATCGATTACGACAAGGCCGCCCATATCCCGAAGCCGTAGCTGTCGAGCGATCTCTTCTGCTGCTTCTAAATTGGTCTGCAGTGCTGTTTGCTCAATATCGCTGCCTTTTGTCGCGCGGGCAGAGTTGATATCGATAGAGACAAGCGCCTCGGTCGGATCAATCACAATCGATCCACCTGACGGGAGTCTTACTTCTCTTTGGAATGCAGTCTCAATCTGACCTTCCACTTGGAAGCGGTTAAAGAGGGGCAACGAATCATCGTAAGCCTTGATGCGATTTTGATATTTCGGCATCACCATGCTTACAAAATCAAGCGCCTGACGGTGAGCGTGCGCGTCATCAATCAAAACTTGATCGATATCGTCTTTAAGGTAATCACGTATAGCGCGGATAATGACGTCGCTCTCCTGGTACAAGAGCGTCTGAGGGGGGTTCTCATCTGCAGCCTCAGAGATGGCTGCCCATAATTTTAAAAGGTAGTCCAGGTCCCACTGGAGCTCCTCTGCAGAGCGACCAACACCTGCGGTTCGAATGATGACACCCATCCCGTTGGGTATTTCGAGTTGGTTTAGTGCGTCACGAAGCTCTGTTCGATCGTCACCTTCGATGCGACGTGAGATACCACCCGCTTTAGGATTGTTGGGCATCAAAACCATGTAACGGCCGGGGAGGCTGATATAGGTGGTTAACGCTGCACCCTTAGTACCGCGCTCTTCCTTGTCAACTTGAACGATGACTTCGGTACCTTCTTTGATGGCATCTTTAATGCGCATCTTACCGTCAGAGGGTGACGAGGATCGGTAGTACTGATGAGCAATTTCTTTGAGTGGCAAAAAACCGTGGCGCTCAGCGCCAAAGTCTACAAATGCCGCCTCGAGGCTGGGCTCGACGCGCGTTACTTTCGCTTTGTATACGTTGGCCTTGGTTTGGAGTCTGGCGCGATTCTCGATATCTAAATCGTAGAGTCGCTGGCCATCGACGAGCGCAACGCGAACTTCTTCGCGCTCGGTGGCGTTTATTAACATCTTCTTCATTTGTTAGGTTCCATAAGGCAACCCAACAGCAGGCGAGCGCACTTTCGTGCACGACACTGAGGTTTGACGAGCCAGTTGGCTACGTTGCTATCTACTTGTCGCAACTGAATTTTTTTTTACAAATCCAGCTAAATTCTCTCCGCGCTATTGGATCGCGGTTTAACTTATCGCTCTGAGCTGCCGTGACTGCTTTTCTCTCGATTCCAACGCGCCGGCGCTTCGAGCGGTTTACTGTTCCTGGCGGGGTCTATCGCGAGCAGGGAGTGCCCTGCGGTTCGCTTTCGCGTAAAGTATCGCGCGCAGACTCGCCGGGGCGGGAGCATAGCACCGCGCAAGTGGGACATCAATCAACATAACATTTACATCACCCAACAGAGGCTCGAAACCACTCGTGACCAAAACCAGCGTGCAGTTCATTACGCTTTCGGAGGAGGAGTCAGGCCAACGCCTGGATAACTTCCTACTTCGCATCTTAAGTGGCGTGCCTAAGACGCGAATTTACAAAGCGATACGTAAGGGTGAGGTGCGGATTAATAAAGGGCGAGCAAAGCCTGAAACCAAACTGGTGGCAGGAGATCTCGTCAGAATTCCGCCCCTGGACGTGGCAGATGTAAAGGCTGCGGCTTCGATTCCTGACCGATGGTTCCGTCGGATAGAGCAGAGCATTGTTTACGACGACAAAGATCTCATTGTGCTAAATAAACCGACAGGACTTGCGGTTCATGGTGGCAGCGGGGTGACCTTTGGCCTGATTGAGTCGTTGCGTCAACTATATCCAAACCAGCGTTATTTGGAGCTTGTACACCGGTTGGACCGGGATACCTCCGGCTTGATTATGATAGCGAAGCGGGCGTCTACCCTCAGGGAGCTGCATCAATTACTCAGAGGAGACGGAGTCGATAAGCGTTATCTTGCGCTCGTGCACGGCAAGTGGCCGTCTTACCGTGTCCGGGTTGAGGCATCGCTCGAAAAGACGGGGCTTTCTTCGGGGGAGCGCATTGTCCGCGTATCGGCTGAAGGGCGGCGAAGTGTCACTGATTTTAAGGTGTTGGAGCGACTGACTGGGGCTACCTTAATAGAGGCCAAGCCGATAACGGGTCGCACCCATCAGATTCGAGTGCATGCCCAGCACGCGGGGCACCCCATAATGGCAGATTCAAAATACACCACTGAGGAGCAGCTGGCGCTTGCCAAGTCCATAGGGTTAAAGCGACTGTTTCTTCACGCACACCGCCTGTCGTTTAAACTCGACGGAAAGCGTTACTCGTTTGAGGCCCCTATGGATGACGAATTGAAGCGAGTTTGCGACGCGATAACACCTACTTGATTCCCATTGCCCTGAGTGGACGCCTAGGGAACAGGAACGCCTTCATCACGCAACATCGCGCAGAGTTTTATCAGAGGCAGTCCCTCCAACGCTGTGGGGTCCGGACCTTCTAGCTCCCGCATCAGTGAGATGCCTAGCCGCTCCCATTTAAAAGAGCCAGCGCAGTCCAGTGGCGTATCTGCCTCGACATAACGAGTAATTTCGTCGTTTGACAATGGCCTTAAGGATGCGCGATAGACAACGTAATCGAGGTGGCAGTGATCAGTAACCGTGTTTAAGAGGGCAAGACTCGTGTAGAAAGTAATGGTCTGTCCCTGCGCCTGTTTGAGTTGTGCTTCTGCTTTTTCAGGGGTGCCGGGTTTGTGCAGCTGACGATCGCTCAAGACGGCCACTTGATCTGAGCCGATAACGAGCGCGTTATTTACCGAAACAGACCGAGCCTTTTCTTCAGCAAGACGAAGTGAAAGCGCTGTGAACGACTCGCCGTCAATGGGGGTTTCGTCCGTATTAGGCGCAATGGCTTTAAAGGGAAGTCCCAATCGCTCCATCAAGGCCGCGCGGTAAGGGGAGGTCGATGCTAGGATGATATTTTTCACGTGCGGTGGCCCATGTTCGATGTGAGTTTTTGACAGCATTGAATTTTGACAGCATCCGCACCCATACGTATAGTCCGCCGCCATGTCGCAAACCTCTATACCCAAGGAAGCTGAGTTACGGAATTGGGCTGCGCGTGAGTTAAGCGCAAAGGGTGTCGTCAGCCTTGAGAAAATGCAACGCCTTGCGTCCGCAACACTGGGTGCAAAATCTGATGCTAATGCAGTGCTGGCTTGCCGTAGAGATGAACAGCACCGTTACTTGGTGGATATAACGACCGATATGACGGTGGTTATGCAGTGCCAGCGGTGTCTGCAACCTTGCGATGTAGATTTGCGCACCTCAGCTACACTGTGCGTACTTTGGGATGATGAAGCGGCAAATGACTTGCCGGCGAATTATGACCCACTGATTTCAGGGGATGTAACGAACTTGCATGCCCTGGTTGAGGAAGAGCTGTTGTTAGCCCTGCCTGCTGTGCCGATGCACAAGCCGGAAGACTGTGGGCACAGCGGAACGGAATTTGGAAACGGCGTCGAGGCGGTCCCTGCTCAGCGCGAAAAACCATTTGCGGCGTTGGGAGAGTTACTTAAAGACAACGCAACAAAGACGTAAACAATGGATTAAAATTATTCCATCGCGCTAGCCCTAAAGCGACGCGTTGGTAAAAAGGAGAGCACTATGGCTGTTCAGCAGAATCGAAAAACGCGTTCAAAGCGTGGCATGCGTCGTTCGCACGATGCGTTAGGCGGGTCAACATTAACCGTTGATAGCACCTCGGGAGAGACGCGCCGTCGTCACCATGTCAGTGCAGATGGCTTCTACAAGGGCGAGAAAGTCTTAGACACTAACAACGACGACTAACACCATGACTCTGGGTGTCGTTTTCCCTGGACAGGGTTCTCAGCGTGTCGGCATGCTGTCTGAGGCTGCCGGAGCGTATCCGGTGGTTCAGGCTACGTTCGCCGAAGCGAGCGATGCGCTCGGATACGATCTATGGTCACTGGTGTCTGAAGACCCCCAAGAGCGGTTGGGTCTGACAGAATTCACGCAGCCTGCCATTCTCACGGCGAGCGTAGCGCTTTATCGCGCGTGTGTGGCCGAGCACCAAATCTCTCCTATTGCTGCCGCCGGGCACAGTCTCGGCGAGTACTCCGCGCTTGTAGCCGCGGGCGTGCTGTCGCTAGCCGATGGCGCAACGCTTGTCAGCAAGCGGGGCGCAGCAATGCAAAAGGCCGTTCCAGTGGGTGAGGGAGGTATGGCGGTCGTTCTCGGTCTAGAAGATGCTGTGGTTTCTCAGGTGTGTGACGCTATATCCACCCCCGACGCTTTTGTTGGCGGAGTGAACTTCAATGCGCCGGGGCAGGTCGTTATCGCCGGTGACGCAAAGGCGGTTGCCGGCGCTGTGTCTGCGTTAAAAGAAGCGGGTGCCAGGCGGGCTATGCCGTTACCGGTTTCAGCGCCTTTTCATACGCCCCTAATGCAGCCAGCCGCAGTGGTCATGGCGGACGCATTTGATGGGGTGGCGTGGAGCGAGCCGAGTTTCCCTGTCGTAAGCAACGTGGACGGCGCGCTACAAACTTCTACAGAGGCGATCAAAGCAAGTTTGGTGAAGCAGATTTCTATGCCCGTGCTTTGGACCCAGTGTGTCAAGACGCTGCAAATCGCAGGCTGTGACCAATTTATAGAATGTGGTCCCGGTAACGTCCTGTGTGGATTGAGCAAGCGAATCGACAAAGCAGTACCTATCAAATCCATCGAATCTGTCGCTGCGCTCGAAGCGGGCTTATCTGACCTTTAGAGAACAGCCATACTTTTAGATCATTGGCATTTCTTACCCTTTGCCAGTGATCGTCAATTTTAAGACGAAAGGAGTGCTTTGATGTCTGATACCGAAGTGAATCGTGTAGCGCTGGTTACTGGGGCTACGCGTGGAATCGGAAAAGCCATTGCTCATGAGTTGGCGACGGCAGGTCACAAAGTCATTGGCACGGCGACCTCTGATGCTGGAGCAGCCACAATTGCGGAGAATTTGCGTGCAGCGGGTGGTGCTGGCATTCGATTGGACGTAAGCGATGTTGAAGCGGTGAGAGAGTCAGTTGCAGCTATTGTGTCAGAGCACGGCGCGCCTACTATTCTCGTGAATAACGCGGGCATTACGCGCGACAATTTGATGATGCGCATGAAAGACGACGAGTGGGGCGATGTACTCAACACCAACTTAAACGCGCTGTTTACCGTTAGTAAAGCGTGTTTGCGGGGGATGACAAAAGCGCGCTGGGGAAGGATTATCAATATTTCCTCTGTCGTGGGATCCATGGGTAATGCCGGTCAGGCAAACTATGCGGCGAGTAAAGCCGGTGCAGAAGGGATGTCGCGGGCCATGGCAAAGGAATTGGGTTCAAGATCGGTAACGGTGAATTGTGTTGCGCCCGGATTCATCGCTACAGATATGACCGAGGTCCTCACCGAGGAACAAAAAGGCCTAATTTTGGGTCAAATTCCTCTCGGGAGGCTCGGTGCGCCCGAGGAGATAGCTAAGGTCGTTGCTTTTCTAGCAAGTGACGCCGGTGGCTACATCACAGGTGAAACCATTCATGTGAATGGCGGTATGTACATGTGATGCGAAAAAATGCGGGTTTTAATTCGTCGATATATCGGTAAAATCCGCACGCAATTGGCTGAAGAGCCACTTAGAAGAAACGGAAACTAAAAAGGGAACGTCATGAGCAACATTGAAGATCGCGTAAAAAAGATCGTGGCAGAGCAGCTTGGGGTAAAGGAAGATGAAGTGAACAATGCCTCATCTTTCGTCGACGATTTGGGTGCTGATTCACTTGACACTGTTGAGTTGGTCATGGCGCTTGAAGAGGAATTCGATACTGAAATTCCTGACGAAGAAGCCGAGCAGATCACAACGGTACAGCTCGCTATTAACTACATTAACGAGAACTTGGCCTAAACACGGACAAATTTCTCGAGAAAAAGCCGCTCTTTTTTATAGAAGAGCGGCTTTTTTTTTGCTGATACACTGAAGTTAACGAAGTCTGGGGGTTTCTATGAACAACCGAAGAGTTGTCGTCACAGGAATGGGGGCGGTAACAGCGTTAGGCTTGGACGCGGAGTCGACTTGGACCGGTGTGGTCAACGGTCGCAACGGCGTGAAAGCGATTGAGCATTTCGATGCGAGTGCTTTTTCGACACGCTTCAGTGCCAGCCTAGAGAATTTCTCTACTGAGGGTTACCTCGAGCCTCGTGATGCGAAGCGCATGGACCTGTTCATTCAGTATGGCATGGTCGCAGGTATTCAGGCTATGCGCGACTCTGGGTTGGAAATTACCGAGGCCAATCAGGATAGGGTTGGCTGTAATGTTGGCGCGGGTATTGGTGGAATTGGGCTGATCGAGAAAACGTCTTTATTGATGAATAAGTCTGGCCCCCGAAAGATCTCACCATTCTTTGTGCCCGGCTCCATCATCAACATGGTCGCTGGCAATCTGTCGATTGAGTTCAATTTACGGGGTCCAAACCTAGCGATGGTCACCGCATGTACCACGGGCACTCACAGCATTGGGTTGGGTGCGCGTTTAATCGCCGCAGGTGACGCAGATGCGATGCTAGTTGGTGGTGCAGAGATGGGGACAACACCTGCGGGGCTCGGTGGTTTTGCCGCCGCACGCGCGCTAAGCACCCGCAATGATGATCCGGCCACCGCTTCAAGACCCTGGGACAAGGATAGAGACGGTTTTGTTCTTGGCGATGGCGCAGGTGTGATGCTTATCGAGTCGCTAGAGAGTGCGCAGGCCCGTGGCGCTAATATTTACGCTGAAGTCGTTGGCTTCGGTATGAGTGGGGATGCCTATCACATGACGTCTCCCCCCGAAGACGGACGTGGTGCGGCGTTATCGATGCGTAATGCACTGACTAGCGCAGGTATGAACGCTGACGCAGTCGACTACATCAATGCGCATGGCACATCGACGCCCGCCGGCGATGTCGCTGAGACGCTGGCAATTAAAAGCGTCTTCGGCGCCCACGCCCACAACGTGGCAGTCAGTTCTACCAAGTCGATGATCGGGCACTTACTCGGTGCAGCGGGTGCCGTAGAGGCGATTTTTTCCACACTTGCCATCAGGGATGGGGTTGCGCCACCGACGATAAACCTGACAAATCCTGATGATGGCTGCGATCTCAACTACGTGCCTGGCGTCGCTCAGGAGCGAGATATCCGTGTTGCAATGTCGAACTCATTTGGCTTTGGCGGCACCAACGGCACACTCATCTTTAAAAAGTTTGAGTAAATGGTTTTAGGGCGTCACCGTTGAGTCGTTTTTTCGGCCCCCGACTACCTCTTTTTCTGCTTACTCTCGCCCTAAGCTTTATGGCTGTGGGTGCTTACATTGCTAACGAACTTGATCGTGAGGTACAGGTCACCGATCCGTCCCAGGTGTTTTTTGTACAACAAGGTGATGGTGTGATTCGAGTGCTGACGGCGCTCGAGGCGCAAGGGATTATCCGATCAGGTGTTTTGTCGCGATTATCGATGGTGCTTCGTGGTGATACGTTTTCGGTGAAACCTGGGGAGTATCGTCTGCGCCGTGGCGAAACATTGCATACCTTGCTCCAGCGATTTAACGATAATGATGTGGTTGTATACAGCGTTACGATCCCCGAGGGCGTGACCTTTCAGTGGATGCTAGAGAGGTTATGGCGTCATCCCCAGGTCACTCGAACGCTAAGCACTGCAAACGATAAGGCTATTGGTTCCTTAATAGCGCCCCAGATCTCTCCAGAGGGACTGTTCTTACCTGAGACCTATCTCATTTCACGAGGCACATCGGATATCGAGGTGCTGAGACAGGCGAGGGCTGCGATGGAGCGTGAGCTCCAGCAGCTTTGGCGAGAAAGAGATCCGAGCATACCGCTAATAGAGCCTTATGAAGCGTTAATACTGGCGTCCATTATCGAGAAAGAAACAGGGCTAGGGTCCGAGCGTCCTGAGATCGGGGGCGTGTTTACACGACGGATCAAGAAAGGAATGCGACTGCAAACCGATCCAACCGTCATATATGGCTTAGGGTCTGACTTTGATGGCAACTTGAAGCGAAGCCATTTACGGGATGATACAAACCCCTACAACACCTACCGCATTTCGGGTCTTCCCCCCACACCCATTGCGCTTCCCGGCAAGGCGGCACTGATCGCGGCAACGCATCCACAACCGGGGGAGACGTTATACTTCGTAGCACGAGGCGATGGCAGCCACGCATTTAGTAAAACCCTCGTTGAGCACGAGGAAAATGTGAGACGCTATCAGCTAAACCGAAAGCAAAACTATCGATCGAGTCCGCGCTAATGGCTACATTACGTTCCGAAGGAAAGTTCATCACCTTAGAAGGTGGAGAAGGCGCCGGAAAATCTACCAGCCGTGAATTTATCGTTGAGTTACTTGATGCCCGTAATATCCCGTTTGTGCAAACCCGAGAGCCTGGTGGTACGGCACTTAGCGAAGCGCTCAGGTCGCTACTCCTCACTAAAGAGGGACCTGCTCCGTCTGTCGAAGCCGAATTGCTTATGATCTTTGCGGCGCGCGCGCAACATTTACACGAAATTATTGAGCCTGCGCTCGCGGAGGGAACATGGGTTCTGTGTGATCGCTTTACCGACGCGACCTACGCCTACCAAGGGTTTGGTCGAGGGTACAACCTGAGCGCAATTGAGTTGCTCGAGCAAATGGTACAGAAAGGGCGCCATCCTGACTTAACGTTGCTGTTTGATCTTGATCCGGGTATCGGAATCGAACGCGCTCGTAAGCGTGCCGAACTCGATCGTTTTGAGGAAGAGGAGCTGGCCTTTTTTGAGCGCGTTAGGGATGGGTATCTGACGCGAGCGAAAGGCAATCCGCGTTTCGTTGTGATTGACGCGGCGCAACCTGTGAATGTTGTGCAGCGAGCACTCCAAAAGACGCTCGAGCCCTATTTTGGAAGTGAGTTTCATGGATAGCGAGCTCTACCCAGAACACGAGGCATTGGTTGCTGAGCTTGTTCAGCTTCAAGATGTTGACCGTCTTCCTCACGCGATGCTACTGACCAGCGATTCGGGTCTGGGCCTTAAAGCGGTTTGTCAACATTTAGCACAGGCGTTGCTTAAGAGGGCAGGGCAAGCATCGGAGGCGGACACTGCTGAGTTACTGTCTGCAGGAACGCATGGAGACTTTCGTTGGGTTGCGACCCTTGATGGCAAGTCAAGTATTGGCGTCGATCAGGTGCGTGTTGCCTGCGAGTTTGTCTCCAAAACTGCAGGTTATGGCACGCTAAAAGTATTGGTTGTCGAGGAAGCAGACAAACTTACGTCGGCGGCAGCGAACGCACTACTGAAGACCCTTGAGGAACCCCAGGGCGATACGCTCATTATTTTGATGAGTCGGAGGCCCTGGCTACTGCCCGCAACGGTTCGTTCTCGCTGTCAAGCTCGCAAACTTCCGCGCTTAAGCGAGGCAACCTGCAAAGCTGAACTTGCAAAGCAGGGGCTGACATCCGAATCGTATTCAGAGCAAACGTCCCGCTTTCTTGAAAACTGGTTGGTTTCTGCCTTGGGTGGCACCCTTGAAGCACATCGAGAAGTTCGGTTAGTTTTGAACAAGGTGCTTGACCGGGATTTAAGCGCGCGAGAACTGACTGAATGTTTGATGAAGTTTGAGCTATCTGAGGCCGTTGAAGCGGTGGTGCGTGCGTTAGAGGAGCGACTTGCTAACCTTGACGCTACGGGGCATGGGCTGCCGACACTTATTACTCTGCATCGCCTAATTGCGTCTTTGATGCAGCGTATTCGCGGCGGTGCTACGCCCGCACGCGAGGTTGCCTGTTATGAAATTGGGGTGTTGACCGCTGGTGCGAGCGAAAACAAGATCAATGTTGTGAGAGAGGGTTTACACTTAATGGGCGTTGCGCGCATTTAAGTCGTGTGGCGAAAGAGTCTATAAGCAAGGATGTTGCTGTAGTGGGTGAAGAAAATAAGCAAGGCATACTGTCGCTAACCATTAAGGACCGAGCTGTTCTCTATGCAGCCTATATGCCGTTCGTTCGTAACGGCGGGCTGTTCGTGCCCACGAATAAACGTTACGAATTGGGGGAAGAGGTATTTATCCTCCTCGCGCTGATGGATGAACCAGAAAAAATCCCAATTACTGGCAAGGTGGTTTGGATTACGCCAAAGGGTGCGCAGGGAAACCGTCAAGCAGGTATTGGCGTGCAATTTTCTGAAGCCGACTTTGCTGCGGCCACTAAGATAGAAGATCACTTAGGCACGGGTTTGGTGTCCGATAGGCCAACACACACAATGTGACCCTCGGCGGGCAAGCTTTTTGTGTGTCTCGCGGCGTTTTTTTGGCATCGCATTGAATCAAACCATCTAATGTGACACCATCCGCGCCCTTAGGTCGGGATGCACCGAAACACTCGAAAGAGTGATCGATTACGCGGAAGTGGCGAAATTGGTAGACGCGCTGGATTTAGGTTCCAGTGTCTTACGACGTGAGAGTTCGAGTCTCTCCTTCCGCACCATATTCCAATATTGAGTTACGCCTCATCACGAGGCTTTATCAGGTTATAGAGTTAGGAGACGAGGATGCGTGTCTCGGTAGAAACAACATCGGGTTTGGAACGTAAATTAACAGTTGGCGTTCCCGCTGATGATGTAGATTCGGCGGTCGACAAAAAATTAGCTGAGGCAGCGAAGAACGTCCGCTTGCCCGGTTTTCGCCCTGGCAAGGTGCCCATGCGAGTCATGAAGCAGCGCTTTGGTGCCGGCGTTCGCCAGGAGGTACTTGGTGACGTTGTAAATCGCTCTTTCTCAGAAGCGGTTATGGGGGAGAACCTGCGGCCCGCGGGACAGCCCAACATTGAAATTAAGACCTTCGAGAGTGGTGAGGACGTTGAGTATGTTGCAACGTTTGAGATTTACCCTACGGTGACGCTGAACGAGGTAAAGGATTTCGATGTAACGAAATTAGTGTGTGACGTTGCTGAGACTGATGTCGACGAGATTATCGAGATATTTCAGAAGCAGCAGGGTCAACTCGTAGCAGTAGATCGGGCAGCTGAGCAGGGCGATACGCTTACAATTGACTTTGAGGGTTTCAAAGACGGTGAAGCCTTCGAGGGTGGTTCGGGCACTGATACGGCACTTGAGTTAGGCTCAGGAAGAATGATCCCCGGTTTTGAAGACGGGCTTGTTGGTGCAAAAGCGGGTGACGAGCGGGCGCTCGATCTAACGTTCCCTGACGATTACCACGCCGAAGAGCTCAAGGGTGCCGCGGTTGAGTTCAAAGTAACCGTAAAAGAGGTCAAGGCGTTAGAGCTTGCCGAGTTGAATGCAGAGCTGTTTGCCTCCTACGGTGTCGAGGACGACGATGTCGAGGCCTTCAGAACTGAAGTGCGGAAAAACATGGAACGCGAGTTAAAGGCGGCCGTTGACGGGCACGTCAAACAACAGGTGATGGATGCAATTGTAGAGGCGCACCCTGGACTCGAAATTCCAAACAGTCTTATTGCTCAGGAGACGGATGCACTTCGTGGTCAAATGTTTCAGCAATTTGGCGGTGCCGTAAGTCCAGACATGGATCTGAAGAGTATTCTCCCAGATGAGATGTTCACTGAGAGAGCTGAGACTCGCGTTAAGCTGGGTTTACTCGTCAGTGAGCTCGTACAGGAGTTGGGTGTGCGTGCAGAACCCAATAAAGTGCGGGAGCTGATTGAAGATATCGCTTCAACATACCAAGACCCGACTGAGGTTATAAATTGGTATTACGAAGATAACGACCAGCTCATGGGTATTGAATCTCGTGTCCTAGAAGACGCGGTGGTTGATAAGCTTCTGGAGAGTGCAGCTGTCACTGAGGAAGCGACGGGCTATCAGGACGCGTTACAACGCGCCCGAGAAGCGTCTCAGCAATAGTCGAAACAGAGATAAAAGGAGCCGGTCATGGCACAACGATTTGACGTCGGAAACGAGCAAGCGCTGGGGCTAGTGCCAATGGTCATCGAGCAGACATCGAGGGGTGAGCGGTCCTTCGATATCTACTCCCGCCTTTTGAAAGAGCGTGTCATTTTTATTGTCGGTCCCATTGAAGACCAGATGGCTAATTTGGTGGTGGCGCAGCTTCTGTTTCTTGAATCTGAGAACCCAGACAAAGACATCCATATCTACATCAACAGCCCGGGCGGCTCAGTGACCGCGGGATTGTCGATCTATGACACGATGCAGTTTGTTAAGCCCGAGGTGAGCACCATGTGTCTTGGCCAAGCGGCCTCAATGGGTGCTTTTTTGCTGAGCGGCGGCACGAAGGGCAAGCGCCTTATATTGCCTAACGCACGCACCATGATCCACCAGCCTAGCGGCGGAGCACAGGGTCAGGCGACTGACATTGAGATCCAGGCAAAAGAGATTCTGTTCTTGAGGGAGCGGCTTAATCGCCTCCTAGCTGATCACACCGGACAGCCACTTGACGTTATTGAGCGGGACACCGAGCGAGACCGTTTCATGAGTGCAGAGCAAAGTGTTGAATACGGTTTGGTCGATCAGGTTATCAGCACGCGCTGAGCGCATTTTCTGGAAACCAGATCTGCCGCCTTGCATTAGGCGTAGAAACCTATCATCTTTGTGATTCAACGAAGAACAAGCACAGGGCTAGAACGAATGACGGCTGACAGCACTAACGAAGACGGAAAACTGCTTTACTGCTCTTTCTGTGGCAAAAGTCAAAATGAGGTGCGCAAACTCATTGCTGGGCCCTCGGTCTTTATTTGCGACGAGTGCGTGGACCTATGCAACGACATTATCCGGGAAGAGATTCAGGAAACGGCCGCTCCTGAGGCGTCAGACAAACTGCCAGTACCACGCGAAATAAACGAAATTCTCGATGAGTACGTCATTGGACAAGCCCGCGCGAAACGCGTGTTATCGGTGGCGGTATACAACCACTACAAGCGGTTGCGCACTGGCGAATCGCAGAATGCGGAAGTGGAGCTGGGCAAGTCGAATATCTTGCTCGTGGGACCCACGGGGTCGGGTAAGACACTTCTAGCTGAAACGCTTGCACGCATGCTCGATGTGCCCTTTACCATTGCCGATGCCACGACACTCACGGAAGCGGGTTACGTGGGCGAGGACGTCGAAAATATTATTCAAAAGCTGTTGCAAAAGTGCGACTACGATGTCGACAAAGCGCAAATGGGCATTGTATACATCGATGAAATCGACAAGATTTCGCGCAAATCAGACAACCCGTCGATTACACGCGATGTCTCCGGAGAAGGTGTTCAACAAGCACTATTGAAACTCATTGAAGGGACTGTTGCGTCTGTTCCGCCTCAAGGCGGCCGCAAGCATCCGCAACAGGAGTTCTTGCAGGTTGATACGAGCAACATCTTGTTCATATGCGGCGGTGCGTTTGCCGGGCTAGATAAAGTGATACAGAACCGTTCGGATAAGGGCGGCATCGGCTTTTCGGCAGACGTTAAGGCACAGTCCGACAAGAAAGATTTTGCAGAAAGCCTCCGAGACTTAGAAGCCGAGGATTTGGTTCAGTACGGGCTGATTCCCGAGTTTGTGGGCCGACTCCCAATGATTGCTACGTTAGAAGAGCTTGACGTTGCAGCGCTGGTACAGATCCTAACAGAGCCCAAGAACGCGCTCACCAAGCAGTACCATAAGATGTTTGACATGGAAGGTGTCGAGATCGACTTCCGCGAAGACGGACTCAAAGCCGTGGCCACCAAAGCCATGGAGCGCAAAACGGGCGCTAGAGGCCTCCGCTCGATTCTAGAGAATGTTCTGCTTGAGTCGATGTACAACATTCCGTCGCAGGCGGGAGTGGCTAAAATTGTGGTTGATGAGTCAGTCATTAATGGCGATTCCGAGCCGCTTTTAGTTTACGAGACGCCCGACGAGTCCGTTGCTGCTCAAGACGCCTAAGTTCAATTAGACGTAACATCTCGTGAGCCTAAATTTATTGAGTTGAGGGCTTGAGTTTCCTTATAGCCCCCCCATCTCTTACTTGTGACCTTGGAGATGATCATGAGCGAAACGAGTCCAATGCAATTACCGTTATTACCTTTGCGCGATGTTGTCGTGTACCCCCATATGGTTCTGCCACTGTTTGTTGGTCGTGAGCGATCAATCGAAGCGCTAGAGCACGCCATGGCTGGAAGTAAGCAGGTTCTGCTTGTCGCCCAGCGAGAAGCCGGCGATGACAATCCAGGCGTTGACGACCTGTATCAGGTGGGAACCATCTCCACGATCCTTCAGTTATTAAAGCTCCCCGACGGGACGATTAAGGTACTTGTCGAAGGGGGCGAGCGAGCCGTCGTTGAGGCGATCGACAGCGGTGAGGAGTTCTCGCTTGCGACGGTCAGACAGCTTGAGTGCGATGAGCTTCCCCAAGACGAGGTTGATGCAACGGTTCGTGAGACGGTTGGTCATTTCGAGAAATACGTCAATGTCAGCAAGAAAGTACCCAACGAAGTTTTAACGTCGCTTTCGGGAATTGATGACCCAGGCCGATTGGCGGATACCATCGCAGCGCACATGTCAGTTGATCTTGAAGAAAAGCAAAACATTCTTGAGATGTCATCTGTGAAGCGCCGCATCGACCACCTTATGGGGCTTATGGATTCTGAAATCGATCTCTTCCAGGTCGAAAAGAAGATTCGTGGTCGTGTTAAGAAACAAATGGAGAAAAGTCAGCGCGAGTATTATCTGAATGAGCAAATGAAAGCCATCCAGAAGGAACTTGGCGAGATGGATGACGCGCCAAATGAGATAGATGAGCTTCAAACGAAGATCGTCGATGCGAAGATGTCAGAGGAGGCGAGCGAGAAGGCGAACGCGGAGCTCAGTAAGCTTAAGATGATGTCGCCAATGTCGGCTGAAGCATCGGTGGTCCGCGGATATATCGATTGGCTAGTCGGTGTCCCATGGTCGAAGCGCAGCAAGGTCAAGCACGATATCAAGCGCGCTCAAACCATTTTGGATCAGGATCACTACGGGCTCGAGGAGGTCAAGGACCGGATCCTCGAATACCTCGCTGTTCAGAAACGAGTCCGCAAGCTCAAGGGACCTGTGCTCTGCTTGGTGGGGCCGCCAGGTGTCGGTAAGACGTCGCTGGGGGAATCCATAGCGAAATCAACGAATCGAAAGTTTGTGCGAATGGCGTTAGGTGGCGTACGCGATGAGGCGGAGATTCGAGGGCATCGGCGGACCTACATCGGCTCAATGCCGGGTAAGCTGATTCAAAAAATGGTGAAAGTAGGGGTGCGCAACCCACTTTTCTTGCTCGATGAAATAGACAAGATGGGAATGGATCATCGCGGGGATCCTGCATCGGCAATGCTTGAAGTTCTTGATCCAGAGCAGAATCATGCATTTAACGATCACTATCTCGAAGTCGACTATGATCTCTCGGACGTGATGTTTGTATGTACTTCAAACACAATGAACATACCGGGGCCTTTACTTGACCGAATGGAAGTCATTCGTATTCCGGGCTACACGGAAGATGAAAAGCTGAGTATTGCGCGTAAGTATCTTTTGCCAAAGCAAGTAAAAGTGAACGGTCTCAAAGCAGATGAGATATCCGTTGCCGACGAAGCTATCCTCGATATTGTTCGCTATTACACCCGCGAAGCGGGCGTTAGAGCAATGGAGCGTGAGCTATCAAAAGTATGCAGAAAGGTCGTAAAAAAGATCGCCCTTGAAGCATGGCAGTCGGGTGAGGAAGTCAATTCTGCCAACCTTGAATCGTTGCTGGGTGTCCGTAAATTCAACTTCGGGGTGGCGGATGAGGCCAACCAAGTGGGCGAGGTGACCGGTCTGGCCTGGACTTCGGTCGGCGGGGAATTGCTTACGATAGAGGCGGCATCGGTCAGTGGTAAGGGACGTCATGTGAGAACGGGCAGTTTGGGCGACGTGATGATGGAGTCGATCCAAGCTGCTATGACCGTTGTTCGATCCCGCTCTCAAGGGCTGGGTATCCCCGCGAAGTATCATGATAGCCACGATCTGCATATTCACGTTCCTGAGGGTGCGACACCCAAAGACGGACCCAGTGCCGGTATCGGCATGTGCACAGCGCTGGTCAGCGTAGCGACCGGTATTCCTGTTCGAGCCGATGTGGCGATGACAGGTGAAATCACTCTTCGGGGAGAGGTTTTGGCGATTGGTGGCCTGAAAGAGAAATTGCTGGCCGCTCGACGCGGGGGCATTAAGACCGTCATCATTCCCAAGGAGAATGAGCGCGATTTGGCGGAGGTTCCCGATAAAATTACCGACAACCTCACTATCAAACCCGTAAAGTGGATCGATGAAGTACTCGAAATAGCGCTCGAGAGCTCGCCAACGCCGCTTTCAGACGAGCTTTACATGGCCGGTCAAAACGACCCCAAAGTCGCCTCAGCTGGCGAAGAAGAGGGGAGCGACAAACCTTCCGTGGCACATTGACGCGTTTATGGTCCGATTAAACGAAAAAAACCTGAAAAATTTACATTTGTTGATTGACCCTTACATGGGGCAAAGGTAGGCTCAGTAAGCGTTCTAAGCATTTCCAAAAGCAATTTAACGAGGAACTATCGTGAATAAAAATGAATTAATTGATGCTATGGCATCCGAAGCAGATCTCCCTAAAGCCGCCGCCGGTCGTGCCCTCGATGCAGCAGTAGCAGCCATTACTGCTGAACTTGCTAAAGGTGGTAGTGTATCGCTTGTCGGTTTCGGTACGTTTTCAGTCAAGCCACGCGCAGCTCGTGATGGTCGTAACCCACGAACTGGCGAAACTATTAAGATTGCGGCGTCTAACACGCCTGGCTTCAAAGCTGGCAAAGCACTTAAAGACGCGTGCAATTCGTAATCGTGTAAAATCCTAGCTGGGGCTGGGATAATAGGGCGCTCTAGGGCGCCCTTTTTGCATCTATAGACTAGAGAAAAGAAGAAGGAAGGAAGACGGGAATGCTTCAAAGCATGCGTGAGGGGGCTCGAAGCCCTTGGATTTTGGTAGTAATAGGCCTCATCGTGCTTAGCTTTGTGCTGACAGGTGCCGAGTCCTTAACCTTCAATGGATCTCAGTCCGGTGCGGCCGAGGTCAACGGGGAAGAAATCTCTGTCAACGAACTCCAGTTTGCTATCGAGAGACAACGAAGGCAGCTGAGCGAAATCTATGGAGATCAAATCGACCCTTCGTTTTTGGATGACGATTTGCTGAGACCGTCAGTCCTAAATGGACTCATCGAGCAAGCACTGCTGTCAGATTATGCTGAGGCACTAGCGATTGCACCCTCACCCAGGGCGGTCGGGCGTGCGATAACGAGCAATCCGGCGTTTCAATTAGAAGGCGCTTTCTCTGCTGACTATTATCGAGACATATTAAGGTCCAACGGCCTTACTAACGCTCAGTACAGGGCAGATCAAGAGAATCTAGACCGACTCCAGAAGCTTCAGTCATTTGTAAGTGACGCGTCCTTTGTTACGCCGATGGAAACTCAAGCCTCAATTAACGTCGCGGCTGAACGCAGGGACGTCCGTTATCTTGTCATTGAAGAGGCATCTCTCGTTGCTGAGGAAGCGCTCTCCGACAGTGCGATCGTTGACTACTACGACGCGAACAGGGCTGCATTTGCTCAACCTGAGCGGGTAGTAGCTCGGTACATATTATTAACACCTGACATGTATACCAAGCCTGTCGACCCCGAAGAGGTTCAGGCACAACTTGCGGCAGCGTTAGCCGAGTATGACGCTAAAGCCGAGTCAGAGGTGGCGCACGTCCTTATCACACAAATGGATGATGAAGACGACGAGAGCTATCAGAGCCGAATAACAGCAGCAAGTGCCCGACTTGCTGCCGGAGAAGAATTTGCCACGATAGCGCAAGAGCTCTCCGATGATATTGGCTCTGCTTCACTCGGTGGTGATCTTGGTTACACCGATGGATCGGTATTTCCCGATGCGATGGAATCAGCGATCGAAGCGTTGGCTGTTGGAGAGATTTCAGATGCCGTTGAGACGGATGCGGGCACGCACTTTATTTTGTTAAAACAGCGGACAGCTGCTGCACAGGTTGCCGATGACGTTCTTAAAGCTGAGATCGAAGGTAATTTGCAGGCGACGCAAGCAGAGCGCGACTTACTGTTAGCCGTTGATAAGCTGCGTGACGCGGCTTTTACTTCCGATACATTGAGCCTAGCGTCTAACGAGCTGGGTGTTCAAGTACGCGTATCGACACCCTTTTCTCGAGACACGGGCGCGGACCTGTTTTCGGAGATGGCCCTTCGAGAGGCCGCTTTCTCCGACGATGTGTTTGTGGATAACAATAACAGTGATGTTATTGAACTTAGCGGCAGTCGATTCGTGGCACTTCGTGTCGGTGAGCGACTCCCAGAGGGCTACAAGACGCTCGATGAGGTGAAAGAAGACATTCTGGCCACGCTTGAGCAAAAAGCGCGAGAGGGCGAACTGGCAGCGCTGGTGGCTGACGTGAACCAAGCCTTAGCCGATGGTGACACCTTAGAGGCGATTGCTGATAAGAAAGGTTTGCAGTGGCGAGTTGAACTAGCAGCCACACGCCAAAACACCCTGTTGCCGCCAGAAGTGTTGCAGGCGGCCTTCTCCAAGGCAGCCGATGACACAAATTCGGTGACTTCTGTTGACGTGTCATCTGCTGGGTACGCGTTAGTGCAGCTCGCCAGGGTGACACCGGGCAGTGAAGAGACGTTACTTACGGCAGAGAGACAGTCGCTGGTAGATGAGGTTCAGCAGGTCCAGAGTGATTTACTCTTCACTGAATTTCTAGCAGACCTGCGACGTCGTGGTACCGTCATTGTTCGATAAGTAGCAACGAAGGATGCTATTTGATGCAGGATGATGCGTACGCGAGATTGATACAGAATGCATCAGATGCATCGAAAACGACTGATGACACCCCTGCTTTTTCGGGCAGCGTAAATGGACGTCAGCCCTATCCGCTAGAGAAGTGGAATCCGTCTCATTGTGGTTATGTCGATATCGCCATCGATCGTGACGGACGTTGGTTCCACGAAGGCTCTGAAATTAAGCGCGCTGAGCTGGTTAGTTTATTTGCGGGGCTTCTGCGTCGAGAAGAAGACGGGTGTTATTACCTTGTTACCCCGGTCGAGAAAGTAGAGGTGTCGGTTGCACTTCATCCTTTGATGGTAGTCGATGCGACTCCCATGGGGTCAGGGGCCGAGCAGGTGCTTGCGCTCGTTCTCAATACCGGCGGCATCTTTCAGCTCGATCTAACAGTGGGGTTGCACGCTGAACCGCGGGCAGCGGGGGCCGCTTATATAAAACTGCCCAACGGGTTGACGGCGCTTTTCACCCGAGCAGCTTGGTACCGTCTCGTGGAAATCGCCGATGACGAAGGTTGCGTTGTGAGCGGTAAAGAGCGCTTTTCCCTGCTGGGTGATGACCCAGGCAGGGATTAAGTCGCTAATAAGCTTCACATGTTCGGGTAGTTAGGCCCGCCTAGACCTTCGGGCGTCACCCAACGGATGTTTTGAGACGGGTCTTTGATATCGCAGGTCTTACAATGAACGCAGTTCTGCGCGTTTATTTGGAACCTAGGCTCATCACCGTCTGTAATGACTTCATAAACGCCAGCAGGGCAGTAACGCTGAGCGGGCTCATCGTACATGGGCAAATTGACCTGAATCGGGACCGATGTGTCCATTAACTGCAAGTGACACGGTTGATCTTCTTCATGGTTGGTATTCGACAAAAACACAGACGACAGTCGATCAAATGTGAGGACGTTGTCGGGCTTGGGGTAGTCGATTTTTTTAGACTCTGCGGCAGGCTTCAGGCAGGCATGATCAGGTTTACGATCACGAAGCGTGAACGGCATATTGCCTCGCATGATAGTTTGATCGAACCAAACCGCGGCTGAACCGACTAGAGCGCCAAAGGTGTGCATATATCCCGCAAAGTTGCGGCTCGACTTGAGTTCTTTACCCAACCACGATGAGTTGATTCTCGCCTCGAAATTAGCAAGATCCGCCGCGGGGCTGTCAGACATGAGTGCCGCCGCTACTTCTTCCGCCGCCAAGATGCCGCTCTTCATTGCGGTATGATTACCCTTAATCTTTACAGCGTTTAAGGTGCCTGCATCACAACCAATAATGAGCCCCCCTGGGAAATTCATTTTTGGTAGCGAATTCAGACCTCCCTTGGCAAGTGCACGGGCGCCGTAAGCAAGACGCTCCGCGCCCTCGAGGTATTGGGCGGTCTTCGGATGTGTCTTCCAGCGTTGGAACTCTTCAAAGGGACTCACATGAGGATTTGAATAGTTCAAATCCGTAATCAGACCAATGTAGACCTCATTATTCTCGGCGTGATACATGAACGCACCCCCGGAAGAACCACTCTCAGCCAGCGGCCAGCCCAGTCCGTGGATGACTTTACCTTCCTCATGTAACTCGGGCTTGATCTGCCAAACCTCTTTGATTCCAATCCCGTAATGTTGGGGGTCTTTACCTTCATCGAGACCAAAGTGCGCGATTAACTGCTTGCCCAAATGTCCTCGACACCCTTCAGCGAAAAGGGTGTATTTGGCATGCAGCTCCATACCTGGCATGTAAGAGTCTTTCTGCTCGCCCTCAGCACTGATCCCCATGTCGCCAGTGGCAACACCTTTTACGGAGCCATCATCGTTGAAAAGCACCTCCGCCGCAGCGAAACCTGGATACACCTCAATGCCCATGTTTTCGGCTTGCTCAGCCAGCCAGCGGCAAACGTTACCCATGGAAACGATATAGTTGCCATCGTTGTGGACTGGCGCAGGCAAAAAGAGATTAGGAATCTGAAACGCAGATTTGCCAGAGGTGTAGTAGTAGAAGACGTCCTCTTTGACCTCCGTGGTCAAAGGAGAACCCATGGATTGCCAATCTGGAAGCAGCTCATCGAGTGCTGAGGTTTCAAGTACTGCGCCAGACAAAATATGCGCGCCCACCTCTGAGCCTTTTTCCACAACACAGATACTGATCTCTTGCTCCTGCTGTTGTGCCAGTTGGCTGAGTTTTATAGCTGCTGACAGTCCCGCAGGACCTGCACCAACTACGACTACATCGAATTCCATTGATTCGCGTTCCACGACTAACCTCCAATTAACTCTCGCAATAGGCCGTATCTACATAAAATATGCGGCAACAATAGCTTTTTTGAACTTTCAGTATGTTAAAGTATCGCGCCTCGCAGGTGTAGTAAGGCGAGCAACAAAATGATCATTGATCATAAAGAAATTCAAACACGTTAACTTTCAGTGGAGATGCTATGAAAGTACTCGTCGCAGTGAAGCGCGTTGTTGATTACAACGTCAAGGTTCGCGCCAAAGCAGACGGCTCTGATGTAGAGCTGAACAATGTAAAAATGGCGATCAACCCATTCTGTGAAATCGCAGTAGAGGAAGCGGTGCGCCTTAAAGAAGCGGGCACAGCGTCCGAGGTTGTTGTGGCCTCTATTGGTGACAAGAGCTGCCAGGAGCAGATTCGTACCGCTCTGGCCTTAGGTGCCGACCGCGGGATTCACGTCGAGGCGGAGGGTCGTCCTGAGCCGCTTGAGGTTGCCAAGTTGCTCAAGGGCGTAGTTGCCGCTGAGTCTCCGGATCTTGTCATTCTCGGCAAGCAGTCGATTGACGGCGATAACAACCAAACCGGGCAAATGCTTGCGGCACTAGCGGGCATGGGACAGGGCACGTTCGCTTCAGAAGTTAACATCGGTGAAGGTACCGTTCAGGTGACGCGCGAAGTAGACGGCGGGTTGCAGACAGTAGAGCTTAAGCTGCCTGCGGTTGTGACCACTGATTTACGTCTCAACGAGCCGCGCTACGCATCATTACCTAATATTATGAAGGCGAAGAAAAAGCCGCTCGAGACACTGTCTCCGGCAGATTTAGGTGTAGACATCCAGTCACACGTAGCCCTTGTCGGCGTTCAGCCACCGGCTGAACGATCCGCAGGCATCAAAGTTGAATCAGTAGAGCAATTGGTAGATAAGCTCAAGAACGAAGCAAAGGTGATCTCATGAAGACATTAATTGTTGCTGAACACGATAACCAGTCACTCAAAGCTGCGACGCTCAACGCAGTGGCCGCTGCACAGCAGCTCGGCGGTGACGTTGATGTGCTTGTAGTGGGAAGTGGTTGCGAAGGCGCGGCTAACGCTGCAGCCGCCGTAGCAGGCGTGGGTACAGTGCTCTGTGCCGACAACAGTGCCTATGAGCATCAGCTTGCTGAGAATGTGAGTCTCGCTGTGGCTGAGGCCGCGTCCAGCTATGATTGCGTCATGGCGCCCGCGACAGCAAACGGTAAGAATGTTATGCCGCGCGTTGCAGCGTTGTTAGACGTTGCTCAGATTTCGGACATAACAGCGGTCATCGACGCTGACACGTTCGAGCGTCCGATCTATGCCGGCAATGTTATTGCAACGGTTAAAAGTTCCGACAGCAAAAAAGTCATTACTGTACGCACAACCGCGTTTGACGCGGCGCCGGCGGAGGGTGGCACCGCAACTGTTCAGTCTATGGCTGCAGCGCACGATGCGGGTGTCTCCAGCTTTATTGGTGAGGAAGTCGCTGTTTCGGACCGTCCGGAGCTCACTTCAGCGTCCGTTGTTATCTCCGGTGGTCGAGGCATGCAAAACGGCGATAACTTCTCAATGCTCGAGGGCATCGCAGATAAGCTAAACGCGGCGATTGGTGCATCGCGGGCGGCTGTTGACGCGGGTTTCGTACCGAACGACTACCAGGTAGGACAGACAGGCAAGATTGTAGCGCCTGATTTGTATATTGCTGTGGGTATTTCCGGCGCGATTCAGCACCTTGCGGGAATGAAAGACAGCAAGGTCATCGTTGCGATTAATAAGGACGAGGACGCGCCTATCTTTCAGGTTGCCGATTACGGACTTGTAGCTGACTTATTCTCAGCGTTACCAGAACTCGAGACGGCGCTTTAAAGCGCCGTTGTAATCAGTCGTTAGGGGGATTTGATGGCTAAAAGTGATATTGATGACAGTACAGCAGACGCTATTGTGGCTGTTGTGATCGTGTCTGTTGCCGTACTAGCAGTAGTAGAGTGGTTGTCCGGGCTACCTGCCTAAGCAAGCACCCACTGCACGACAGCCAAAACCGTGGCGATGAATAGTGCAGTGAAAATAATGCCGGCGGCGATAAACGCACCGGCATTACCTTCCTCAAAATCGCGTTCGCGATTTTTTTTGCTTTGGACTCCAATCGCGGCCGCCAGCGTGCTTTGAACTATTTTGATTGCCTTACTCATTTTATATCCCTGAAAATCGCGGATTTATTCTAAATACGGCTAGGATAAACGCAAGGTGATACTACAAAGGCGAGCGCATCTGGTAATCTTGGTGCGTCAAACGGGAGATGGCTATGGTGACAATAACGGAATCGGCGCGAGAGTATCTTAAAGAGCTGCTGGGAAAGCAGGCCGACGCGCTGGGTGTAAGAGTTTTCATCAACAACCCCGGCACCCCCCGAGCGGAGACTTGCATAGCTTATTGTCGCGAAGGCGATATGCAGGCCAGTGACGTTTCAGAGGATTACGAGCTGTTCACGGCATGGATCGAAGAGCGAAGCATCCCTTTCCTAGAAGACGCAGTAGTGGACTACGCGAAGGACCGAATGGGCGGACAGCTCACGATCAAGGCACCGAACGCAAAAATGCCACGTGTTGATGCGGATAGCACGATTGAAGATCGTATCAATTACGTTCTTTACAACGAGGTTAATCCATCGCTGGCTGCCCACGGAGGTGATGTCTCACTGGTCGAAGTCACAGACGAGCAGGTCGCTATTTTGCAGTTTGGTGGCGGTTGTCAGGGGTGCAGTGCCGTAAGCGTTACACTTAAAGACGGGGTCGAGAAAACATTAATTGAGCAGATCCCTGAGCTGGCGGGTGTTCGTGACATGACGGACCACACCGACCGGACAAACGCTTTTTATTGAGAGAAGCGACCCTTCTACGTCCTTTGCGGTAACGCGTCGCGGACAGCGTCTGCGAGCTCCCGCAGGGAGGCTTGTGTGTCTGCCCAGTTAATACAGGCATCGGTCACCGATACGCCATACTCAAGATCATTCAAGTCTCCCGGGATCGCTTGGCGCCCTTCACGCAAGTGACTCTCGAGCATGAGTCCCACGATGGATTTGTTGCCCTTGACGATTTGATTGGCAATATCGCGCGCAACGAGCGGCTGGACATTGTGGTCTTTGCTAGAGTTTGCGTGGCTGCAGTCCACCATGATGTTTTGAGGTAGCTCTGCGGAGGCCAAAGCATGTTCGCACTTGGCGATGTTCACACTGTCATAATTTGGTCCGTTGCTGCCTCCCCGCAATACCACGTGTCCATAGGGATTCCCTTTGGTCTCAAAAATAGACACGACCCCTTCAGAATTGATACCGAGAAAGCGGTGAGGATGCTTTACTGATTTCAAGGCATTGATGGCAACATCTAAACTTCCGTCGGTACCGTTCTTGAAACCCACTGCAGACGAGAGCCCGCTAGCCATTTCACGATGCGTTTGTGATTCGGTAGTGCGTGCGCCAATGGCAGACCAGGAAATAAGATCTTGTAAGTACTGAGGTGTTATCGGGTCAAGAGCCTCTGTCGCGGTGGGTAGCCCCATTGCCAGTAGGTCCCGAAGAAGCGTTCTACCAATCTTCAGACCTTCCTCGATATCAAAGGAGTCATCGAGGTGGGGATCATTGATCAAACCTTTCCATCCCGTTGTGGTTCTCGGCTTCTCGAAATAGACCCGCATCACAATATAGAGCGTATCGCTCAGCTCAGCGGCTAGCGACTTCAGTCGTGTAGCGTAGTCAATTGCGGCATCTCGGTCGTGGATCGAGCAAGGCCCAACCACGACAATCAGCCGATGGTCCTCTCGGTCAAGGATATTGCTTATGGTGGCTCGCGAACTACTGACAAAATCAAAGGTAGCTTCATCGACAGGCACTGATGCTCTCAGCGCGCTGGGCGCTATGAGAGTTGTTTGCGATGCTACGTTGACGTTGTGTACGGATGCTTGGGTCATGACTCACTATAGTGTTTAAAAAAAGAGCGCGGAGGATAACCCGTACAAATTCTGTAGTCACAGCACTCTCGGGATTTAAAGCGAATTTATTCGCCTCGTGGGTTGCTGTATAAGAACACTATGACGCTTCCAGCTGAAACAAACCTTCCTTCTACCGAGGCTATTTTAGCGATCTTGGCTCGTGGTGGCGTGGTGATGACAGCTACGCAGCGACTCGCTCGTCAGCTGACACAACAGGTCGCCAATGAGGGTGCGACTGTCATCGAGAAGCCCGCGATACTGTCACTCGAGGCTTGGCTCATTGACACGTGGAGTCGTGTTGAAGAGAGCAATAGCGACCCGCGGAGGCTCCTATCTAGCGCAGAGGCGAGCGAGCTTTGGCGCCGGGTCATAGACGACCACGCTATAACAACGCAGTCCTTCAGCCTTTTACGATCAGACGCTGCGGCCGAATTGGCTGCACGATGTCGTACAGCTTTGAAGACCTATACTGTGTCGGTGGCTCATGAGGCAAATCGACGTTATTTTGAATCGGAAATCGATACACAGAACTTCTTGAGCTGGCTCGATTCACTTGATGCAAAATTGAGGCGAGAGGGCTGGCTACTTCTTGAGGACACCTACGAGATCATCGCTCAACAAGCGCCGAAAAACGCCGGAGAGGTTTTGTTCTTGTCAGAAGAGGCCCCGGGGCCTGCGCTGTCAGCTGTTCTCAAACGTTGCTTTTCCTGCGCAACTTGGCACCACTCGCAGCCGCTACTCGAGACACTTGAGACGCACGTCTTTGACACACGGCCTGATGAATTAGCGGCCGCGGCTCAATGGGGCAAGGCCCAATACGACAAGGGTCTGTCCGCTGTTATTGTATTGGTCGATTACCATCGCGACCGAGCGGAACTAGAGCAGTTTCTGAGGCATGAATTTGAGGTGGAGGGGCAGTCCTTTACCCAGCTGCCCGTGAACTTCAGTAGAGGTGTTGAGCTCGCAAAAACGCCCATGTATCGGGACCTACTTCTATTGCTACGGCTGGTTACCCGGTCTCTCTCACGAGAAGATGTGTTAGCACTGATACGGTCACCTTTTTTTCGTTGGAATCGACTAGCCGATAAAGCGACGGTTATCCGTGGGTTGTTTTCAACTGAGGAGCGACAATTTTCACTTCAGCAGGTGCTGGCGCAACTTACGCAAGTGGCGCCTCAATCGGGTTTGGCTGAGGGGCTCAATTGGGCACGTGTGGAGAGACTCAATACCGCGAGAAATACGGTTGATGATTGGCGCGAGGTACTGATAACCCTTACGACACGCGCAGGCTGGCCAGGTGCGGCAGGTCTCGATTCAGTGGAATATCAGCAATACGAGCTGTTTTCAGACCTACTTGATGAAATAGAGGTTAATCCGCTTGATCACGGGCCTGTTGCGTTATTCAGATTCGTGGAAAAACTGAATTACTCACTAGCGCAGCGTATCTTTCAACCGCAAACAGAGGCGTCGCCACTGCAGGTCATGTTTCTGCGTGACACCTTCGGTCTTTCATTCCAAGTGTGTAGGGTGGTTGGTGCCGTAACGGAGTCGCTTCCGCCGGCACCGCAGGCGCTGAGTTTAATACCTTGGCAAATCTGCCATGACTACAACATTCGATCCGTATTTGAGAGTGAGCCGGAGGTGATAGCTCGACGTTTGCTTGGACGGCTTAACGAGCGTGCGCCAACGTTACTGTCATTCACCCGGATGATCGACGGACTTGAGGCGCTGCCTAGTCGGTTTTGCGCCGCGCCAACACCAATGCCCCAGATGCAGTCATCGCTTAACATTGCTTCACGGGGCACGCTTGAAGAGATATTGGATGACAGGGGCTTTGAGGTCGCGACACCCGTGCCCCAAACCGGGGGAGTGGGACTCCTTGAGGACCAAGCGCTATGCCCGCTCAAAGCGCACTTAAAGCACCGACTGGATATATCCTCCTTGCGCGAAGCGCAAACGGGGTTATCTGCCGCGGAGCGGGGTGCACTGCTGCACTCGGCACTTTTCCATACGTTTGACGAGCTGAGTAACTCAGAAAAGCTATTAAGCATTGCCCTGAGCGAGCAAACCGCCGTGGTAAGTCGTGCAGTTGATAGGGCGATTACCAATATCCGTGCATCAACCCGCGATCGGGTTGGTCTTAATGTAATTGACCTTGAACGAAAGAGGCTGCAAACCAGCGTTGCTAATTGGGTGGAAATAGAGAGAAAACGTGAGATTCCCTTTGAGGTGATCGAGCGTGAAACGAGTTACGAATGGCAATCACAGGGACTCACGCTGTCGTTCAAAGTCGATCGTGTTGATGAGTTGTCTGACGGAGGCAGGCTTGTCATTGACTACAAATCTAAGGCTACAAACACCCTGAGGGACTGGACCGATAACCCCATAAAAGCACCGCAGTTACCCTGCTATAGCGAGGTCATCGATGATGTTGTCGCTGTAGCCATAGCGTCGGTCACCGATGAAAAAGCGGGTTACCGGCCCCTCGGCACGGAGATCGGCGTTGGTAGGAGCGATCAATCATCTCGCAGGGAACTCGAGGAAAAGGCTAACCTTTCTTGGGCTCAGCTTAGAGAGCAATGGCGGATCGAGCTCGATCGATTGGTGGCTGATTTCATTGCGGGCGATGCGAGAGCGACGCCTTCAGCCAAAGCTTGTCGGTATTGCGATTTTGCGTCGATTTGTAGAGCTAAAATCAGCTCAATTGTCGAAGATGGAGCAGGTGATATAGAAGGGGCATCGGGTGACTGATCAAGCGATTCGAAGAGAAGTGCTGTCGGTCGATCAGAGCTTCTGTGTCACGGCACCCGCAGGCTCAGGTAAGACGAGTCTTTTAACTCAAAGGATTCTCGCTTTACTGTCTCGAGTTGAGCGCCCAGAGCAGATTCTTGCCATTACGTTTACACGCAAAGCCGCTGCTGAAATGCGGAGCCGGGTTCTCGATACGCTCGAGAGAGCAGCGCGCGGCGAGGGTGCAGCGTCCGCGCATGAGGCGCTGAGCATGGAGCTGGCTAAAAACGCGCTGCATAATGCTGAGCGTATGGGTTGGTCACTCGGTGCTGAGCGACTCAATATAAGAACGATAGATGGCTTATCGGCCCAATTGAATCGATCTATGCCGGTCACAAGCGGGCTCGGTGGCGGAGCGCTGATAGCCGATGATGCCTCACGGCTATATGCTGAGGCGGTCGATGATCTTTACGGTCTGATCGGCGAGGATTCAGACCGAGGCGTCGCACTGCGAGAACTCCTACTTCTGATGGATAACAACTGGCAACGATGCAGTGATCTGCTGGTGGCTTTGTTGAGTCAGAGAGGCGATTGGCTCTCCGCTCTGGGTCAACACGAAGACCCAAAGGCCGCGGCTCAGCTCGCGCTTAAGACCCTTGAACGCATAGTCTCAGGACGATTGGCAACGGCTATAGCTGCGCTACCCGGGCACTGGTTGCGCTCGGTTACAGATGCTGCAAACGAGGCAAAGCAGAGAGTGGCATCCTCCATAGCGGATGGTTCGCTGGAGGAAGCGAAAGCGAGAACGTTTGACGGTGACGCGCTCCATCTGACCCCCCAGCTCACGTCACTTGGACATTGGAAGTGGTTTGTGAGCTTTGTGCTAACACAGCAGGGTGCGCCCCGGAAAACTTTCGATAAAAACTGGGGTTTCAGGGCGAAGGTTGATTCCCAGGTTAAGCAACAGGCCATTGATTTAGTTGCAGAGCTCAACGATAACGATGACTGCATCGAGATGCTCAAAGAAATCGCCGCGTTACCGACATTGAGCTTGGCTTCGGAAGAATGGCAGGGCGTTCTCCGGTTGTCGCGGGTGTTGCCCGTGCTTGCAGCACAGTTGCTCGCTGTATTCCAATCACACGGTATGGTCGATCATACCCACATGGCCATGGCCGCTGATGCGGCGCTGGGGGACGAATCTGAGCCGACAGATCTCGCATTGCGCTTGGACTATCAGATACAGCACATTTTGGTTGACGAGTTTCAGGATACGTCTCTGACACAATTTCAGCTGCTTGAGAAGCTGTGTCGTGGATGGTCCGAATACAACTTTATAAATCCTCAGTCTCCCCGAACCCTATTTATTGTTGGCGATGCGATGCAAAGTATTTATGGCTTTCGTTACGCAGACGTTGGACTGTTTTTAAGGGCGCAGGAGCAGGGGATTGCCGGGGTCCAACTTCGGGCGCGGGCGCTGACACAAAACTTCAGAACACAAGAGAGTGTTGTCTCATGGGTGAATCGCCAATTTAAGGCGTTAATTCCCGAGAACGGAGATCCGCGTCTCGGTGTGGTTCCACTCACTGAGGCGCATGCCGTTAATCCCAGTGTGCCCGGCCAATCCGTTGCCGTGCGCGTTTTTCCAGACGATCCTCAACGAGAGGCACTGTTTGTCGCTGATGAAATTAAACGCCTACAGGCGCAAGACCCGGATGCGACTATTGCGGTGCTAGGCAGAAGTCGTGCAGCGATTACCCCAATTAGTGAGGCGTTGGTTCACGCTGACGTCGATATTATTGGCTCAGATTTAACGCCCTACAGTGAACGATCAGCGGTTGCTGATCTGATATCCGTCGCACGGTGGTTAGCCAATCCGGCAGATAAAATTGCCTTTATCGCTCTTTTGCGAACACCGATGATTGGCGTGACGCTAAGGGATATTGGTTATCTCGCCCCTTTGCTAGACGACGCGTCGGTGCTTGAGCTTATCGATGTGATAAGCGCGGGTGGCTCTGGCCTGTCCGATGATGGATGTCACCGCCTTCTGTATGCGTTGAACACACTTGCGTGGGCTGAATCAAAGCGTGATCGACTCGACCTGACGCTGTGGGTCGAGCAGACCTGGATACGACTCGGTGGAAACCGGGCTTACTCAGCGGGGGAGATGTTGGATGTAAACGCACTGCTTGGCGAGATTCGTCGACAGGAGCTGTCTTCGAACCGTTTAGACATAACACCCTTGACCGACTGGTTTGACCGAGGCTATTCAAAGGCCGAGTCGGCAACTGCGCGCGTTGAACTAATGACGCTGCACAAAAGTAAAGGGCTGGAGTTTGATCATGTCTTCATTGTGGGGGCTGCGAAAACAGGACGGTCGAACGATTCACCCCTACTGCGTTGGTATCGTGATGGAAATAAAGGGCTCATGATTGCTGCAAAGCCAGAGTCGAATCAGTCAGACTCCGTCTACGACTACCTTGGCTTTCTTAACAAAGCGCAAGAACGCCAGGAGGTAATCCGGCTCTTCTACGTGGGTGTTACGCGCGCCAAGTTGTCGTGCACGATTACGGCCACGCAAAAATCCGATAAGGTTTGGCCACCGTCAAAGACATCGTCTTTTTGGTCGACTTTTTGCGACGCCGCAAAAGATACGGTGTACGAGCCTGTTTCCGAGCCGCATCAAACCAAGACAGAAGGACCGAATACGTCAGTAATGATGTTCAGGCGGTTGCGAGACCTCCCGTCTGAGTCGCAAGGCTTAGTGAAAGCGCCTGCTTTTGCAGGGCAGGAAAGCAATCTCGGCAGTAGCAACCTCAATTCTCGACGTTATGGCATTGCACTCCACCGAGGGATAGAGCTTTTGTGCCACTATTCTGAAACCCCTGAAGTCTGCCCGCCCAATATTCTGTCTGCCGTTCGATTTCAGCTTGTGAACGCCGGGGTGCCCGCGCGCGTGCGAGAAGGTCACCTGCTTAATATCGAGAAGGACCTCAATACACTGCTGTCAGACGAGACGGGTCGCTGGCTCATATCGAGTGAGCAGGTCGACGCGCACAGTGAGCTTTCGCTGTGGCATCGTGAGACGCAGCGGGAGCTCATTATTGATCGAACGTTTATTGATCGCTCGTCGGGGATTAGGTGGATTGTTGACTACAAGTCGAGTCAACCGCACCAAGATGAGCCCATAGCCGACTTCACCAAACGGGAATTGACGAAGTATCAAAGCCAACTAGAAAAGTATCGCGAACTCATGGCCGAATATGATGAATCTAAAGGACACACCGTTATCGCCACGAGAACGGCACTGTATTTCCCAAGAGTGGCTGCCTTGGTAGAAGTGGGGCTCTAAACGGTTCTTAGGACGTTAATACTACCGGGCGGGCTATTAGGCTCTAATACTGGCACTGACGCATAACGACGGTGGCGAGCGCAAGCGGTATAAAACTAACGTGTAGTGCCCTCAAGCACTAAAGAATCGTTGCGATTGAGACGTTTTAGCCCCAAGGCTTAGCCTTCATCCTTCCAACCACGAACAGCTCCGAAAACATCAGCGGGGGAGTCACCCCTGTGCCGGCCTTGATGCTTGAGTTGCGCGATAATTGCCGAAGCGTTCCAGCGTAAAAAGGGATTAATTTCCAGTTCATTTTGAATGGTCGAGGGGACTGTAGGCACGCCCTGCGCGCGTTTGCCCTCGCACTCAGCAACGTGTGCGGCAAGCTTTTCATTATGCGGGTCAACCTTTTGCGCAAAAGCGAGGTTTGCGAGGGTGTATTCGTGTGTGCAGTAGACCGCTGTATCGCCCGGTAGCGCCGCGAGTTTTGCCAAGGACGCCTGCATCATGGGGAAAGTGCCTTCAAAAACGCGCCCGCAACCACCAACAAACAATGTATCGCCACAAAATAAGACGGATTCACGGCGACAGTAGAGTGCAATGTGATCGAGCGTGTGTCCCGGCACTTCGAGAATCTCAAATGCGTAACCCAGGACGCTTACCGAATGTCCCTCGCTCAGCACTTGATCGACACCTTGAATCTTGGGGTTGTCAGGGCCGATTACTCTGCAGTTGGTTTCGGATTTCAGTGCAGTTACTCCCCCCGTATGATCGAAGTGATGATGTGTAATGATGATGGTATCGAGCGCTAACCCCATTGACGCGAGCGTGCTCAGGACAGGCTGAGCATCTCCGGGGTCAACCACGGCGGCACGTCCGTCCTGTTCCAGCATCCAGATGTAGTTATCGGAGAAGGCAGGTATCGGTACAATATTCATAAATCGGCTCTCGATCGTTACAAGGTGTTTGCACTCGCTGTGGGAAAAGATACCCTTGTGTCATGGGAAAGCAAACCACATCGCAAGCGCGCCTCAGCACAAAGGATCACCTCGCCCAATGGTATGAGAAAACGCCAGTGGGAAGACGGCTGCATCATCAAATTACCCGCGAGTTGGGCAATCAGCTTGAGCGGCTTTTTGGGTATCACACGTTATTTTTAGGCGTGCCACCGACTGTGTCTGTAGAGGAGCTTGCTCATTCTCAGACAAAGCTCATAGCCACACCTGATGGCGCCCGAGTAGGAGGGGCCCAGACCGTTATCTCTTTCGACGAAAGCCTACCGTTTGATACGGAGTCCATCGATACGGTCGTTGTCTTCCATGGGTTTGAAGTTTGCGAGGAGCCCCATCAGGCGTTGAGGGAAGTACATCGTGTGCTTGTCCCAAACGGTAATTTAATTATTGTGGGCTTTAATCCCGAGAGTGTTTTTGGTTTGGGATGGCTAATAAACCGGTTCGTATTCCCCTCGAAATGGCGTGGGTTGAAGCTAGAAAGGATTCCTAAACTACTCGATTGGTTATCACTCTTGAATTTTCAGGCCGCTAAGCCGAAGCACAAGCTGATTGTACGCCCCGTTGGACGTGGGCGACTCTTTCGCTGGATGGCGCGTTTTGATGATTGGCTGGTTGATCATCAGGTACCCATGGGTGGCGCATTCGTTCTCCATGCGCGCAAGCAGGTTGGGGCAGGTATAAAGGGCCTTCACCGACAAAAAGCCAGACCGAAGCTTGTCCCAATTCCCGTATCGCGCCCAGCGGTGGGGGCAGAGACTCACCCGCGTAACGAACCGACCAAATGAAATCTGTCGAAGCGTTCACAGACGGCGGATGCCGCGGCAATCCCGGTCCAGGTGGCTGGGGCGTCATCCTGCGATTTGGAGACCACGAGCGTGAATTAAACGGCTCGGAGCCAGAGACCACAAACAATAGAATGGAACTCCTTGCAGCCATAAGTGCGCTGCAGGCGCTGAGCGAGCCTTGCCTTGTTGTCCTAACAACGGATTCAACTTACGTCAAAGACGGCATTACGAAGTGGATTAAAAACTGGAAGGCGAATGGCTGGCGCACTGCCGCGAAGAAGCCCGTGAAAAACCAAGACCTTTGGCAGATGCTCGATGCGCAATGCAGTCATCATCAGGTGGAGTGGCGCTGGGTGAAGGGTCATGCAGGTCATGCTGAGAATGAGCGCGCTGACGCGCTTGCGAATGCGGCGATGGATTTATTGGAGAAGAGTTAGCGTGCGACAAGTTGTACTAGACACAGAGACGACCGGGCTTGAAGTCAGTCAAGGCCACCGCATCATCGAGATAGGTTGTGTCGAGATTATCGATCGTAAGCTGACAGGGCGTCACTATCATCAGTACATCAAGCCTCAGCGAGCCATTGACCAAGGTGCCCTCGAAGTTCACGGCATCACTGAAGAATTCCTCGCAGACAAACCGGTGTTTTCCCGGGTTGCGGATGAGTTTCTCGAGTTCATCAGAGGCGCTGACTTAGTCATTCACAATGCGCCATTCGATGTGGGCTTTATTGAAGCCGAATTTAAGCTTTTAGATCCGGCCAGTGCTCCCGTTTCCTCTTATTGCAACGTGACCGACAGTTTGCAGCTAGCGCGCAGTAGACACCCAGGTCAACGCAACAACCTCGATGCACTGTGTCAGCGTTACGCGGTAGATAACAGTAACCGCACGCTGCACGGTGCATTGCTTGATGCTGAGATCTTGGCAGACGTTTACTTACTCATGACGGGTGGGCAAACGAGTCTTGGGCTCTCTCCAGATGAGGAGGGGGCAGGGATTGGTTCTGGATCCGCTTCTGCCATTCGACGGCTCCCCGAAGGCCGGCCGCGATTACGCGTCATAAGCCCCTCTGAGGAGGAATTAGCCGATCACGAAGCTAGGCTGGACGTACTGAGTGAGCGTTGCGACGACGGTGCAGTGTGGCGCCGCTAAAGCGCCTCACTGCAACGTACGTTATGCTCAGAGCGTGTAGATAACCGCCGTTAAACCTACCGCCGTTAATACAACCGTGTACGGTAATGCCATGATGACCATGCGGCCATACGAGAGGCGGATAAGCGGAGCGAGGGCAGAGGTCAGTAAGAACAAAAAGGCAGCCTGCCCATTGGGCGTCGCAACCGAAGGTAGGTTTGTTCCCGTATTAATCGCCACCGCAAGCTGATCGAACTCCGCTCGGGTGATAACACCATTGTCCAGGGCTGTTTTGACTTCAGAGATGTATACCGTTGCGACGAATACATTGTCAGAGATCATCGACAAGATACCGTTAGCGAGGAAGAACATCGCGGGCCTCACACTACTCTCCATTGCCAGTACCGCCTCAATCACCGGCGAGAATAGGTGCTGTTCATGAATCACGGCGACAATGGCAAAGAAGACAACCAACAAGGCTGTGAACGGCAGCGCCTCTTCAAACGCATGTCCGAGCTTGTGCTCTTCGACAATGCCGTTGAAGGCAGTGAGCAGCACGATAACCATCAAGCCAATTAGGCCAACTGCGGCCAAATGAAGCGCTAGACCTACGACCAAAACGAGGGCTACCAACGCCTGAACGACGAGACGTGCGTTTGATGCAGGGGTCGCCTTGGCGTTTTCTTGCGCTTGAAACTCCTCTAACACCGAACGCACCTTTGGTGGCAAAAGTGCGCCGTACCCAAACACACCCGTTTGCTCGAGGATGAGACATGTCAGTAATCCCGCAACCAAAACGGGCATGGTAATCGGCGCCATAAGCAGGAAGAACTCAACGAAATCCCAGTCTGCGACCGTTGCAATCAGTAGATTCTGCGGCTCACCTACTAGCGTACACACGCCGCCAAGCGCCGTGCCAACCGCACCGTGCATTAGCAAGCTTCGCAGGAACGCTCTGAACTGCTCAAGATCCGCTTCGTTTTCGGCTTTTACAGTATCGTCCGTCGTGTGATCGTGTTGAGCATCGTCAAAGACAGTCCCTGACGCCACTTTGTGATAAACCGTAAAAAATCCAACACCCACACTAATGAGTACGGCGGTTACCGTAAGTGCGTCCAAGAAAGCCGACAATACAGCTGCGACTAATGAAAAGAGGAGTGACAGCACTTTCTTGGACTTAACGCGCAGAAGTATTTTGGTGAAGATGAAGAGTAGAAGCTCCTTCATGAAGTAGATGCCGGCCACCATGAACATAAGTAGCAAGATCACCTCAAAGTTTGCTTCTGCCTCGTGAAAGACGGTGTGAGGATCGGCCATGCCAATAGCTATAGCCTCAATCGCTAACAAGCCACCGGGCTGAAGCGGGTAGCACTGCAGGGCCAAAGCTAGCGTAAAAATAAACTGTCCAATCAGGACCCAGCCGGTGACAAAAGGACCAACCGTGTGAAAAAGAATGGGGTTGATGATCAAGAAGGCAATTATGGTCTTTTTGTACCAATCGGGCGAAGACCCGAGGAAATTGCGCCAATAGGGATTGGCTAGGGCAGTATTCATACAGCTGTGTCCTTTTATAGTTAGCTTTCAAGCGCCCAAAACGCAGTGGCTATACGCAGTGCGCGCAGGGTTGGACGAGTGAGTGTTAGATCAGGTTAAACGAAGCCGCGAGTCCTTGGAAGGTCGATGTGGGGGCAAGGCCAACTGGTGCTTAACAATACTTGAGCAAGATGTGCTGTGCACCTAGTATGGTCGCCCGAGGAGATGCGCATGTTAAATTTTTCAAGACCCACGGCCCCCGCAAGTCCAGATGACTTGGTTTGGGCCTTTCATGGGCGAAACTTAGTCAGTGAACTGATGGGTAGCCAAGGCGCGCCCATTCCACTTGCCAGTCTCCAAGCAGACTTCGACGAGGTCAGTGACCTCACGTCAGTGGGCTATTTGGATGAAAAACCCGTTTACGCTTGTAAAGTTCGGACAAACGAACTTGACGTCATGAAGTACACAAGTGGAAATCTTTTTGCTCTTCTTGGGCGTTCTAGCCAAGCCCTATTCGATGTTGTCGGGCGCGCTTATCAGCTACTGAATTGGGAAAGAGATCATCGGTACTGTGGACGATGTGGGCGCGAAACGGTTCTTGCAGATAAGGGGCAGAGTCGTGCATGCGAGCCCTGTGGATTAAGCGTGTACCCTCGCTTATCACCTTGTGTCATCGTACTCATCTCGCGCGATGATGAGATTCTTTTAGCGGCTGGGGCAGGTGCCAATAGGCGCTTCTACAGCTGCCTCGCAGGCTTTGTCGAGCCGGGTGAGACCTGTGAACAAGCGGTCCAACGTGAGGTCATGGAGGAGGTCGGGCTAGAGGTCGACAATATCCAGTATCATGGCTCACAGCCCTGGCCGTTCCCCGGTCAATTGATGCTCGGTTTTACGGCCAAATGGCGCTCGGGTGAGATCAATATCGATCCTGAGGAGATCGATGAGGCTATTTGGTGTAAGCCTGACAATCTACCGCCTGTTCCCCCCGCTTTTTCAATAGCCGGACAACTGATTAATAGCTTTCTTAACGCACAAAACGCATAAGATTTAGGGACATACTTTGGAATTTTTATACGAACTCGGTCTTTTCGCCGCGCAAACACTGCTCATTGTTGTTGCTGTCGGAGCAATTGTGCTTCTCATTGCCGGCACAGCGGGCCAGAAAGGTAAAGGGCCCGACGAAGGGTATATAGAAGTTAAGTCGATCAACGATCGATTTGATGCTTACACAGCCGCAATCCGCGATTTATCTGAAACTCCCGAGGCCGCTCAGATTCGTGCAAAACACGATAAGAAATCAGCCAAGAGCAAAGCAAAAGCAGAGAAGGCGCGATTAAAAGCAAGTGCACAAGCGTCTACCGATACGCTGAACCTTGCGAGTGAACGCCCTAGGACCTTCGTGCTCGACTTTGAAGGTGACGTTATGGCATCGCAGGTGGATGCGTTACGCGAGGAGATATCGGCGATATTACCCAACGTGCAAGAGGGTGATGAAGTGCTGATTCGACTCGAAAGCCCTGGAGGCGTCGTCCACGGTTACGGTCTTGCAGCCAGTCAACTCTCGCGCATTAAAGATGCGGGCGTCACCCTAGTTATTGCGGTCGACAAAGTGGCTGCCAGCGGCGGTTATATGATGGCGTGTGTTGGAGATCGCATCTTAGCGGCGCCGTTTGCCATTTTGGGGTCGATTGGTGTCGTCGCACAACTTCCTAACTTCCACCGCCTCCTCAAAAAAAATGACGTCGACTTTGAGCAATTCACCGCCGGTGAATACAAGCGTACGGTCACCATGTTTGGCGAGAACACCGATAAAGGGCGCAGAAAGTTTGAAAACGAGCTCGAGGAGACCCACGGTCTATTTAAGCAGTTTGTAGCCACTAATCGCCCAGCTGTTAACGTTGACCAGGTGGCCACGGGAGAGGTGTGGTACGGCTCTCAGGCGCTCAACGAGGGATTAATAGACGCCATTTCAACATCGGATAGCTATCTGCAGTCCCAAACAGAGGAAAGAGATTTGTTCGAGGTGCATTACCGCCGAAAACAAAAGCTCGCTGAGCGCATGGGCTTCGCAGCAGAAGTCACCTTTGACCGTCTTGTGATAAGACTGTGGCAGCGACTAACCGAGTCACGTTACCTCTAAGCGCTCATTTTTAACTCGGACAAGCCTCGTCCTTGACCGCGGCGCTGTCCTCAGCGCTAGTTGATTCGGTCAAAGGACCGCGGCGTTAACAAATTCAGGGAATACGAAAACAGCGATTAAGGCAGAGGCAGTCATGTACGAGTTCAGTCAGAAGTCACAGCAGTTATCAGCGCGCCTTACGGCCTTCATGGAAGCGTATATCTACCCAAACGAAGAGGCCTACGCCGCACAACTTCGTGGCGCCACCAATCGCTTTGCACCCTTGCCGTTGATGGATGAGTTGAAGGCCCACGCCCAAGCGGCCGGGCTTTGGAACCTCTTTGTGCCTGAGGAGCATGCTGAATATTGTGATCACGGCGGTCTGTCATTTTTCGATTACGCGCCACTTGCTGAGATTATGGGTCGGGTTATTTGGTCACCAGAGGTATTTAACTGTAACGCTCCGGATACGGGGAATATGGAAGTCTTCATGAATTACGCGACCCAGGCACAGCGTGATACGTGGTTAACACCATTGCTTGAGGGTCAGATACGTTCCTCATACGCAATGACAGAGCCTCAGGTGGCTTCAAGCGATGCGACAAACGTCGAACTACGGATAGAGAAAAAGGGTCAGGAGTGGGTTCTTAATGGCCACAAATGGTTCATTACAAACGCCATGTATGAACGCACTAAGATCCTTATTGTGATGGGGAAGTCTGATCCCACAAATCCAAATCGACATCTACAGCAGTCCCAAATACTGGTGCCAAAGGACACTCCTGGCGTTACGCTCGTAAGACCGCTCACGACACTGGGTTACGACGACGCCCCCATTGGACACGCAGAGATCATTTTTAAAGACGTCCGAGTGCCCCTTGACCATATTTTATTAGGCGAGGGTAGGGGTTTTGAAATAGCCCAAGGGCGGCTTGGTCCAGGTCGCATGCATCACTGCATGAGATTAATTGGTGCGGCTCAACGCTCCTTGGAACTTGCATGCCAGCGAGCCAATAGCCGCACTACCTTCGGACGGCTTTTGAGTAAGCACCAAAGCGTGAGAGAAGACATTTCGAAATGTTTCTCGGAAATAGAGATGGCCCGATTACTTCTCCTCAAGGCATGCCACAAAATCGACAGTCAGGGCGTTCCCGCCTCCGTCGATATGATTGCAGCGACGAAGACCACCATCCCATTTCTCGTGCAAAAGGTCATTGATCGTTGCATGCAAATTCATGGGGCAGGGGGGTTAACCGAGGACTACATGATGGCAGAGGCATACAACTACGCACGATGGTGTCGACAGGCAGATGGGCCCGATCAAGTGCATCAAATGGCCTTGGGCAAGCAAATCATCGATCGTTATTCGGAATGAGTCGGCAGCCCCATTCCGTAGGATGTCTCCTTCCTTAAATCAAGCGAAGAAATCTAGCGTTACTTATTGATTTTCAACAATTTCGCTAAGATCTTCGCCGCCGAAAGCGTTGATTGGCAGGGTGATAACGGGCCGCGCTGACACAGGATGCCTGGGAAGGGCGCCTGCGCGAATATTGACCTGCATGGAAGGAATCATGAGTTTTGGCATAGGAAGCTGCCTGTCTCTCGCTTGTCGCATCGTTACAAACTCAATCTCAGAGACGCCGTCTCGCACATGGATATTCTCCATACGATGCCTGCGGATACTCGCTTCATAGGCCAGCGGTCTACCGTTCGGCTGATAATCGTGACAAACGAAAACCCGGGTCGATTCTGGCAACTCAAGCAACCGTTTAATAGAGAAATACAACTCACTCGCGTTGCCACCTGGAAAGTCACAGCGCGCAGTGCCCGAATCAGGCATGAATAATGTATCCCCAACAAACAGCGCATCGCCAATGTGATACGCCATACAGGCAGGTGTGTGGCCAGGAGAATGCAATGCGGTTATTTGAAGTGCGCCAAGCGACAGTGTTTGCTGATCTGTGAGCAAGATGTCGAACTGCGAGCCGTCGACGGCAAAATGTGGTGACTCAGAGTAAATGTCAGCGAACTTACGCTGTATATCACCGATAAGGCTAGAGATCCCGATTTTTGCACCGAGTTTCTGCTTAAGGTAATAACTGGCGCTCAGATGGTCTGCATGCGCGTGTGTCTCAAAAACGTAGACAGCGCGCAGCTCGCGCTCCTCAATGAACCTGACAATTCGGTCCGCGCTATGTGTCGAAATTTCGGCGGCGCCATCGTTTATGTCCAGCACTGGGTCAATTACCACGCACACCTTATTGTCCGTGTCGGCCACGACGTAAGAAAGTGTAGAGGTCGCTTCGTCGTAAAAGGCTTCTACATGAGGCGTTGAATGATCTGGCTTTTGCATAGGTGAGAGCGTTACCGATAACTCACAGTGTCAGGCGTATCCTACACCCCAAAGCACCATCTTAAAATGCGCATAATGTATATTATGTTAAATATGAGAAAAGGATACAGTGCAGTCCAGGTAAAGGCCCCTTTCGTATCTGTGGTAATGGCAGCAATTACGCTACGCTTACGAATACGAATACGCGCTGTTTGAGCACACGGGCGCGCTCTGTTTTTACTTTTATGGAAGCTTTTTCGATGCGATACAAGCAACTCCTCACTCATATCGTTTGTGTATTCGCGCTCAGCGCTCCACTCGCATATGCAGAGCTAGAAACCACCCGTGAACAGAAATGGACGCTTCGTGCACTCATTACAGAGCTCGAAGACACGCATTTCGTTGATAAACGCTACAACGACAAAATGGCACAGGCGCACCTGCAGACCTACTTGGAGCGGCTTGATCCTTCACATTTGTATTTCACACAATCTGACGTAGATGCGTTCTCTGAATATCAGACTACGCTTGATGACCTAGGTCGCAAAGGTGAGTTATACCCTGCTATCGAGGTTTATGACCGGTATCGATCGATTGCCTCCGCGCAGCTACGCAACATAATTGACGACATGGATGACGTTGCTCAGCGCTTTGACTACGACAAAGAGGAGTTTATTGAACGCGATCCCACCGAGCGTGAGTGGGCAACCTCCTCCGCCGAGCTTTCTGAACGCTGGCGAAAACGGTTAAAGAACCAGGTGCTGAGCCTTAAAATGGCGGATAAAGCTGAGGATGAGATCGCACCGACGCTTAAAAAACGCTACGAAAACCAGCTAAAGCGCCTAGAGCAATACAATGCGCAGGACGTCTTTGCGGTATACGCGAACGCCCTCACCTCTCAATTTGACCCTCACACCAGTTATTTTTCGCCACGTCGCGCCGAAAACTTCGATATTGACATGCGTTTGAGTCTTGAAGGAATTGGCGCTGTGCTTCAGAACGAGGACGAATACGTCAAAGTTGTTAGGGTCGTCCCTGCTGGTCCAGCCGACCAGCAAAGCGACCTTGCGGCTGCTGAGCTTATTATTGGTGTCGGGCAAGGTGACGACGGCCCCATCACGGATGTCATTGGGTGGCGCTTGGATGACGTTGTTGATTTGGTGCGAGGAAAAAAAGGCACGGTGGTCCGCCTTGATGTTATTCCTGCGGCCGGTCGTGCGGACGAGGTTCGTCGGCTGGTTATTACACGCAACGAAGTCCGCTTGGAAGAGCAGGCTGCTCAGTCAAAAATAATAGAAATCAATGATTTAGACGGCTCACCTAGAAAAATAGGTGTTATAGACGTACCGGCTTTTTACCTCGACTTTGACGCGTACAGAAAAGGAGATCCTGAGTTTCGGTCGACCACACGGGACGTAGGTAAGCTCGTTGCTGAACTGAATGAAGCGGGAGTCGACGGATTGGTAATCGACTTGAGGGGCAATGGTGGTGGATCGCTAAGAGAGGCCAATGAGTTGACAGGTCTTTTCATCGAATACGGCCCTACAGTGCAAATTAAGGGCACTGGCTCACGAGTGTGGCGTGACGGAAAACGCCGTAGAGGCCCCTTTTACGAGGGCCCCGTGGCGGTCATGATCGATCGCTTGAGCGCCTCTGCCTCTGAGATTTTTGCTGCCGCCCTACAGGACTACGGACGCGCCATAATTGTTGGTGATCGGAGTTTTGGCAAAGGCACTGTGCAGACGTTGCTCGATCTGCCCGAGGGTCAGCTTAAGATTACCGAGAGCAAGTTCTACCGAATCTCAGGCGAGAGTACGCAGCACAGGGGTGTTATTCCTGACATTAGCTACCCTTCCCTGCTTCAGCACGACGAAATCGGTGAAAGCTCACTGGAGAAGGCCCTTGACTGGGATCGTATAGCGCCCGTTCGCCACAAAAATTATGGTGCCATTGACGCTATTTTGCCGACATTGCTTGCGAACCACACCGAGCGGGCAAACGCTAATGCGGATTTTCAGTACATTTGGGATCAGAAAGCGTTAGCCGAAGACATCAATGGGACCGAGCAATTGCCGCTGAACCAGCAAGCGCGAGTAGCGCAGCGTGAAGATCAAGAAGCTCAGTACCTCGCCATCGAAAATACAAGAAGGCAAGCGAAGGGGATGGACGCCCTGCTATCGCTTGATGAGATGTTCGACACAGCTGAAGATACCTTGGATCCGGGCTCGGAGTCTGAATCTGATGAAGAGTCCGCAAGTATCGATGATGAAGATGCATTGATCACCGAAACAGCACGCATTCTTGTCGATGCCATCAACCTTTCGGGACCTGTGATGGCTAGGGCGAGTGTTCGCTAAAAGCCCAGCCTAAACTGCTGTGTAAAGCGAAATCTGCTTATTAACGTGGGGTAATGATATCGGTGCCCATGTAGGCCGCAATTGCCGCGGGAAGGACAATGGAGCCGTCAGCTTGTTGTCCGTTCTCAACCACCGCCACCAGCGTCCTACCCACTGCCAAACCGGAACCGTTCAGGGTATGAAGGAGCTCAGGCTTGCCCGTCGTGGGGTTTCGCCATCGTGCTTGCATTCTTCTTGCTTGGTAGTCTCTAAAATTCGAACAACTTGATATCTCACGGTATGCACTCTGACCGGGCAACCACACTTCTAGATCGTAGGTAAGGGCTGCACTGAATCCCAGATCGCCACCGCACAGTCGCACCTTACGATAAGGAAGCTCCAGAGCCTGTAAGATCGCTTCCGCATGACCGGTAAGGGCTTCCAGGGCCTCGTCAGACTGTTCGGGTCGAACGGCTTGCACCAACTCAACTTTTTCAAATTGATGCTGGCGAATCAACCCGCGTGTATCTCTCCCGTAACTCCCCGCCTCGCTCCGGAAACACGGCGTATGTGCTGTGAAGCGAAGTCCGCCCTCCCCCAACTCCGCATCTTCAACGATACGGTCTCTCAGCATGTTGGTGACAGGCACTTCGGCGGTTGGTATTAGATAATAATCGGAATCCCCTTCAAGCTTGAAGGAATCCTCGGCGAACTTCGGTAGCTGGCCCGTACCATATAGCGAGTCAGAATTGACAATAAACGGCACATAAACCTCTGTGTAGCCGTGTGTTTGCGTGTGTGTATCCAGCATGAACTGGGTCAACGCACGTTGTAGTCGCGCTAATCCGCCCTGCATAACGCTAAAGCGGCTACCGGTAATCTTGCCTGCCAGCTCAAAATCGAGTTGACCTAAGGCTTCACCAAGATCGGCGTGGTCCTTGGGAGTAAAAGACAGCTCAGCCGGTGTGCCCCACTTTAAAATCTCCTCATTATCGTCCTCATCTCGCCCTTCGGGCACGGCCCCATCAGGAAGGTTTGGGGTTTGCATCATCAAGTCATCAAGTGCTGTCTGAATTTCCTTTGCTTGCGCTACCGCCTGATCAAGCTCGTCAGAGAGACGATTAAGTACTTCGTTGACCTCTGCCTTCGCGTCGTCCACCGATTTGCCGGACGCGATTAATGCGCCAATTTGCTTAGAGGCCTTCTTTCGCTCGGCTAATAGTTCCTGGGACCGAATATCGGCCTCCTTGCGCTCAGCGTCGAGCGTAATGAAACGCGACACCGGGAAACTGTGGTGTTTCTTTTCCAGGGCATTAGCGACGGCTTGTGGGTCTTTGCGGACGAGTTTCAGATCTAGCATGAGTAAATGGGATTTAACCTAGAGTGCATTAGGGCCGGTAGTTTACCGTCAAAAATGGATTAGTCGATGATTGCGCGCGTAACGGTAAAACCAACATAGCAACCGAACAGACACAACAGAACGGAAGACACCGCATAAATACCCGGCCTGACATAATTACCAGCTTGAAGCTCGGTAAGAAGCTCTAGCGAAAAGGTTGAAAAGGTCGTGAACGCACCTAAAAAACCGACCATCAACCCCAATCTGACCGCTTCTGAGACATTTAAGCGTTCGAAAGCAATGAAACAGCAACCGATAGCAAGTGAACCTACAACATTCACGGTTAGCGTGGACAAACCGAATGCACCGACGCCGCTGGCGAGCATCCATTGATGGACACCAAATCGTGCCAACGCACCCATGGCGCCACCCAACGCGATATAGAAAGCGATCATTTGAATGCCTCGGCGTTTGACGTGGGTTTGATGCTGCGCTCGTCAAAAAAGTCCACATTAGCGGGCACTCGAACGTCAAACGCCTCACGTGTGGGGGCAACCGTAGACTCGATCGTTAGCTGAAAAAGCGTCTCACGCCCGAGCGGGTCAGCGAGGCGCATTTCCAAAAACGTTGGACTCACGACGCGCAGTTCAAAGGCGCTGATGGCCTCCATAGAACCCTCGGTCACCTCTTTAGAGAAGGCAGTGAGTTCGGCCTCATCAAGCCAAATTTTAGAAAGTGGCAGCTGTGCTGAACTGGGTACATCACGAAGAATAACGACATCCAAATCCCGATCAACCTGCCAAAATCCGGTAGAGTTCACCACCAACATTTGGCTATCCGGGGTTTGTATATCCCATAAATAATGATCGGGTTTGAGACTTGAAAATCGACCCGAGCTTCTCAGCGTGTCACCGGACGGTCCCTGAGTCTCGCTAGTAAACGTTCCCGACACACCCTCTAAACCGTCAAAGGGCCAGGGTGTCATCTCCTCTGATTGCGCAAACAGTGACGTGATCAGCAACAGAAGGCCCAGCATGTTGCGGATCAATCATCACCCCCTGGCGGTGGCGGAGCGAGAACCTCACGCTGCCCATTACTACCCATGGCGGAAACGACCCCCGTCGCCTCCATGGTCTCAATAAGTCTCGCGGCACGGTTGTAACCAATTCGGAGTTTGCGCTGAACTGACGAGATTGAGGCGCGGCGACTGCTACACACGTAGTGCACCGCCTCATCGTAGAGTGCATCGCTCTCCGGATCGTCATCGGATGAGGCAGCAGACTGCAATTCTTGGGCAGTTACCGGTGTTTGGCCTCCCTCATCGAGCAATCCTTCTATGAACTCAGGTGTGCCACGGCGGCGCCAATCGGCCACGACCCTATGCACCTCGTCATCCGAGCAAAATGCGCCATGAACACGGGTGGGCGTACTTGAGCCAGACGGCAAATAAAGCATATCGCCATAGCCAAGTAACTGCTCCGCACCACCTTGATCGAGAATTGTGCGGGAATCTATTTTTGAGGAAACCGAAAATGCCACCCGCGAGGGTATGTTTGCCTTGATGAGACCCGTGATGACGTCCACCGATGGCCTCTGCGTGGCCAGAACCAGGTGAATGCCTGCTGCTCTCGCCTTCTGGGCGATCCGTGCAATTAATTCTTCTACCTTTTTGCCCACGATCATCATCATGTCAGCAAATTCGTCTATCACCACCACGATGCTTGGCAAGGTTTCTAGCGCGGGAGCCACTTGCTCTTCACCGGTTAATTCGAGCACGGGGTCGGGAGTCCACAGTGGATCGTCAATCGGGGTTCCTGCTTTTTCCGCATCTCTCACCTTTCGGTTGTATCCGGCAAGGTTACGAACCCCGAGCAACGACATGAGCTTGTAGCGACGCTCCATTTCGGCGACGCACCATCGCAAGCCATTCGCTGCGTCCTTCATGTCAGTGATTACCGGGGTAAGAAGGTGCGGAATACCATCGTAGACCGAGAGTTCGAGCATTTTAGGATCGACAAGGATTAATCGCACATCATCGGGTGTGGCCTTGTATAACAGACTTACCAACATGCAGTTCACGCCGACCGACTTACCCGACCCCGTGGTACCCGCAACTAAAACGTGCGGCATCTTGCCCAAGTCCGCGACGATGGGTGTTCCCGCAATATCGTGTCCTAGGGCTATGGTAAGCGGCGATTTAGCATCATCAAACTCAGCAGAGCTTAAGACGTCTCGGAAATTAACGGTCTGCCGATCTGCATTCGGAATTTCAATGCCGACGACACTCTTCCCATGGATCACTTCAACGACCCGGACCGAATTCACGGCTAGGGATCTCGCTAAGTCCTTAGCCAGATTGGAAATCCGACTGACCTTCACTCCAGCGGCAGGTTGTATCTCAAAGCGCGTAACTACAGGGCCGGGATAAACCGATACAACTTCGGCCGTAATACCAAAGTCGGCGAGCTTTATCTCAAGGAGTCGCGATAAAGACTCCAACTCTGACGTTGAGTAGCCTCTGGGACCCGTTTGTGTGGGTGCATCGAGCAGCGCCAAGGGCGGCATGGGGGTGAGCTCAGCGGACTCAAAAAGGGGCTTTTGTTTTTCCCGCTCGGCTTTCTTGCCGACATTTTCAAGAAGCTTAGGTGCTTTGATTTTTGGCGGTGTACGCAGCTTTTCCTTTTCTACATGCGCTGCGATTTGCACACTTCGCTTCGCCTTTTCCGTCCGTAACTTCCGACGGTCATTGAAATCATCGATACGTGATCTCAGGGTGTTCATTGTGTTTATCGTTACGCTACCCAACTTCTCTGCGACGCGCATCCAGTCAATATCAAATGCTAGGGTGCCACCCAGCAACACGCAAAAACTCAGAAGCAACCTCGCTCCAAAGTCAGAGAATGCGGCTGTGAACCAAGAAGCGACACCATAACCGATAATCCCCCCGGTCCCCTGTGGCAGAAACGCTTCCTGAGGTACGACTATCTGGATTAGACCGGCACTGGCAGCCAGGAATGTAACCCACCCAAAGCTCGAGATGACACGATCTGTGGAGGTAACGCCACGGCTCACGACCGGACGAATCGACCTGTATGACAATAGTAAAAGAAGCAACGGGACGCCAAGCGCCAGAAACCCGACCAGCGAGTAGACCATATCGGAAAAATAGGCCCCAACGACGCCGCCTTGGTTACTGAGAACGTCACCCGCCCCGCTTGAACTCCAGCTGGGGTCAGACGTACTGAATGTCAACAGACTAACCAGCGCAAAAGAGGCGCCCGCAAGACCGGCAATGAAGCCTACGCTCGCCATAGCACCCGGCACGCTCGCTTCAGTGTCCCCTTGTGGCACCTTGGAAGGAGTGTTCTTAGTAGGCAATTCTGAATCCCCCAGTGGTTTGCGGCATCATACCATAAAGATATTTCGGCTATTTTTTGAAAATTAACATTATTAATCAATCACTTGAAGTCGCATTGAAAACCTCGAGCAATGGAATAATATTTCGCTGGCGCCTGTAATGCGGTAGGCTCTGCCCTCGCATTTTTTGACCATGGAAAATCCTTGAGAATGAGTACATCGAATCACCACCGTTTAATTATTTTGGGCTCTGGCCCCGCCGGCTACACCGCCGCTGTTTACGCGGCGAGAGCGAACCTCAACCCTATTGTCATAACGGGTATGCAGCAGGGAGGACAACTCACAACCACAACGGAGGTTGAGAATTGGCCAGGTGGTCCTGAGGGACTTCAGGGGCCCGCGTTGATGCAACAAATGCAAGAGCATGTTGAACGCTATGAGGCCGCTATTGTTTTTGACCATATCGAAAGCGTGGATCTTGCTCAGCGTCCTTTCACATTGTCTGGAACACATTCTTATACCTGTGATTCGCTGATTATTGCGACAGGGGCGTCGGCACAATACTTGGGGCTGCCCAGCGAAAGCGCCTTTATGGGCAAAGGTGTTAGTGCCTGTGCCACTTGCGATGGCTTCTTCTACCGAAATAAAGAAGTGGTTGTCGTTGGCGGGGGTAACACCGCGGTAGAGGAAGCGCTTTACCTGTCCAATTTGTGCAGTAAGGTACACCTCGTCCACCGTCGCGATGAGTTAAGAGCAGAAAAAGTACTTCAAGATCGCCTCTTCTCTCGAGCCGAAGAGGGGCGCGTAACGCTTAATTGGCACCGACAGCTAGAAGAGGTGCTTGGAGATGAGAGTGGCGTTACGGGGGTTCGATTGGCCTCAGCTAAGGGTGAGCCGTCAGCGGAACTTAAGGTTGATGGTGTTTTTATTGCTATAGGCCACAAACCCAACACGGATATGTTCGTGGGGCAGCTGGACATGAATGACGGTTACATTAAAACCCTCTCGGGATTGGACGGGAACGCCACGCTTACCTCGGTAGAGGGCGTGTTTGCGGCAGGCGATGTTTCCGATCATGTATACCGACAAGCGATCACCTCTGCAGGCTTTGGCTGTATGGCAGCGTTGGACGCTGAAAAGTATCTCGACGCACAGTAGCGGCCCCTCTCGATATGATCGAGCCGTTTCCGCCTACTGAAAATGCGCTAAAAGACCCTAACGGTCTTTTAGCCGTAGGCGGCGACCTAAGCGCTGAGCGGCTGTTACACGCTTATCAGCGAGGCATATTTCCTTGGTATGAAGAGGGAGAGCCTATTCTATGGTGGACGCCAGATCCTCGCGCCGTGCTGTTCCCAGATGAGCTCCATGTATCGCGATCGCTGCGTAGATTTCTTTCGAAGTGCAATTGGGAAGTATCCGTTAATCGCTGCTTCGATGAGGTTGTGTCAGCCTGTGCGGACCTTACTGAGGAGCGATCAGCGACATGGATAAGCAGCGATATTGCAACCGCTTATTCTCAACTTCATCTTTTGGGTTATGCGCAAAGTATTGAAGTCTTCGATGGCGATGAGCTCGTTGGTGGCCTCTACGGCGTCGTGCTTGGGCGGGTATTCTTTGGCGAGTCCATGTTCTCGCGGCGCGCCAATGCATCGAAGGTGGCACTTCACTACCTTTGCTCAAAAGCGCCCTTCCCTGACCTCGAGCTCATAGACTGTCAAATGCCGAATGCGCACCTAGAGTCACTGGGCATGACGCTTATTTCGAGAACGAAGTTTGAAGGACTGCTCCGGGACCACTTAGGGCCTTTTGAATAACACTCAAGTCCAACAAGGGTCATTGATAAACCCAGCGATTCACTCAGTCTTGTCCCGACCTCACCTCGCGCTTGAACCAAGCATGCGTCACAAGGGCAATGTAAATAGGTATGCCGAGCTCGAGCACCTCCTCCAGTGCCCCAAGGAACGCACCAATCTCGGGAGCGACGTCGATACCCAGTGGCTGCAATTTGCGAGGAAGACCGTCTATCGACTTAGAAAAAGCGAGTAAGAAGAACACAATTGCAACCCCAACGGCTTCGGGTGTCTTTTGCTTTAAACCCGAGAGGAATCCCGTGAAGTGCCGAGATAGGATCATGTAGACAGACCAGATCAATATTGTCACGACGATTAACCCAGCAAGTTTCTCACCCGCTGGGACATCTGGGCTGATGAAAAAGCGCGATTTTAGAATACCTATGGTCGTAAAAGCCTTATCAAAATCAAGCTCGCGACAGCCAAAAAGGGTCACTAATACAGCGAAATAAGCCCGGTAACGAAGAAACTGCTGCCCTCCTCGAGCAAGCATAAAGGCGGCGCAGGCGAAGTAGCCAAAGGCTGATGCACGCTCAATAAGGCCGGACTCGGTCAGCAGGATATGTTCGACCGATTCTCGAAACCCAAGGACAATTGCACTCAGCAAAGCCAGGCCAACGGCGACATAACCGTAATACGTGAAGTACTTACTTTGGCTCATGGGAGACCTCGTTTAGTTGCTCAGAACACCGGTTCAAAGCCATTTCGTTTCTCGATGGGTTTTTAACGTTCAGCGTTAGCGCAACGTCAGCGTTGCTTCATCCGCGGGCCGTCTCACATTTAACCGGGTGAAAAAGCTTTTACCGACGGAGTCATTATCGTTTGAATGATCGCAAAATAAGGGTTGTTAAGCCACCCGAGGAAGCTTGAGACGCTAGCCGGGGTGCTGCATGCGTCGTGACTATGACTCACCTCGAGTGTGAAAATAAGCACTGGCGTCTTTGCCGGGAGTGGTTATGTCACTACACTAGGCGTTATTGAGAGGGCGTTATGTTGGGCGCTCGGATACAAGAACAGACGCGAGCAATGCAGTGACGGCGAATCTCCGGGAAATTAAGGTCTTTACCACCTTCCCACATCGGTGCTCTTACCTCCCCGAGAAGGAGGCAACGACTTTATTTGTGGATCCCCGCCAGACGATCAGTCCCGAGCTGTACACAGAGCTTTCCCTCATGGGCTTTAGACGTAGCGGCGATCATATATACCGGCCCCACTGTAATAACTGTAGCGCCTGTGTTGCTGCCCGCGTTGTTACCAGTGGCTTTAAGCCCAGTAAAAGTCAACGTCGGGTCATTAATGCCAACGGAGACTTACGGCTCGAAATCACCGACTCGGTAAGTGGGGACGACGAGGCCTACGCCCTTTATGAACGCTACATTACGGGGAAACACGCTGACGGTGACATGTACCCACCCGACAGGGAGCAGTACGAGTCATTTTTGAATAACAGTCTCGGCTCGACGCGCTACTTTAAGTTGTATGAAAACAACACGCTCGTTTGTGTTGCCGTGTCTGACGAGATGCTCGATGGCTTCGCGGCGATTTACACCTTCTATGACCCAAACTTAGAAAAGCGAAGCTTGGGCACGTACGCCGTGTTGCTGCAAATCTCGCATGCGAAAAAGCGTGGTATGCCTTACATCTACCTCGGCTACTGGATAGAAAACTGCCAAAAAATGAGCTACAAGACGCGCTTTCAACCGCTAGAGATGCTCATACAAGGAAGGTGGTACGGGGATACAGGTGACAAACCGAGTGATTTGTCACCCATTCCTGTCGTTACATTACCGTCCGATCTCTGAGCTTACCGCTCGCGATAAGTAATTCGGCCTTTGGTCAAATCGTATGGGGTCACCTCAACACGCACTTTGTCCCCAGTCAAAATCCGGATGTAGTTCTTGCGCATCTTTCCTGAGATGTGCGCTGTAACGACATGTCCGTTCTCCAGGCGTACGCGGAACGTGGTGTTAGGGAGTGTGTCGATAATCTCCCCTTCCATTTCGATTTGATCTTCTTTAGCCATTAAACCTACCTAATTGAACTGATGGCGCGCACTCTATCTCAAAGTGCGCGTTGGGAAAACCATCAGTTGCTGGCATTACGCGTAATTTCTTACGCTGGAACTGCTTCCTCGGAGATCTCGACAACGGCCGATACCGACAGACCATCCCCCTCAGCATTGACACTCACTTGAGCAATGCCCCCTTTTGACAGCTCCCCGAAGAGGACCATATCCGCCAGAGGCTTTTTAATGTGCTCCTGAATTACCCGCTCCATGGGACGGGCGCCCATGTTTCGATCATACCCTTCCTCAACCAGCCACTCACGGGCACTCTCATCTACGTGTAACTGAACACGCTTTTCGTCTAGCTGGGTCTGAAGCGAGGTTAGGAATTTATCAACTACCGTAAGAATGACGTCCTGATCCAGTGGCTCAAAGGGCACTATCGCATCAAGGCGGTTCCGGAACTCCGGTGTAAACAGCTTGTTGATCGCCTCCATCGCGTCGGTGCTGTTATCTTGCGTAGAGAAGCCGATAGAACGTTTCGCTATGCTTTCTGCACCCGCATTCGTGGTCATCACAACAATGACGTTACGGAAATCGGCTTTTCGGCCGTTGTTGTCTGTCAGCGTTCCGTGGTCCATGACTTGGAGCAGTAAATTGAAGACCTCTGGATGGGCTTTTTCGATTTCGTCCAATAGAACGACCGAGTGAGGATGCTTCGTGACCGCATCGGTCAATAACCCACCCTGATCGTAGCCGACATAGCCAGGCGGAGCCCCAATAAGACGTGACACGGTGTGTCGTTCCATGTACTCCGACATATCGAAGCGCAACAACTCAAGTCCCAGCTGCATTGCGAGCTGCTTGGTCACCTCCGTCTTTCCCACACCTGTGGGGCCGGCAAGCAGGAAGCTACCGATAGGTTTATCACCAGAGCGTAACCCGGCTCGCGCTAACTTAATCGAGCTTACTAGCTGGCTTACGGCCTTGTTTTGACCAAACACAACCAAAGAAAGATTGGACTCCAGCTTCTCAAGGAGCTCTTTATCATCACTGTTGACTGTTTTAGGTGGAATTCGCGCAATCTTCGCGATCACTGCCTCGATATCGCCTGGTCCCACTACCTTCTTTCGCTTGCTCACCGGCTGGAGCTGCTGGAAAGCGCCCGCCTCGTCAATCACATCAATCGCCTTGTCCGGCAGGAATCGGTCGGTAATATACCGTGCTGCCATCTCGGTTGCCGTTCGAAGCGCTTTATCGGTGTAACGAAGGCCATGATGCTCTTCAAAACGCGATTTCAACCCTTTCAAAATCTTATAGGCGTCATCTACCGATGGCTCGAGTACATCGACCTTTTGGAAGCGCCGGCTCAAGGCTTTGTCCTTATCGAAAATACCTCGGTACTCCGCATAGGTCGTAGAGCCAATACACCGTAGCTTGCCCGAACTCAGCAGGGGTTTTAACAAATTGCTTGCGTCCATCACGCCACCGGATGCGGCGCCCGCACCAATAATAGTGTGGATCTCGTCGATGAAGAGGATCGACCCATCGCGACGCTTCAAGTCAGCCAGAACACCCTTAAAGCGCTTTTCAAAATCACCTCGATACTTAGTACCAGCGAGCAGTGCGCCAAGGTCAAGCGAGAAAACCTCTGCAGTCTTTAATGTATCGGGCACCTGACCGTCTACGATGAGCTTCGCCAGACCTTCGGCAATAGCCGTTTTTCCAACGCCTGACTCGCCCACAAGCAAGGGATTATTTTTCCGACGACGCGCCAAAATTTGTGCGACGCGCTCCACCTCGTCAAGGCGGCCGATCAGCGGGTCTATCTGCCCCTGAATGGCCTCTTCGTTGAGATTTGTTGCGTATTTATCAAGTGGGCTTTCCTCTTCATCGGCGCCCTCATTCGTGCCTGCGCTGGTCGGAAACTCGTCATCGGCGCCCTCTTCCTCGTCCTCTGATTTGCTCACTCCGTGCGTAATAAAATTAACAATATCAAGCCGCGAAATATCTTGGGTTTTCAGGAAATAGACGGCTTGGCTCTCCTGCTCGGAAAATATAGCGACCAGAACATTGGCACCTGTTACTTCGGCTTTGCCAGAACTTTGTACATGGAATACAGCGCGTTGCAGGACCCTCTGAAATCCGAGCGTCGGCTGTGTATCCACCTCCTCATCGCCCGAGACCATCGGGGTTGTCGCATCGATAAACTCGACCAGATCGCCGCGTAGCCCGTCCACATTAGCGCTACAAGCCGATAGCACCTTCAATGCCGCAGGGTCATCGAGCAGTGCGAGCAACAGATGCTCTACCGTTATGAATTCGTGCCTCTGGGCCCTGGCCTGCTTAAAAGACTCATTTAAAGCCCGCTCAAGATCTTTACTCAGCACTGTTCATTCTCCTTCATCATCTTGTGAGGGCTCTACCTCGCATAAGAGCGGGTGGCCGTTGTCTCTAGCTGCTTGATTGACAAGCTCTGCCTTAGTTTCGGCGACATCGCGTGTGTAAATACCACACACGCCTTTTCCTTGGGTGTGCACGGCCAGCATGACCTGCGTCGCCTTCTCACGGTTCATCGAAAAAAAGTGCTCCAGCACCTCAATGACAAACTCCATAGGCGTGTAGTCGTCGTTGAGGAGCACAACTCTGTACAGCGGGGGCCGCTTGGTTTTCGGTTTGGCAGGCGCGACCGCAAGATCGCCCTCATCATCACGATCGGGAGAGGACGCAGATGCATTAATAGACAGTCGGTTCATTTGATAAATCATGGGTCACATGTGTAACAGCGTTTGCACAGTATAGTCTAGTACGTAAATCGCTGTGTTCTGGTCGATACTTTGTCACTACTAATCTGATATCAAATGGGACAAGTCTGATCGTCAGCAGACCATCGACAACGCTTATCCCAGTGATTAGCGGTCAAGATTCTAATTCGACGGTGATTTTCTGCCGCTCCCACGGTATGAAAGGCCGCATTGTTTTTGATCGAAACATCAGAGTGTCTCAAAGAAGAAACAGTAGAAGCTGCTTTTCGTGAGGCAAAAAAAAGCCCGCTACTGCGGGCTCTCTCATTAGCCATTGAACTCAGTTCATGTGGTCAATAATGGCGTCGCCAAAGGCAGAGCATGAAACCTCTGTCGCGTTATCCGTGAGACGTGCGAAATCATAGGTCACTGTTTTAGCTTGGATAGCACCATTCATACCGTCTATCACGAGGTCCGCGGCCTCATTCCATCCCAGATGCCGCAACATCATTTCTGCCGACAGAATTAAAGATCCGGGATTCACCTTGTCCTGACCTGTGTATTTAGGCGCGGTGCCGTGTGTTGCCTCGAATAAGGCAATATCGTCAGACAAGTTTGCGCCAGGCGCGATTCCAATACCGCCCACCTGCGCGGCCAATGCGTCGGAGAGATAGTCACCATTGAGGTTCAAGGTCGCTATGACACTGTACTCTCGGGGACGCAACAAAACCTGCTGCAACATGGCGTCAGCAATAACGTCTTTGATGATGATGTCTTTGCCAGTGTTCGGATTGGTGATCTTCACCCAAGGGCCGCCATCAAGAAGTTCTCCACCGAACTCTTCCATCGCCAGTTCATATCCCCAATCGCGGAATGAACCCTCGGTGAACTTCATAATATTGCCTTTATGGACCAATGTTACCGAAGGCAGATCTTGATCAATGGCATACTGAATGGACTTTCTGACTAATCGCTTAGTGCCCTCTGCAGATACGGGTTTGATACCAATACCGACATTTTGTGGGAACCGGATCTTAGTCGCGCCCATCTCGTTGATCAGAAAGTCGACCACCTTTTTAGCCTCATCGGAATCCGCTTGGTATTCGATACCCGCGTAGATGTCTTCCGAATTCTCCCTGAAGATAACCATGTTGGTATCGCCAGGCGCTTTCACGGGTGAGGGAACACCCTCGAACCAACGAACAGGTCGCAAACAGGTGTAGAGATCGAGCTCTTGTCGTAAGGCCACGTTGAGCGATCTGAAGCCGCCACCAACCGGTGTGGTCAGAGGGCCTTTAATCGCCACAAGGTAAGACTTGATTGCGTCTAACGTCTCTTGTGGAAACCAGTCGCCCTCGTAGAGTTCAGCCGCTTTCTCACCGGTGTAGATCTCCATCCAAGCGATTTTCTTTTCTTTGGCGTACGCTTTTTCAACCGCCGCGTCGACCACTTTGATCATGACCGGGCTAATATCAATGCCAATACCATCCCCTTCAATGTAGGGGATAATCGGTGTATTCGGTACGTTGAGGCTGTGATCCTCATTCGCGGTAATAGGTGTTCCCTCTGCAGGAACCTTGATGTGCTGATAGGCCATAAAAGTCAGATCCTTTCTGTTTGATTGACTGGCTGGCTGAGCTGTCGCTCGCCCCCGATTGAATCATCTCAAGCGATTCGTTTATTGTGTGGCGGTTATCCACCTCTTATGTCGTAAGTTTACCACTTTTTGCCAAAGACTAACGCGATGAATCGCCTGTTATTGTTAAACAAACCCTTTCAAGTGCTCTCGCAGTTCACCGACCGTGATCGGCCTGACAATCCCAGAGCAACACTTGCAGATTACCTCACTGCGCCTGAATTTAGAGCCGCTGGGCGTCTTGACTATGACTCTGAGGGATTACTGATCCTCACTGATGACGGGGTTTTGCAGGATCAGTTAGCCAATCCCAAACACAAACAGTGGAAAACTTATTGGGTGCAAGTAGAGGGCAAGGCAACTATTAAAGCGTGCAGAGCACTCGAGCAAGGCGTCTTACTCAAAGATGGGGCGACCCTGCCGGCACGCTGCAGACTTTTGCAAATACCGACTATTTGGGATAGAAATCCACCCATTCGTTACCGTGCATCGGTTCCTGACAGCTGGATTGAGCTCTCCATTTGTGAAGGGCGGAACCGTCAAGTACGACGCATGACCGCGGCGGTGGGCTTTCCAACGTTGCGGTTAATCCGAAAAAGCATAGGCCCCTACTCCGTCGACGGCCTGGCGCCGGGTGAGCACACCTACGTGGAACCCATCACAGCTCAAAGCGGGAATAACACGAGTAAGCGCCAACCGAGTAGCTTTTCAAAACGGGCAAGAACAAGATCAACCCGTGATAGCAAGCCTAGGCAGAACACACATGATGACTGATGACCGATTCACCCCGCACGCTACCGTTGCGACGGTAATAGAGCGCCACGGCAAGTTTCTTCTGGTCGAAGAGTACAGTCAGGGCAAGCGAGTGCTTAATCAACCTGCTGGACATCTCGAGCCGAATGAAACGCTGCTCGAGGCTGCCGTGAGGGAAACGCTTGAGGAGACGTGCTGGCAGATCGCGCTTACTGGGTATTTGGGTGTGACCATTGTGAATGGCGCAAATGGCGTATGCTACCTGCGTCATAGCTTTGTGGGCACACCCATCGAATACAGTGAAAGCTTCGAGCGAGACGCAAAGATCATCGACACCCATTGGCTGACACGCCACGAGATTCAAGAATCCACAATCGCGCTTCGGCATCCAGTAGTGCTCGACATCATCGATCAGTATTTAGAGAATAAGGCCGTGTCTTTGAATCTCGTTCGCAGCCTATGAATTACAACAACGCTATTAAAGTGATCGTCGGTATGTCTGGCGGCGTCGATTCCTCTGTTTCCGCCTTGCTGCTTAAAGAGCAGGGTTATCAGGTCGAAGGTCTGTTCATGAAGAACTGGGACGAGGACGACGGAACCGAATACTGCACGGCAAAAGAGGACCTTGCTGACGCGCAGAGCGTGGCAGATGCCCTCGGAATACGTCTGCACGCAGCAAATTTTGCCGCGGAGTACTGGGACAACGTTTTTGAACATTTCCTTAAGGAGTACAGCGCTGGCCGCACACCAAACCCTGACATTTTGTGTAATAAAGAGATCAAATTCAGAGCCTTTCTCGACTTCGCCAAGTCACTTGGAGCAGACAAAATCGCGACCGGTCATTATGTACAGACAGGGATATGCCAAGAAAGAACCACGCTTATCAAAGGGCGTGACAAGAGCAAAGATCAAAGCTATTTCTTGCATCAGGTAGACCATGAAGCCCTGGCAGACACCCTCTTTCCAATCGGAGAAATGGAAAAGGTAGAGGTTCGTGAAATAGCGAAAAAACATGAATTTGGTACTGCCACCAAAAAAGACAGCACGGGTATTTGTTTCATTGGGGAGCGCCGCTTTTCGGACTTCCTCTCGCAATACCTCAAGAAGAACCCTGGCCCCATAAAAAGCACGGACGGCGACGTCATTGGAGAGCATCAAGGACTGATGTATCACACGATTGGTCAGCGTCAGGGTCTGGGTATTGGCGGATTAAAAAACGCCACAGAAGCCCCTTGGTACGTCGTTGATAAAGATGTGCCAAGCAATACGCTGTGGGTTTGTCAGGGCAACGAAAATCCGGCGCTATTCGCTTGCAGTCTTCACGTCTCGGAGCTTTTTTGGGTAAGTGGGTCGGAACCTAAGATGCCGCTTAACTGCAGTGCTAAAGTCAGATACCGTCAAGCCGATCAAGCTTGCACTGTCAGCAAAGCCAGTGATGGGTATGAGGTTGTGTTTGCGACACCGCAACGGGCCATAACGCCCGGACAATCGCTCGTCCTTTACGAGGGAGAGGTCTGCCTTGGCGGAGGAGTAATTGAACAGGTTTCCGCGCGCATGGGAGAGAATTGGCAGTGAGTGATCGGTCGGACATTGAACAGCAAGTCATCGCCTTAGCGGGCGTTGCTCAGGCGGCGAGAATGGTTGATCAAGTTGCCAAAACGGGCACCTACCCTAGCGCTTTTTTCGAAGCCTCGTTGCGGTCACTTTTTGCATTCGATGTGCCCTCGACGGAGGCCGTTTTTGGAAATATACAAGGCGTCAAACTGGGGCTTCGCTGCATTGTCGATATGCTCACCGATGCGGCAAATGAAGATAATGTCGCGATGGGCCTGTATTTGCGTGGCTTATTTAAGCTTGAGACTCAGTTTAGAAAACGCGCTGACCTGCAAGAGGTCGTTGCTACACGCCTAGGGCACGTAAACTTCAAAGCGCAGCACTTTAGCGACGACGCGGTTGAGTTGGCGGCGAGCATAAGCTCAATTTATCAGGACACGATCAGTCACTTACCCTACCGAATCAAAGTAAAAGGTAGCGTGCAGCACCTGCAAGAAACCAAAAATTCCGATTTAGTGCGAACACTTTTACTGGCTGGCTTGCGCTCAGCGCACCTTTGGCATCAATTAGGAGGACGTCAACGCCACTTTATTCTACGTACCCGCCAGCTCGTCACTGCTGCTGAATCATTGAGCCGAGAGCTTTCACCCGTCGAGGGGAATGACTCCCTTCACTAGGCGCTCGCGTGTTAAACTATTAGGGCATGCTCGGAGCCCTAATATGACTTATCAAACCGCCACTGCCCTATCACCACTCGATGGGCGGTACGCTAACAAACTTGACCCACTACGGACTATTTTCAGCGAGTACGGACTTATCGCTCGACGATTGGAGGTGGAGGTTAAGTGGTTACAAACACTGTCTTCACTCCCTGAAATCACGGAAGTTCCACAGTTCAGCGCTGAGTCTGAATCCATGTTATCAGCGGTCCTGACTGCCTTTGATGTAGACGGTGCGGCGCAGGTCAAGGATATTGAAAAGACCACGAACCATGACGTGAAGGCGATTGAGTATTATCTCAAGGACGCGATTGCATCTGATCCCAGCCTTGCCGCGGCGAGCGAATTTGTACACTTTGCGTGCACGAGCGAAGACATCAATAACCTGTCTCATGCGCTAATGCTCAGGGATGGTGTTCCCGTTATTGCGAGAGAAATGCGGGCGATAATCGCAGGAATCGAAGCGATCGCGAGAGAACATGCGACGCTACCGATGCTCAGTCGAACCCATGGCCAAACCGCCAGCCCCACAACCTTGGGTAAAGAAATGGCCAATGTTGCGGTGAGACTGAAACGACAACTCGAGGCCGTTGAATCGGTCGAGCCGTTGGGGAAATTTAATGGTGCCGTCGGCAATTTTAATGCCCACATGAGCGCCTACCCCTCGCTCGACTGGGAGCGCATATCGAGAGAGTTCGTTGAATCGCTGAATCTCACTTGGAACCCAATGACGACGCAGATTGAACCCCATGACTACATGGCGGAGATGTTTCAGGCAATCATGCGCTTTAACACGATTATCATTGATTTTGATCGTGATATTTGGAGCTACATTTCACTCGGGTACTTCAAGCAAAAAACGATTGCCGGAGAAATTGGTTCTTCGACAATGCCGCACAAAGTTAACCCCATAGACTTTGAAAATTCTGAGGGGAATCTCGGACTTGCCAATGCCATACTCGCCCACCTTGCTGAAAAGCTACCGTTAAGTCGGTGGCAGCGTGATCTCACGGATAGTACGGTTCTGCGAAACATGGGCGTTGGCTTCGGCTACTCGCTCTTAGCGTATGCATCAACGTTAAAAGGCATTAGTAAGCTCGAGGTCAACGCAGCAAAACTCGCCGCTGATCTTGATAACAGCTGGGAAGTGCTGGCTGAGCCAATCCAAACCGTCATGCGGCGATATGGCATACCAGAGCCCTATGAGAAGCTCAAAGCGCTCACAAGAGGACAAGCCATAACCAAAGAGCTGCTCCAGGCCTTCATCGACACCCTCGAGCTACCAGCACCAGTCATAGAGGAGCTCAGGGCGCTGACGCCCGCTACCTACATCGGTATGGCTGATACATTGACGCAAAAGTGGTTGGACTAACGCGTTGATTTCGCCCCGCTTTCAGTTTGACGCACAGGCATTTCTTGTCGACTGCTGGCAACAAAAGCCAACACTGATTCGCGCAGCGATACCCGGCTTTCAATCACCGATTACGCCCGAGGAACTCGGTGGATTGGCCATGGAGGAACAGGCTGACGCGCGCATCGTTTCTTTTGATGGATCGCAGTGGACATTGGCGCACGGCCCGTTCAGTGAGCAAGATTTTCAGCGACAGGGTCAATGGAGTCTTTTAGTTCAACGCGTTGACGAATGGTTCCCAGAGGTTATGGCGCTTCGCGGCTGCGTCGATTTCTTACCTCAGTGGCGGTTTGACGACATTATGGTGAGTTACGCAACCGATGGTGCCGGCGTCGGGCCTCACTTTGATCTCTACGATGTGTTTTTACTTCAAGGTGCAGGGGAAAGGCGCTGGAAAATAGGCCCAAAATGCGACAGCACTACCCCGACACTTAGTTCCAGCGATCTTAGATTAATCGATGAGTTTGAGCCGATAGAGACTCACGTGCTCAAACCAGGAGACGTGCTGTACATTCCCCCCGGATACGCGCATTGGGGCGAGGCTATTGGCGAAAGTATGACCTTCTCCCTGGGGTTTAGAGCGCCCAGGATTAAAGATTTAATCGCGCGTCTCTCCGATACCCTGATCGATCAGATCAAAGACGATTTGTTGTTAGAGGACTGGGACTCGATGAAGGTGCAACCTCGTCCGGGTGAGCTCACCCGTAGTCACACTGACAATGCGCGAAGAGCTATCCTCAACACACTCACTGCACTCGATACAGATGATGCTTGGTATGGGGAATTGCTCTCTGATATGGGACCATCGCCTGAGCCCTGTGAAGAACCCATAGCGCGCTTTGTCGAACTCAATCCGAGTCAGCGTCTCGTCTGGCAAGAGACTAGCGAGCACATTGCGACTTACTTAGGGGGCGAGCTCTACACGCTACGATTACAAGATGAGACGATGCTCACTTCGCTCTGTGCGGGCGAATTCATTGATATAACCACGACCGACAGCTGTCAAATTGATATTCTCAGACAGTGGTGGTCTCTGGGCTTTCTAGAGGAACGTTTTCTCAATGATACCCACTAAGACGCCAGTATAATACCGACCTCATTTCCCTCGAAGTGAACGGTATAGACGGGTAGCGACGAGCAAAAACCCTCAACGTGAGCCCCGGACTGCAAGGAAAAACCAAAGTTGTGTCGCGGACAGATTACTGTCTGATTCTCGATCATGGCCTCATCGAGTGATTGTTCCTGATGCGGGCATACTGCGCCAAAGGCGAAAAATTCGTCGCCCTCTTTCGCCAAAATAAGCTCCAGTGAATCGATCTTAAATCGCTTGCGGTAGCCATCCTCAATGTTGATAAGCTTATCCAGTGCCAGGAAACGCATGGATCTATGACCTCGAACCGAGCATATTGATGATGTCGATCGCCGCACTGACCGGCGTCAACGTTCCGGTGCTTACCTTTTCTTTTATCGTGGGCAAAACCTGCTGGATCTCAGCGTTATCACTCAGTTGCTGTCGTAACATCTCGTCTGTAAGTTGCGACATCCACTGGAGATTTTGTTCTGCGCGGCGACGCTCCAACGCGCCCCTTTGCGTACCCTGCTCCCGATAACGCTTCATCATTGCCCAGCATTCCGCGATCCCATCCTGTTCTAACGCAGAGCACGTGTGAACCTCGGGTTTCCAGAAATCATTACTTGCAAGGAGCGACATAGCGCTTTGGTAGTGAAGCTTGGTTTTTCTCGCAAGACTCGAACTCTCGCCATCGGCTTTATTAATCATGATTGCATCGGCAAGCTCTAAAATACCTTTCTTAATGCCTTGGAGTTCGTCTCCTCCTCCAGGAAGTAGGAGCATGAGAAAGAAATCGACCATGCTGCCAACTTGATGCTCAGACTGCCCGACACCCACGGTTTCAACCAGAACCACGTCAAAGCCCGCCGCCTCACAAAGCAACATGGACTCTCGGGTTTTCAGCGCGACACCGCCTAGTGCTCTTCCTGCAGGAGACGGTCGTATAAATGCATCGGCCTCACGGGACAACCGCTCCATTCGAGTCTTGTCACCCAGAATAGAGCCGCCAGCCATAGGGGAACTGGGATCCACTGCCAAGACGGCGACCTTGTGCCCCTGCGAGATTAAATATTGCCCAAACGCTTCAATAAAGGTCGATTTCCCAACACCCGGGACACCCGTGATACCCACTCTGAGACTGTTTCCGGTCTGCGGGAGTAGTTGATTTAAAAGAACCTGTGAGGCCTCTCGGTCTTCGGGACGTGAGCTCTCGATAAGGGTTATCGCCTTAGCAAGGGCTCGTCTGTTACCCGAAAGAATGCTTTCAGCGGTTGGCGTTGACGGCATCTAGCACCTTTCGTGCTGCTTCAGGAATCGGCGTTCCTGGACCAAAGATGAGTGTGACACCTGCGTCGTAAAGATATTGATAATCTTGCTGGGGGATTACCCCACCGGCTATGACAACGATATCCTCCGCTCCCTCTGCTTTGAGCGCATCGATAAGTTGCGGCACGAGTGTTTTATGACCAGCGGCCAAGCTCGATGCGCCTACAATATGCACATCATTCTCAACGGCTTGACGAGCAACCTCCTCAGGCGTGGAGAACATCGGAGACAAATCGACGTCGAAGCCGACGTCAGCGAATGCGGTAGCGACGACCTTGGCACCGCGATCGTGACCATCCTGCCCCATTTTTGCTACCAACAGTCTGGGTCGTCTGCCGTGTTGTGCAACAAAGCCTTCTATATCCATGGAAATTTGTTTCCAGTCTTCATCCTGTTCATAGGCCGCACCATAAACACCCGATACCGTCTGCGCACTGGCGACAAACCGACCGAAATGCTTCTCCAGCGCTCCTGAAATCTCCCCTACCGTAGCACGATGCCGCGTCGCATTGACCGCCAGCTCCAACAGATTGCCATCACCCGTTTCAGCCGCCGCCGACAGTGCGTCGAGACAGGCAGAAACCGCAGCAGCGTCCCGCGTTTCCCGAATGTGCTTCAATCGCGCTACCTGAGAGTCGCGCACTGCATCATTGTCGACTTCAAGAATATCGACCGGATCTTGTTCATCAATTTGATACTTATTGACACCAACAATGACGTCCTCGCCTCGATCAATCCGCGCTTGTTTCTTGGCTGCCGCCTCCTCAATGCGCAGTTTAGGAAGACCCGTTTCAATGGCCTGCGCCATGCCCCCGGCATCTTCTACCTCTTCGATCAACGCCCGAGCCTTTTCGGCTATCTCATTGGTTAGCGACTCCATCATGTACGAGCCGCCCCAGGGATCGACGACCTGGCTTATGCCAGTCTCTTCTTGCAGAACGAGCTGTGTATTTCGGGCTATCCGCGCCGCGAAATCCGACGGCAACGCAATGGCCTCATCGAGCGCATTCGTATGCAGACTCTGGGTGCCTCCAAATACGGCCGCCATGGCCTCGATCGTCGTTCTCACGATGTTGTTATAAGGGTCTTGCTCGGTCAGCGACCATCCCGAAGTTTGGCAGTGCGTGCGTAACATTGAACTTTTCGGATTCTCAGGTGAGAACTCGCCCACAATCTCGGCCCATAAAAGTCGCGCTGCGCGCATCTTGGCGATTTCCATGTAGAAGTTCATGCCAATTCCCCAGAAAAAAGAGAGTCTGGGCGCAAAATCGTCGATATTCAGACCGGCCGCAATGGCGGTTCGGATGTACTCCTTTCCATCAGCTAACGTGTAAGCCAACTCGAGAGCCGCATTCGCACCGGCCTCTTGCATATGGTAGCCAGAAATCGAGATCGTATTAAACCGCGGCATGTTCTTAGAACAATAAGCAATGATGTCCCCGATGATGCGCATACTCGGTGACGGCGGGTAAATATAGGTATTGCGGACCATGAATTCCTTAAGAATGTCATTCTGAATGGTCCCAGCGAGCGCTTCTGCCCCAACGCCCTGTTCCTCAGCCGCCACAATATAGCCGGCCAGAACCGGAAGAACGGCGCCATTCATGGTCATCGAGACCGACACCTTGTCGAGTGGAATACCGTCGAAGAGCACCTTCATATCTTCGACAGAATCAACCGCGACGCCCGCCTTTCCCACATCACCCGCAACACGTGGGTGGTCTGAGTCATAACCTCGATGCGTCGCTAGATCAAAGGCGACCGAGACACCCTGCCCTCCTGCCGCAAGCGCCTTGCGGTAAAAGGCATTACTCTCCTCAGCCGTCGAGAATCCTGCATACTGCCGAATGGTCCAGCGCCGACCCGCATACATCGTTGCCTGAGGGCCCCGGATGTAGGGGCTCATACCGGGCATTGTATCGGTGTAGGGTAGTTCAGCGGTGTCCTCAGCCGTGTAGAGGACTTTCATGGGGATGTCCTCGGGCGTAAACCACGTAAACTCGTCAGGCGTTATGCCCTTGCTCTGCTTCTCTACGAGCGAAGCCCAATTCTCTTTGTTCGCTTTACTGGGGTCATAAATCGACATTAATGGTCTTCCTGTGGCTGCGAGAGTTCGACTAGCACGCCATCACAGCTTTTGGGGTGGATAAAGATGACGCGCGCGCCATGTGCTCCGGGCGTCGGTGCATCACTCAGGAATTGATAACCTTTGCCTTTTAAGCGTGCGACATCCGCATCGATATCATTGGTTCTAAAACAGAGGTGGTGTATGCCGCCGCCGCGCTTTTCGAGATATTTCGCGATGGGACCTTCACCACCCAAGGGATGAACCAACTCGATGCTCGACGGCGGTAAAGGGAAAAAGGCGGTTGTCGTTTTGGCTGCCTCTACGGGCTCCGTTCCCTGGTAATCGAGTTCAAAGTCAGTCATGAAACGCTCGATAGCGGCCTCTAAATCAGGGACGGCTATGGCTATGTGGTCTAAACCTGTAATCATATTTCTCTCCGCTGTTTAGGCAATAGCGTCCATTAATACTGCGGTGCTGGCCTCGCGACGGGCGCGAATTTCTGCCTCGGAAAGGACTTCTGGGCGTTCACTGGGTGTGACCTTGAAGATCGGCTGACCTTTCTTGATGATTACGCCATCACCCTCGACCAGCACCTCATCCACTACCCCATCAAACGGTGCGTTGACCTTGTTAAACATCTTCATGACTTCAACGATGAACAAGGGATCGCCCGCTTTGAACGTTGTGCCTGCCTCCGCATAAAGCGGCTCACCCGGCGCCTCACGACCATAGAACATCCCGCCGCTGGTTGCGACGATCTCATCAGCATTTGCCACAGGTGGTGGAGCCAGTGCTTTGGCCATCGCCTCTTGGTGGTCGTCATCGAGCAAGCGCTCTGGAATAAAGATGCTGAGGTCCCTATTAACACAAAGGTCATAGAACCCCGTCTTGTGGGCCAATGCGGGCAACAAGAGTAAGAGCGAAAGTCCCGCCTGATGACCTTTATGAGCACCTTGAATGGCGGTCCAGGTATCGGCGTCAACGCCTTCGGGCGCTTGAGCACCAAAGGCGCCACACAACTCGTCCCAGGTATCGACGTCGAGCTCATTTATCGCATCCAGATAAAAGGCGTCCGCCGTATCGAGTATTTCAGCATCGTGGGACCAAATTTGCTCTGAGGCGGCAGCCCGACCCTCATCATCAAGATTGAGGAAGTGGTAGGTATCAACCAAGATGTCGATTGGGTTTTCAGCGAACGTAATTTTGTCGCCATCCACACTAAACGCATCTTTATTGGCGCTTAGCCACCCCGAAAGCGTATGCGGACAGTCAAGCAGCTTCTGCAGTGGCCGCAGGATAAGCGTTTTCTTAGCCTCCAAGACGGACCCTGGTGTATCGCTATTGCGCTGGCTGTAAACTTTCCAGGCCGCCTCGAGGTCGATCTTTTTCGCATCCTGAGCTAACTCGCCCACCGCTGTCAGGTAAGGGACGATGAACTTCGTCGTAGGACGCGCGTGAACCGTTCGATTCAAGAACCAATGCACCAGCCCGTAATGGAAATTGAGGTTGGTACTCAGATCTCGACCACGCAAAGTGGTGACTCGCAGTATCTCCGCCATTCTCTCGTAAGACGTGAGCCGTGAATCCCCAACACTTAGAATCAATGCGATATTTGAGTCGTAAGCACCCGCCAAGGTGTACTTCATGAAGACATCAGTGTCTGGATTGTGGACGCAAATACCCTGATCGTCGCGTATTTCGCCCGCTACTGCGTCCGACCAATGCTCAATTTGACCGCCAGCGTGCGGCTGTAGGGCGTCATTTGTGGCGTTCATCCGGGCTTCTAAGCTGTCGTTATTCCGCAGCACGCGATTGGGCTTTGGTAGCGCTGGCCCGTGAGCTGCCAGCAGCACCATGGCTTCCACCAACGAGTTGACGATGAAGCTCTGGGTGGGGTCGTCGGGGTTGCTGAACTCCAGCGCGTAACAAAGCTCAGACACGCGATGCTCCACCTGAATCCGCGTATTCATCTCCATAAAAAAGTGACTGTCGGTGTCGACAATGCATTCAAACGTGGATACCGAATCAAGACCGACGGCCCCACCGAATCGCGAGGCCTCTTCTTCCATTGTGTCGAGCGTGACGACATCTGCCTTCAAAACCGCCGCCTCTTCGCTCAGGCCCGCGGCCGAGACCTCGTCTGCTGCCTCGAGTAAAGACTCGCGCGTTACGGAAACTTCCAGTAATTTTTGCTCGTGCATCTGCAGCGAACAGTCACGGCCACCCAGAGTCATGCACCAATCGCCATTGCCGATAACTTGAATCTCTTGGTGACGGGTCGATTCGATGTTGAGCTCTACTAGAACGTTTTTATTGTCGCCAACACCGGAGGCCTTCACCTCTTGCAGTATCTCTTTAACGAGCTCCCCTGTTCGTGCCGACTCGCCCCGCTCAACAATGCGCTGGCCCTTACCACCGCCGCCACCAATGGCTTTTAGACGTACCCGGTTGTTCGGGTACTTTTTATTCATGCCCTCAACCGCCTCTTTCAGCGTAGCAATGAGCTCGTCAATTGAGTAGATGTCGATACCCGCTTTGTAAGAGGCAGTCAGCACCCTGTCGGCAAGCTCCTCGACATCGTCTGTATCCAAATCAACCTCACTGAGGCCTCGATCGGCGCACAGCGCCGTGAGTGCTTGGGCTGTTGGGTATTTCTTCAGCAGCGTTAGTGCTGTTGCGTTATCGACACCCGGCGTAACCGATACACCGGCCTTTAGCGCCGTTCGCTTAGCCTCGTCTTTTAGACCAGCTTGACGCACCGTTCGCGAGCACGGCCCGATAAAGTTAAGGCCGGCATTTTCCATCGATGCAACCATCGCCTCATCTTCGGCCATGAACCCATAACCAGCAAAGATGGCGTTGTAACCCTTGTCGTGCGCGATCTGAATGATCTCCTGAATGCGCGCTTCACGATCGGCCTTATCAACGCCGGAATAATCGCTTACTCGATGAACCCGACTGGGATCTGTGATCGTTCTCAATTCGGGTGCAATAGCTCTCGGATAGACAATCGAATCCTTTTCGGAGAGCAAGATCCCGTAATTATCGATACCCATCTCATCAAACACGTCCATGGCTTCTTTTCGGATAGGGCCACGACAAATGATGAGAGGTTTTATGTGGGTGCAATCAAATTGCTTAACCCAATCGTTATCACTGGCACCAAGACGTCGGTCCTGATGAATCAGCGAATTATGCAAATAGTGTTCGTTTGACACAGTAAAACTCCAATCTAACTCGCTGATTTTTAATGGAATTCACGCTGAACGCCAGACATTGGCTCAGGTGTGTAATGGCGGAGACAAAACATAAGATGTTTCGCAATGACCGAACGGAGCTCTTGCGGCATCACAATCTGTGAGACAGATCCGAGGCTTAATGCCTCTTCCGGATTCATGATTTCTCTCTCATAGCGTTTCGCCAAATCGGCCTCGGTCGCTTTTGCCCAATCGGCCGCTGCGCTCTGTGCTTGAGACTGCGCGTCCTCATCCGAAACACCTTGTGAGAGCAACTCCGCTTTCATCGCTTCAAGGCGCTGAGGAATGGATGCGCGAATCGCTTTTAGCTCATCTTTATAAACGTACTCAACACCTGCTGGACCCATCACAGCCACTCGTGTTGTCGGGAGTGCGACGACGAAGTCTGCACCTGTTGGGTAATTGTTATACGACGCATAAGCGCCGCCAAAGGCATTGCGAATAAGAATAAGAAAGCGTGGAGTGCGCAGATCAACGATTGCATCCAGCATTGCCCGCCCAGCTTGAACAATGCCCCGGTGCTCCTGCTCCCTTCCCGGTAAGAATCCGGTTGTGTCCTCGAGAAACATGACGGGAATATTGTAAAGGTTGCAAAATCGGATAAAGCGCGCATTTTTTAACGCCGCATCAACATCAATCTGACCAGAAGCCACGGCAGAGTTGTTGGCGACAAAGCCCACTACGTGTCCACCGATTCGCCCTAGACAAGTAATTGTATTTTTAGCCCGCTCCTCCTGTATCTCCAGAAAGTCGCCGTGATCGCACAGCTGCTGAATCACTATTGAGCTATCGACCGGTGTGTTGAAACCGGTTGCCGACTCGAAGGCTGTCTTAAGCAAGGTGTCAATATCACTGGTACCTCGATCGATCGGGTCAGAACACACCTGAACACTCGGTGCTTGGCCGTTGTTATCGGGCAAGTAGCGAAGGATCTCTCGAACCTTTCGTAGCGCAGCCACTTCGTCCTCAACGACAAAATCGGTCACACCGGTCTGACTATGAACGCCAGGCCCCCCCAGTTCATCAGGGGTTATGTCCTCTCCGAGCACCGACTTAACAACGCCCGGGCCCGTTAGGCCAAAAAAGGTATCTTTGGGTTGAATAAGGAAGCTACCCTGGCGTGGCAGGTAACTACCACCGCCGGCATTAAAGCCAAACATGCACATAATGCTCGGTACAACGCCGGAAATTTTACGCAGTCCTGTAAAGGCCTCAGCGTAGCCATCTAAGCCCCCAACACCTGCGGGAATGTAGGCACCTGCTGAGTCATTAAGTCCGATCAGTGGAATGCCTCGCTCTCCAGCCAGTTCGAACAACCGTGCCAGCTTTTCACCGTTCGTTGCGTCCATGGAGCCGGCGCGAACGGTAAAGTCATGTCCATAAATAGCAACGTCACGACCACCAATTCGCCCTACCGCGGTCACCAGAGACGCACCGTCTAAATTGGGACCCCAGTTCTGATACAAAATCGTGGGCGCCTCATCGACTAAGAACTCGATGCGCTCCCAAACCGTCATTCGATTCTTACTGTGTTGGCGTTGAATGTTTTTCGCCGTCGCGGCAGTGCGGGGCAGCGCTTGCAACTCAACACCCCGCTTTATAGCGGCTTGGTAGTCAGTAGAGGGAGAGAGGTCTTGGTCCCTGTCAGCAAAGGGATTCGTGAGCGTGGGCGTCACGTCATTGGTGTGAGTAGTGTCCATTCTTATCCTTGAATGTTAAAAATCGCACGTGGGCGTGGTCAATCGCTATAGATTAGTCGCTAGGGGTTCATACGCAGGCCAGCGATATCCGATGACCTGCACAATAGTCGCACAAAGCCGCGTGAAAAAACCCCTTCAAATGGTCGTATTTTTATCCTTTATATCGTCTAAATGCGTGGAACTTCGAGTCTTGCGCAAAACTCATTACGCTCTTCGGGATCAGCAATAGCCATTGCGTGGTTGACAATATCGGCCGTTAAGTGAGGCGCAAGCTGCTCGATAAACGCGAACATAAATCCTCTCAGGAAAGTCCCGCGGCGAAATGCAATGCAAGACAACAAAGAGGCGAAGTAATTGGGAGAGCCTATCTTTATAAGATCGGCGTCACTGTGTTGCTCATAAGCCATAGTCGAAATAATGCCTACACCAAGCCCTCTGCGGACATACGTCTTAATGACATCTGCATCAGCTGCGGTCACAACATAGTTCGGTGTCAGGCCACGCGCTTGGAATCCCTCATCGATTCTGAACCGCCCAGTAAAACCCTCTGTGTAGGTAATTAACGGATAGCGTGCAATTTGCTCGAGCGTCGGCGAATCAGCCTCTGCAAGCGGATGGCCACTGGGCACCACTACGCAGTGCGACCAGCGAAAGAAGGGTAAGGTCACTAAAGACGCGTATTGCTGCAATGCCTCGGTTGCAATAGCAAAGTCCACGCTCCCTTTCGCAGCCATTTCGGCGATCTGCTGCGGGCTCCCTTGGCGCATTTCGAGCGAGACATCGGGGTGCTCAACGGAGAATCGGGAAATCGAATCGGGCAAGACATAACGCGCCTGACCGTGGGTTGTGGCGAGCGACATACTGCCTGAAACATTGTCAGAGTGATCTTGCGCTATCCGTCTTATGGACTCGGTCTGACGAAGGATCTCGCCCGCCATCTCGATGATCGCCTCTCCCGCCGGCGTAATGTGCGTGAGGTGTTTTCCACTGCGCGAAAAAATTTCTACGCCCAGTTCACCCTCGAGCAATCGAATTTGCTTACTGATTCCCGGTTGAGAGGTAAATAAGCTCTGAGCGGTTGCGGAAACGTTTAGGTCGTGATGCGCGACTTCCCAAATGTACTTCAGCTGCTGTAGCTTCATAATAATTGAAAGGCATTAAAATGACGTCTAAAAGATACTTAAGTTCTAAGCAGCTGTACAGCCTAGGTTAAGGCTCGTTGGCAACACCGTGAGGTACATGACCCGTGGCCACATGGTCCGCCGCTAAATGGCAGTGCGTCTCTTGATCATCAAAAAAGACGTCGGCGTCGTAGGCTTTAAGAAACTCAACTTTTGGTAATCCACCGAGAAAAATCGATTCGTCGAGTCGCACGTCCCACGCGCGCAGGGTTCGTATTACCCGCTCATGTGCAGGAGCCGACCTGGCCGTGACAAGCGCCGTTCGAATCAATGGTGATTCCTCCGGCAAGGATTTTTGAAGGAGGTGAAGCGCACTTAAAAAGCTTTTAAAAGGTCCGCCGGTAAGGGGTTGGTTTCTCTGCTCCCGCTCACTTTTCGTGAACGCCTCTAACCCCTCAGCTTTGTAAACCTTCTCGGCCTCATCCGAAAAAAGCACCGCATCGCCATCGAAGGCAAATCGAATAACCGCATCATCGGACTCTGTCACAGGCTTAGAGACCAAGGTGGCAGCGGCAACATTATTTTCTAGCGCCTTTCGCACATCATCGGGCTCAGATGATAGAAAAAGATGGCAGCCAAACGCCTGTATATACCGCCAAGGCGACTCGCCACCACAAAAGGCCGCGCGGGTAATGGGTAGATTATAGTGTTCAATCGAATTGAATATTCTCAGACCTGTATCAGCTGAATTTCGCGAAAGTAGAACGATTTCTACACCAAGGGGAGCCTCTAGGGTCTCATTGAGTGCCAGGAGTTTTTTGGCAAGGGTAAACGCCTGGCCACGCTCAAGCGGTTTGTCCTCATGCTCTATTTGATAGCTAGCATAGGCCTCAAGCCCCTGTTTCTCGAAAACGAGGTGCTCTGCGTCCAAGTCAAACAAGGCGCGCGAAGAAATGGCGATGACGAGTTTTTCGGGTGCGAGATTTACCATGACGCCAGTCTAACCCTCTCTTTGCAGGCTTGCAGACCTCAACCCTTCACTGTGTCGCCCGATGGCTTACGTCCGAAATACTCGCGCGTTAAGGCGAAGACCACCGGTGACAGGAGTAAGAGACCCACCAGATTGGGTATGGCCATGAATGCATTGAGCGTGTCAGCGACCAACCAAATCAAACCTAAGTCAGCGCCGGCCCCAACCGGGATCGCCAGAACCCAAAGCACACGAAAAGGCATAATTCCTCGGGTACCAAAGAGATAGACAACGCAGCGCTCACCATAAAATGCCCATCCCATCATGGTTGTCGTGGCGAACACGACGACACCAACGGTGACGACCCACTCTCCGCCCGGCAAAACGGCTCCAAAGGCCATCGATGTCAGGCTAGCACCTGACACACCTGAATCGAGCACGCCTGTTAGGACAATGACGAGACCCGTCATCGTGCAGACGATCAAGGTATCAATTAGCGTCCCCAGCATAGCCACGAGTCCCTGCTCGACTGGCTCATCTGTTTTGGCCGCCGCATGGGCTATCGGGGCGCTTCCAAGGCCCGCCTCATTAGAGAAAATTCCGCGTGCCACCCCAAAACGGATGGCTGCCCACACAGTAGCGCCAGCAAAACCACCTGCGGCTGAAGCACCATTAAAGGCGCTATCAATGATCGTGCTGAAGGCAGCGGGGACATCAGAAATATTCATCAAAATGACGATAAGGCTCATAAGGATGTACGAAATGGCCATGGCCGGGACAACAGCTCCGGCCGTATCAGCAATTCGCTTGATACCGCCCAAAATAACGGCTCCTACTAACAACATAAGGACGACACCGGTAATCCACCAGGGAATACCTGCGTTGTCCGTAAGGACCTGCGCGACGGAGTTAGACTGCACCGTGTTGGCGAGGCCGAAACCTGCCGTGGCACCAAACAGGGCAAACGCGAAGGCGAGGCCCGTTGCAAATGACCCGTAGCGCTCTCCTAGGCCATTTCGTATGTAGTACATAGGGCCACCGGAGTAACTACCCTGATCGTCTTGCTCCCGGTAGCGGACGGCCAAAACACCCTCAGCGTATTTGGTTGCCATGCCGAAGAGCGCCGTAATCCACATCCAAAACAATGCCCCAGGACCACCTAATGTAATCGCCGTGGCAACACCCGCAATGTTACCGGTACCGATGGTCGCCGACAGTGATGTCATTAGCGCCTTAAACGGGACAATATCGCCCTCACCTCGACCGGACACACCTGAGAACAAAAGAGAGACGGCGCGCGGCACTTTGCGCAAGGTCATGAAACCCAGCCCAAGGGTTAAATAAATACCCGTGCCCAATAGTAAAATCAGCATGGGAAGCCCCCAAGCCACTGCGTTCACGTCACGGATAATTGTCTCAAGCATCACTCTGCCTCGTCGTTATTGTCTTTTGAAAAGAAGCTCAGGCTCGCCCCAGTGCGGCCTCAACTTCCGATGCATGAGGAAAGATACCGAATACCCCTCCCGTATGCATAAAAATGATGTCTGGGGACTCTGATGCGAAAGACTGCTTCGCCAAATCGGTGACCAGACCATAAAACGCTTTCCCTGTGTAGACCGGGTCAAGTGCTATGCCTTCGAGCCTCGCAAGCTCGGCGAGCGTATCGAATACTTCCTCACCTGCCTTGCCATAGCCTGGACCGATATATTGATCATTTGTGAGCGTCTTAATTGGCTTATTAGGCAGGTCGGTTCGGTTGGCACGTAAATTATCCCAATCCGCCTGCGCCTTGTCATTGAAATAGGCTTCGTCATCGCAGACCGCATAGCTGATCACATCGGCGTCTACACCATGTAACAGCACACCCGCGTTCAACCCTGCCTGTGTGCCGCCTGAACCCGTCGCATGAACGATTGCGGCCCGCTGTAAGCTATGCCTGTGCATATCGGACATCAGCTCCTCTACCGCTGAGATATAACCCCAGATGCCCATCGCATCACTGCCGCCGATCGGTATTGTCAGTGCTTTCTCACCTCTCCTAGCCCACCTGTCTTGAGCGTCCGCCAAATACGACGTCATCTCGTCACCCGTGGTCCCCCGAGAGACATAGGTTATCTCCGCATCAAGCAGTCGGCTAAGCAAATAATTGCCGCTAAGCTCCTGCTCATGTCCTCGCAATATCAGTTCACACTTAAGTCCTAGCTGTGCCGCAACCGCAGCTGTTGCGCGACAATGGTTGCTTTGCAGTGCGCCTGCAGTGACTAAAACAGTACAACCTCGATTAATCGCGTCCGCAGCAAGGAATTCCAGCTTCCTAACCTTATTGCCGGTGAGCAGAGACCCCGTGAGATCATCACGCTTACACCAAATACGTCGCCCGTTCCCCCACCGCTCTGAGGCTCTATGCAAGCACTGAAAGGGTGACGGCAGAACCGCGAGGGTCTCTCTAGGTGGATAGCTAATAATAGGTTTACGCCCCTAAATTCTTAATCGTGCCCTTGGGTAGTGTGGCAGTGACATGCGTTCGCTGAAACTTGAGATCAACTTTGTCGGACACGTTAACAACCACGTAGAGCTCAGATAAGCCAACAATTTTACCCATCATCCCAGAACTCATTAGGACTTCGTCGCCCTTACCCAATGAGCTCACCAATTCCGCATGTTCCTTTTGGCGCTTGCGCTGCGGTCTGATGGTCGTGAAATACATAAAAACCAACAAACCGATCATCATGACCGGAAGGAACCACTCCCCGCCTGCCGGTGGCGGTGTACCTGCTTGCGCATGTGCCTGGCTAATAAACATATAAATTTACCTCTTTTAAATCAGTTGGTAAGGGTGCTTTTCTAGAAAAATTTAGAGCTCAAAATCAATGGTAACCGGTGCGTGGTCAGAAAAACGCTCATCTCGGAGTATCGAGAAAGCCTTACCGGTTCCGGATAATCCGGGCGTCACAAGCATATAATCAAGTCGCCAACCCGTATTATTCGTCCACGCCTGACCACGATTCGACCACCAAGTGTAGAGATCGGGCTCTGTGGTCATTTGGCGAAACACATCAACCCAGCCTTGCTCATCGTAAAGCTCGGTAAGCCATTCTCGCTCATGCGGCATGAAACCAGAATTCTTTTGATTGCTGCGCCAGTTCTTAATATCAATGTTTTGGTGGCAGGTATTCCAGTCGGCACAAATAATGAATTCACGGTCTTCATCTAGGAGAGCTTTCATGTGCGGCGTAAACTTTTTCATAAATAGGTCTTTGCGCGCCTGGGCCGCCTCATTGCTCGAGCCCGATGGGACATAGAGCGAAATGACGCTCAGGCCCTCAAAATCAGCCCTCAAATAGCGGCCTTCCGAGTCGACGGGGTCCCATCCTACTTTGGTTTCAATCCGAGAGGGCTCTCGCTTAGCGTATACGGCGGTACCACTGTAGCCCTTTTTTTCCGCGTCGTTGTAATAACAGTGGTAGCCATCAGGGCGAAACGCTTCATCAACCAGCTGATGCTCCTGCGCTTTGGTTTCCTGAATGCACACCACATCGGCATCTTGCTTCGCAAGCCACTCAAAGAAGCCCTTTCGCTGCGCAGCCCTAATTCCGTTGGTATTACAGGTAATTACTCTAAACACGCTGTCAGTCCTTTTTTAAACCCTGCACCATTGTTTGCGCACCCTTGATGAAATCCTCCGTCTCTTTCGAGTTCTCGTTTCCATCTCGCAACAATCGCATATCGACTGGAACGGTTATGCCTTTTTCCGCCGCGGGTCGCACTTTGATTGCCTTGTGCCAGCGCTGCAAGTGCTCTAAGCCATCGATTTCGATGCCGCTCCAGCGATAGGAACGGACCCAAGCCCAATTAGCCATATCCGCGATACTGTATTCGCCGGCCAAATATTCGGTCTTGCCCAGCTGCGTATTCAAAACCTCAAATAATCGACGCCCTTCGCTCTGGTAACGGTCTATTGCTGGCTGGATTTTCTCGGGAAAGTAGCGAAAGAACACATTCGCTTGTCCCATCATGGGTCCTACTCCCCCCATTTGAAACATTAACCATTGAATAACGCGCGAACGACCCACCACATCGCTGGGCATGAATTTGCCGCTCTTCTCCGCCAAGTGAATCATGATCGCGCCCGATTCAAAAATAGAAAGATCATGCTCTCGGTCATAAATTGCTGGAATCCGTCCATTGGGCGAGTGCGCCAGAAACGGCTCCTCTTTCTGTTCTCCTGACCTGAGATCGATCGTATGAACTTCGTAATCGAGGCCCATCTCTTCCAAAGCTATCGACACTTTGTGCCCGTTGGGGGTTGGCGATGTAAACAGATCGATCATAGTCCGAGTTCTTGCAAGGTGTTCAGCACAACCTCATGGTGGTCTTTAGTCTTAAACTTATTGATGATCTCACAGAGGTTGCCGGCTTTATCGACCAGATAACTGGTCCGCAAAATGCCATCGAACTCCTTCCCCATGAACTTTTTGGGGCCCCATGCGCCGTAAGCGTCGGCGACCGAATGGTCCTCATCGCTCAATAGCTGAAAGTTGAGCGCATCCCGCTCGACAAATTTAGCCAAACGCTTCACTGGGTCGGGGCTGACACCGAAGACAACCACGTCGTGCGCTGCAAGTTGTTCAGCAATGTCACGAAGACCTTGCGCCTGAACCGTACACCCGGGGGTCATTGCTTTTGGATAAAAATACACAAGCACGTTCTTTTCGCCCTGATAATCAGAGAGTGAAATCTCAGTGCCAGTGTGATCTTGGAGTGTGAACTCAGGTGCAGGTGCACCGGTAGTTGGTAAAGCCATTTTCGAAACCTCATATAGGTGATTATTCGTAAAACGCCGCGTCAGTAAGCGTTAGCCCGAGCGGCGATGCTGGTATCGGATTGTGCTATTGCGAATCGGGAAGTCTTGCGTCTTTCGATCTTCAAAGAATTCTCGCAGCATCTCAATGACAACAGGAAAAGCGAGCTCATCCCAGGGAATCTCGTCCTCTGCGTAAAGCTTGCTCTCTAGACTTTCAGAACCGGCACCAAACTCCCCATCAAGCACCTCGCAGCGATAGAAAACGTATACCTGACTGATATGAGGCACGTCGAAAATGCGATAGAGGCTCATATCCACGGCTCTCGCCTCGGCCTCTTCCCACATCTCCCTCGCTGCACCCTCTTCGGTTGTTTCGCGGTTTTCCATGAAACCCGCTGGCAATGTCCACTTACCGTATCGAGGCTCTATTGCGCGCTTGCAAAGAAGCACCTTGTCACCAACCGTGGGAATGCAGCCACAGATAATTTTGGGATTGACATAATGGATGGTGTGGCAAGCGGGACACACATCGCGCTCGCGATCCTCTCCCTCGGGAATTCTTCGCTCGACTTCTGCGCCGCAGTTGGAACAAAACTTCATGAACTCGGGTCCTTTGTTTCCCACCGCTTTTTACGGTCAATATCTCGTGTCGCCACTGTAACCCATTGCCCCTCGCCCTCGAAATCTTCTCGCTTCCAAAAAGGCGCTTCTGTTTTGAGTGTGTCCATAACAAACTCGCAGGCACTGAAGGCCTCGGCACGGTGATCCGCGCTCGTGGCGACGAAGACGATGGGCATTTCACCGGAGAGACAGCCGAAACGATGGACGATTTGCCAAGACTTCAGACCGAAACGCTGCTCTGCCTCTACTCCGAGGTCATGTAGTACACGCTCCGCCATTTCCACGTAGCACTCAAGGTAGAGAGTATGAACAGAACCCTGCGCGTTGAAGTCGCGAACAAACCCAGTGAATGTGGTTACGGCTCCATGCGGATTATGCGCGTAGAAGGCAGTAGCAAGACGGCCCGGATCTATGTCGCTATCGGTGACAATAACCGACACTTCAGCCACCGGTCATGGGTGGGAAGAAAGCGATCTCATCGCCGTCGTTAATCGCCTCCTCCTGAAATACAACGCGTTGATTCACTGCTTGGATGAGGTTTGGGTGTGACAAAGCTTCTACCCACGCCTCACCTCGCGCGCCCAGAGTTTCTTTCAAGCCGGCAACGGTTGACATACTGGCGTCGAGCTCGAGCGAAAGTTGCTCGGTCTCTACCGCTTCTCGGATAAGCGAAAAAAATTTAACTGTGATCGTCATGCCGCCACTCTCCCGATTTACCACCCATTTTTTCCAGCAAAACCACCTCCTCTATCACCATCCCGCGATCGAGCGACTTCGCCATGTCATAAATGGTCAAGGCTGCAACTGATGCCGCCGTCAACGCCTCCATCTCGATGCCCGTCTGGCCCAGCACCTTGCACGTTACGTGCGTAATGATACCGGGCAGATCATGATCCACCTGCAAGTCGACCGACACCTTTGTGATAGGGAGCGGATGGCAAAGTGGGATGAGGTCACTCGTCTTTTTTGCGGCTTGAATCGCTGCGATTCTTGCGGTTGCCAGCGCGTCGCCTTTTTTTAATTCGCTTGCTTCGAGGGCAATTAAGGTCTGAGACGCCATGCGGATTTTGGAGCGGGCAACCGCCACTCGCTGAGTAACCTGCTTGTCGCCCACATCGACCATGTGAGCCTCTCCTCGCCTGTCGAGATGGCTTAACTGTTGCTCGTTATTCATGGCGCAGCCCATCGCACTATAAGAAGCTGGAAGCTTAACTCAACTGTGGCATGCTGTGATATCGACGTCCTCAATAACGTCAAAGATGGGAAACGCGGGAATGGAGTGGATTGCGAAGTGAACCGAGAATCATCGAACTATAAGTGGTTTGTATTGGGAATTCTCACACTGGTCTATACCTTTAATTTTATAGACCGCCAAATCCTGGTCATTTTACAGGAACCCATTAAAGCTGATTTGGGCCTAAGCGATACACAACTGGGGCTACTGACCGGGTTCAGTTTTGCCGTTGTGTACGTGACAGCCGGCATCCCCATCGCATGGCTCGCAGATCGCAGTAATCGTCGCAACATCGTGGCCGCATCGCTCGGTATCTTCAGCGTTATGACTGCCCTCTCGGGCTTGGTTCAAAACTACACTCAATTACTGCTCGCACGGCTTGGCGTAGGTCTCGGGGAAGCTGGTGGGTCTCCACCCTCACACTCAATGCTGAGTGATTATTTTCCCGAGGAGAAACGTGGAACTGCCCTATCCATTTACACCACGGGGATTTATTTCGGTATCTTTTTTGGCTATTTCGCAGGTGGCTGGATTGCCGAAAGCTTTGGTTGGCGCAAGGCCTTCTTTATCGTCGGGATCCCTGGCATCGCACTTGCACTGCTACTTTTACTCTTGGTGCGAGAACCCCCACGCACTCAACCCATTGCGTCGACCGTGTCGTCAAAGCCCCGGTTTAAGGAAACCATTTCGGTCCTACTAAGGCGTCCCGCGTTTTGGTGGATAGCACTGGGGTGTTCTACCGCCTCATTTGTCGGTTATGGAAACGGTAACTTCTTCCCGTCTCTGCTTATTCGAAACTACGGGCTATCGGTGACAGAGGCCGGTATCGTTTTAGGGGTGATCGGTGGCACCACCGGTATGCTGGGAACTTTCTTGGGGGGATACCTTGCCGATCGTTGGGGCAAACACGATAAGCGCTGGTACGTGAGAATCCCACTGTACGGTCTTGCCTTGTCGTTCCCGCTGTCGTATCTCACGCTCCTTGGGAGTGAGCCGCTTTATGTCATCATGGCGTATGCGCCCGGGCACATTCTCAACACACTCTACCTGGGTCCCTGCATCGCAATTTGCCACACGTTAGTGTCGCCTGCGATGCGAGCAAGCGCCTCGGCTGTCTTATTGTTCGTGATCAATATGATCGGCTTAGGCTTGGGGCCACTCTTTGTCGGAGCCTTGTCCGATGCCTACAGTGCGCACTTCGGCGATGAAAATTTGCGCTTCGCAATGATTACCTCACTCACACTGGGTACATCCGGTCTGTTCTTTTTTTGGAAAGCCCAAAAAGCCTTGCTCGGTGATATCGAGAAGGCCAAGAGCTTGTCGCAAGACGGTTGAGATAGCTGGCTCCTGCGCGCTTTTGATTACTTCACAACAGAGTCTCGTGAGACTTAAATCTAAATATAGGCAGGATTTACCTTTCTCAGTTATACAACTGAGCGTAGTCTGCGCGCTTTCCCAGCCCGTATATTACCCATGACCGAATCTGCGCCTTCCCCCACGGCTTTTAGTAGCCTTGGGCTACCGACTTTTTTACTCAATTCACTCAAAGAATTGGGATACGAAGCCGCTACCCCTATTCAAGCTGAGACGATTCCAGCGATGCTGAGCGGACAAGATGTCGTGGGTATTGCACAAACGGGGACGGGCAAAACAGCTGCCTTCGCGCTTCCCTCTTTGGCAAGCTTGGACTTTGATACAGCGACACCGCAAATATTAGTGCTATGCCCTACTCGCGAGCTGTCAATGCAAGTCGCTGATGCCTTCAGGAGCTACGCAAAACGGTCTAAGGGCTGCAAGGTCGTCGCACTTTGCGGGGGCAACGATATGCGCCAGCAATTGCGCCAACTTAAAGACGGGGTTCATGTCATCGTTGCAACACCGGGAAGGCTTCTCGATCACCTCAATCGCAGAACGGCTGATTTCAGCAGGATCAAGACTGTCGTGCTCGATGAAGCCGATGAGATGCTCAGGATGGGTTTCATCGACGATGTCGATAAAATTCTTTCTCAGACGCCGACTGGTCGACGCGTTGCTCTTTTCTCAGCCACCATGCCGCAGCGGATTCGCGAGATCGCAAGCGAGCACCTGCAGGCCCCAGTCGAGGTTTCTATTACCTCTCAGGCAACGACCAATACCAATATTGAGCAATGCTACTGGCTTGTAAAAGGCACCAACAAACTCGATGCCCTCGGACGTTTTCTCAGTGTGGAAGACACACAAGGCGTCATTGTTTTCGTGCGTACACGAGAATCAACGTCCGCTATCGCCGATCAGTTAAGGCAGCGTGGCTTCAGTGCCTCACCACTGAACGGTGATATCGATCAAAAAACCCGAATCAAAACCGTAGAACAGCTGAAAGATGGTCGACTCGATGTCATCGTGGCGACCGATGTCGCGGCACGTGGATTGGACGTTGAGCGAATAACGCACGTTATCAACTACGATATCCCTTTCGACAGAGAATCGTATGTGCACCGAATCGGCCGAACAGGCCGCGCGGGTCGCGCCGGAAAAGCCATCTTGTTTGTCGCACCAAGAGAGCGTCGTATGCTCCAAAATATTGAGCGCGTTACAAGGCAAAAAATCCAGTCCATCGAGCTTCCAAGCTTTGCTGATATCGATGCGAAAGCGCGCGAGCGATTGATCGACCAGTTGCGTACAGCCATGACGAACCCCGTCCATCCGCGTGCTGGCGAGGCAATCGAGCAACTCATTAATGAAGGCCATACTCATCAGGATATCGCCATGGCCCTCGCTGGCCTTGTGATCGACGGAGCCGAACCCGCGAAGGAATCAAGACGCCCGAAGAAGGTCAGCGATGACCAAGACAATCGGCCGTCTCGTGGTAATTCAAGAGAGCCAAGCCCGATCAAGGACAAGCACGGTAAAGAGCGTGTTGTTCCACTTACCTATACGGTAAAGGAACTCGGAAGAGCGCGACCGCTAGACGAGCACCCCGATGTACTTATGGAGCGGTTTTGGTTAGCCGTGGGTAACAAACAAGGCGTGAAAGCGCGCGAAATTGTTGGTGCCATTGCAAACGAGGCGGGAATCGAAGGACAGTTTATCGGCAGCATTAATATTTTCGAACACTACGCAACAATCGACTTGCCCGAGGGGATGCCCAAGCCCATCCTAAAACACCTTAAGAAAATTCGGGTGAAGGGTACAAACCTCGGTATCGTGCGAGTTGTGGACTCCCACTCCGCCTGAACTCGCCCGCCCGCCCCAATCGCGGGCTAGAAATTTTCGCCTGCTCATGAGAGTCTCTTCCTCATGGATCGGCGTTTGATTCATGATCTGCGCCGCGCTGTAAAAAAAACATAAAGTCAGCGGAGCAAGCAATGGATTTTCATTTCAATAACGTTTGGACGGCACTTTCTGAGGAGTTTCCGGATCGCCCCGCGCTGATCTGTGAAGGAAAGACCGTCACATGGTCCCAATTCAACGATAGAGCCGCTCGGCTTGCCGGGCTTTTTGCCGCACACGGCGTTACCAATGGCGCTTCAGTGGGCTTATATATGCTCAACTGTAACGAATACACCGAGGCGCACTTCGGCTGCTTTAAACAGTCCGTTTGCCCAGTAAATGTGAACTACCGCTACCGTGCCGAGGAGTTAATTTACCTGCTCGATAACAGCGACTCTGAGGTTGTTATCTATCACGCTAGCTACGCGCCACGTATCCAAGAAATCCGGGGAAGCCTGCCAAAAATCAAGCTCTACATACAGGTCGAAGACGATTCAGATGTGGGGCTCCTTGAGGGTGCTCTGGATTACGAAGCATCGCTGGCTGAAGCCACGCCATTGCCCTTTAGCCCGAGTGAATATGGCGATCGTTACATGCTGTACACGGGCGGCACCACCGGAATGCCCAAAGGTGTCATGTACGACAACGGCGCCCTCGCGCACTGGCTTGTGGTTGGTGGCTTCACCTCGCGTGGCTTGGCACCTCCCACTACCACCGACGAAGCCTTGGAGGCGGCACGTACGCTGACACAAATGGGGGCCGTTCATCGAAGTTTGCCCGCATGCCCCCAAATGCACGGTACTGGCATGTGGATCGGCACGATGATCGCCCTAAACTGCGGCGGTACTGTCGTCACGCAGCGTACATCCAGGCTTGATCCAGATGCCCTTCTGCGCTGTGTTGTAGAGAACGAGATTACCGACCTTACAATAGTCGGCGATGCCTTCGCTCGGCCGATTTTGGGGGCGCTGGACGCCGCTGAGACAGCGGGCGAGCCTTATGATCTGTCTAAACTCGGCCAGATGGCGTCATCAGGCGTCATGTGGTCCAGTGAGATTAAGCAAGGCCTTTTACGACATAAAGATATGGTCCTGAACGACTTGATGGGTTCCACCGAAGGGTCCATGGGCGGATCGATCAGTACACGCGGAAACGCAGCAAAAACCGCAAAGTTCACCATCGCCGAATACGTCAAGGTTTTCGACGAGAATGATCAGCCGGTGACACCTGGTTCCGGTGAAATGGGTATGGTGGCGACCGCAGGCATTGTTCCCCGAGGCTATTACAAAGATCCAGAAAAGTCGGCACGCACATTTCGGGAAGTAAATGGTGTTCGCTATTCATTCCCCGGAGACTTTGCAACGGTTGAGGCTGACGGCTCCATTACGCTCTTAGGCCGCGGCTCTCAATGCATCAATACAGGCGGTGAAAAGGTCTTCACAGAAGAGGTTGAGGAGTCGATTAAGCGCCACACTGACGTGGAAGATTGCCTCGTCGTCGGGCTGCCCGACGAGCGCTTGGGCAACCGTGTTATTGCTGTTTATTCACAAAAGCCAGGCACCGCACCGATCGGCGAAGAAGGTCTACGGATGCATGTCAAAACTCAATTAGCCGGCTATAAAGCACCCAAACAATGCATTTTGGTCGGAGTTGTACAGAGGGCACCCAACGGCAAAGCCGACTACAAGTGGGCAAAAGCGACGGCTGAAGCCCATCAGTAAGCTTTCTACGGCTACCACATGAAGAAACGGACTTTCCTAGTTTGTTGTATCGCGCTTGCTGTCCAGGCTTGCGGTGGCGGTGGTGGTGGTAGCTCGCCATCGTCTCAAGCGGCAATAACGCCGCCCCCAGGTTTTGTATCTCCGCATCCGGAAACGTGGGAGACACAAGCACCCACAGACGCGGGCTTCAACGCAGCCGCATTATCAGATGCTTTTAACTACGCGATGCAAGACGGTTCGTTTACCCAGGCAGCCATTGTTATACGAGACGGCAAGCTCATTGAAGAACAATACCGCGGAATTGCGGATGGGGAAATCGACACGCTGGTCTCACTAGCCTCAGATCCAGGCGCGTAAGATCCAGCGTTTTGGACGGAGAATTATGGTGCGCGTGACAGCACAAGTCTCATGACCTCGTGGTCTACAGCTAAGTCATTCACAAGCCTGTTGATCGGTATGGCAATCGAAAAGGAATTTATAACCTCTACCAACCAATTGGCATCTGACTTCATTACCGAGTGGAAGGCGGACGATCGTATCAATATTACGATCGAGCAATTATTGGATATGCGTTCAGGCCTGGTCCCGGTTTGCTTTTTACTCGACTCGGGTGCGCTCGGCGAGTGCACTAACCAGGGGGATGCCGCGGCGGGTGGGAATATTGTTTTCTACCCCGATCAAATGACCGGTTGTATCAATCGAGGCCTTGCGGTTGATGGTGCTCCCTACCCCTGGGACGCTGATGGTATCTACACAGAAGGCGAGTTCCTCTATTCAAACTGCGACACTCAAGTACTGGGAGAAATCCTGTTTCGAGCCACAGGCCAAGACCCGGGATTATTTGCCCAAGCTGAGCTCTTTGAGCCCATCAATATGACCGCCTATTGGTGGCGCGATAACGTTGAGAGCGGTCAGGCAAACGGTAACTACCTCTCATATTGTTGCCTTGATGCCACAGCACAGGATTTTGCGAAATTCGGCTACCTGATGCAGTTAGGTGGCATCGAGGTTGAAAGCGGGACTCAATACAGTGGCTACGTCTCTGACATCCTCGCCATGGATAGCTTCTACGACAAACAGTTTTGGAGCTTCTGCGCAGAGCAAAACGCTGACGGCAATTGCCTCAATCGCGTCATTCACACTTCTGGGTTCGATGGGCAGTTTGTTGTCCTGGACTTCAAGAACAACCTGATCATTGTTCGTGCAAGCCTGTACAAGTCCTATCTCAACCATTCAGACGACCGAAAAATGTTCCTCATACCTGGCTCGGTAGCGACTTCGAACTGGCTAGGTTCGGTACCCAATGCCATGGCAATTCAGGCGCCGTCGACCTTTTCTATCACTGAGTTTCACACCAGAGTGGTGTCGGCCATAAGCGAGTAAGCCGTACGACGTTAGAAGTTAAGCAAAACAAAGCCTGCGAACGCCATAAACAACGCTCCAAATGCGACATCGATCATGGGAGATGCCGAGCTGAGAGCCCCGGCTAAGCGTTGGTTACTGACACAAAAAGCCACAAGCGCGTACCACGCAGCATCGATACCTCCTGCCATGCTCGCAGCCATTAACTGGGTTGTTATCGATTGATTAGGCGTTAAGAACTGACTGAAAATCGCCACAAAAAACAACACTACTTTCGGATTCAAAAAGACGATGAAAAATCCATTGAGCACATGTTGCCATTGAGTCAGGCTTTGATGATCGCGCTCTGCGGGCGCCTCTGTGACCACATCCTCGCCCTTTTTCGCGGTTTTAATCCCGCTAGATAACATCCGATAACCCAGGTAAAAAAGAAACAGCGCGCCACCTATTCGTAAGCCTATATTTAAGGAACTAGAGCTCTGAATTGCGGTGGCCAAACCTAAGACCACAGCAAGGGCGTAAACGGTTATTCCCACACCGTGGGCAAGCGCAACGAGTACGCCGCTTCTGCGTCCGTGGACAATGGTGGTGCGCATGACAAGCGCTACGCTAGGACCCGGTGACATGGCCCCCGCGAGCAAGGTAATAATAAGTAGTAGCCAAAGTTCAAGTGTCACGGGAAGTCGCCAGAAGGTCTCGCATTTGTCAGACCCCGTTGTGCTCAACGACGGCCGAGTAGAATTCAAGTTGACAAATTGGAGCGGGAAACGAGGTTCGAACTCGCGACCTCAACCTTGGCAAGGTTGCGCTCTACCAGCTGAGCTATTCCCGCATAGTACCGAGTGTATTCGCTAGGACTTAGCGGTCAAGCAGTTTCGTTGTCGGTAGCCTTTCCCAACATAACTTGCAGATAGTTCCACATCGACCAAAGCGTCAAGAAAACCGCAATTGCCATGGCGACATAACCTGCCATCAGCCAGATATCGTTATTGGGTTTAAAGGCCCGCCAAAGCAACAAGGTAATCGCTGTCATCTGGAGGGTGGTTTTGAACTTTGCAACGATGGTCACAGCTACCGATTCACTTCGTCCGCTTCGAGCCATCCACTCACGCAGAGCACTGACCAGGATCTCTCGGCCGATAATGACCATGGCAGCCAGTGTTATCCAAATATTATCGTAATGAGCCACGAGTAAGACAAGCGCGGTGGCCACGATCAGCTTATCAGCCACGGGGTCCATAAAAGCCCCAAATTCACTCTCCTGGTTCAGTGTTCTGGCAAGCCAGCCATCAAGCCAGTCCGTAATCGCTGCAATAAGGAAAATAAGTGCCGATAGGAAGCCTGCATAGGGCCCAGCTAAATAGAAGGCGACCACCAGAAAGGGAATGCAGCCAACGCGCAATAAGGTCAAAATGTTAGGAAGCGTCCAACGCACATAGGCTCCAAAAATTACTGTTCAACAGTGTGTAGGTGATCATAAATACTCTGGGCGAGAGTTGCACTGACCCCGTCAACTTTACAAATCTCATCGACGGATGCGTTCTCCACCCCTCTTATACTGCCAAAGTGACGAAGCAAGTCCCGTCGGCGTTTAGCACCCACCCCCGATATACCTTCTAGGGTTGACTGCTTGCGCGCTTTTGATCTCCGCCCCCTGTGTCCACCGATCGCGAAGCGGTGAGCCTCATCACGAATCTGCTGGATCAAATGTAATGCGGGGTTATCGCCACGCAATTGTGTCTCGGCCCCGGTATCACCATCAATAAGCGTCTCAAAACCTGCCTTTCGGGTCGTACCCTTGGCGACACCCACAACTTTAACAGTCGTCAACTCAAACTGCTCGAGAACCTGTTGTGCCTGCGAGACCTGTCCCTTGCCGCCGTCGATAAACAACACGTCGGGTAGCACGCCTTCACCCTTTGAGAGGCGCCGGTAACGACGCTCAAGCGCCTGCTGCATGGCAGCGTAATCGTCCCCACCCGTTATACCGTCAATGTTAAACTTCCGATAATCCGCCTTGCGCGCGCCGTTACTGTCAAAAACAACGCAAGAAGCCACTGTTGCCTCGCCGGAACTGTGACTGATATCGAAACATTCCATACGGGTCGGTGACATTTCCAAATCCAGTTCTCTACGCAGTGCCTCTAAGCGCCCCGCCATCGTTTGCTTGCCGCTGAGAAATGAATCTAGGTTGCTCTCGGCTGTCTGTTTTGCCAGCTGCAGCCAACGCGCTCGCGCATCACGAACCGAGGTTTTTAAAACCACTTTCCGTTTACTCTGCTCCATGAGGGTATCGGCTAACAAATCTGCGAAGTTGGGCTTGTGACTTACAACAATCTCCTGCGGAATTGTTTGACGACCTGACAGGTAAAACTGGGGAATGAATGCATCGAGAACCGAGCTTTCGTCTTCCTCAAGCTGAGTTGCCGGATAATAGGTACGAGACCCAAGAACTCGGCCCTCTCGAACGAACAGCACTTGAACACAGGCTTGCCCATGGGCTTGCTTTACCGCCAACAGGTCGAGCTCACCGCGCGAGCCTTCTATTCCCTGACTGGCCTGCACATCCTGTAACCGCTGGAGTTGATCGCGATACTCAGCCGCTTTTTCAAACTCAAGCTTCTCTGCGGCACGTTCCATATCATCAGCAAGGCGCTTCATTACCTTCTGGGACTTTCCGCTTAAGAACAATGCGGAGTTCTCAACTTGCTTCTGATAGTCCTCATCGCTGACTAGACCGACACAGGGACCCGAGCAGCGACCAATCTGGTACTGAAGGCAAGGTCGAGAGCGGTTACGAAAATACGATTCCTCGCATTGGCGAACTTTGAAAACTTTTTGCATCAGATGCAGTGTTGATCGAACAGCACCCGCACTCGGGTAGGGACCGAAGTACTCACCCTTGCGTCGTTTCGGTCCTCGGTGAAAACCGAGTTTCGGCCATTTGTCCTCAGAAGAAAGATAGATGTAGGGGTATGACTTATCGTCTTTAAGTAAAATGTTGTAAGGCGGGTGATACTCCTTGATTAAATTGTGCTCAAGGAGCAGCGCGTCGCGTTCCGTTGTTGTGACCGTAACCTGTATGTCCTGAATTCTAGCCACGAGGGCCATGGTCTTCGCTGACAGACCACTTGCGCGGAAATAGCTCGTCACACGGTTTTTAAGGTTTTTCGCCTTGCCAACGTAAAGCAGCCCACCGGACCTATCGTACATTTGATAAACGCCTGGACGCGTCGTGAGTTGCTTGAGAAAGGGCTCCGCCTCAAATACGCCGCTTGCCATAGCTAGCACCCCGAGCCAATCAGTTGAGGTTCCACCTCGAGGGTCACATCAAAAGTCGCCTTAACAGACGCCGAAATCTTGCCTGCAAACTGGGTTATCTGCGGAGCATAGAGGGCTGACTTATTGATCAACACCAGCGCGTGATTAACCGACACGATAACCCCGTTTTCCTCGACACCCCGCCACCCTAGGTAATCGATCATCCACGCAGCCGACAGTTTGGTCTGGTTGTCATGCGTTGTGAATTGCGGCATGTCACGATACGTTGCCTTTAACTGTTTAGCGAAAGATTGACTCACTATAGGGTTTTTAAAAAAGCTACCAACATTTGGGTCAACAAGTGGATCTGGCAATTTCGCTTTTCTTAAGGCTATGACAGCTTGGAGCACGCTTTCAGGGCTCATAGGATCGTCCGACATATGATCGCGTAAACCCGGATATTCGATGCAACAGACGGCTTGCTTCGAGAGACGGACATCCACACTCACGATCAGCCAATGCCGACCAACTTCGCGCTTAAAAACACTGTCGCGATAGCCAAACGCACAATCGTCCTTCGTCAGCGTTTTCGTTTCACCACAATGCCCATCAACGACCTCTACGCCCGCTATTAAATCCTGAATCTCAACGCCATAGGCGCCAATATTTTGCACAGGGGCCGCACCTACACTACCGGGTATCAGTGCCAGATTCTCGAGTCCGTAATAGCCTTTTGAGTGTGCCCATAGAACGCATTCGTGCCAAGACTCTCCAGCACCTAAGCGAACCACAATATGATCTGTTCCTTCTTCGACAACTTCACGCCCTTTTATATTGAGATGGAGGGTCAGACCCTCGATGACAGGGCTCAAAATGACGTTGCTCCCACCTCCCAGCGCAGTAATGTGAAGGTCATGTTTTTTTGCCTCCATGACCCCTAGCCGAACCTCTTCAATTGAGGACGCAGATAAAAAGTACGTCGCTTGTGACTCAAGCTTTAACGTATTGAGCTCACGAAGTGGGACACCTTCTCGGACTTTGCTCATCGGTCAGCCATGATGGCTCTTACCGCCTCTAAGTCAGCAAGCGTATCGACACCCGCGGGAACCGTCTCACAGGCATCCGCTATGCGTATTTCATGCCCGTAGTGCAGCGCTCGCAACTGTTCAAGCGACTCAAGTTGTTCATAAGGTGCCACTGAGCGCGAGCTAAACTCACGCAAAAAGCTCACCCTGTAGGCATACAAACCAATGTGTCGCCGCGCCTCCGTTGGAACGATGTTATTGGTATCGCCTCTCAACTGCGGGATTGGAGCGCGTGAAAAGTATTGCGCACGCCCAACACGGTCCGAAACAACCTTCACCACGGCGGGATCTGTAAAGGCAGAATACGAACTGATAGGTTCAGATAACGTCGAGATCGACGCCTCAGGGTGAGTCAACAGGAGTTCAGCCACCTGCTCGAGGTTGGCGACGGGCATTAACGGCTCGTCACCTTGCAGGTTGACCACCACACTGCCATCGTCCCAGCCCTTTAATCGCCCCACCTCCGCTAGCCGATCTGTGCCTGATGGGTGGGCGGGGTCAGTCATAACAACCTCCGCGCCGTGAACGCTCAAGGCGGAACGTATACGCTCATCGTCCGTCGCAACCGTTACGGAGACGGCGCTACTCTGAAGCGCCTGCCGCCACACCCAATAAACCATAGGTTTACCGTTTATTTCAGCCAACGCTTTAGCGGGCAAGCGTGTAGAGCTATATCGCGCAGGAATCACAATGTGGTACATGAAAGACCTCGTTAATTAGCGACCTGTGCCAGTCGTTGCTCGATCGCCGAGTACAGTGAATCAGGCAATATTGCCTCGATCTCCAGTACCCAAACATTATCGCATGGCTCATGCTCAAGTTTTACCGCGTCCTTGGCGGTAACAACGATAATATCGGGCTCGTACTCCCTCTGTATCAAGGCAAGATCGAGCTTGCTGTGGTCAGCAACACTGACAGTCTCACACTCAATTTTGAGATCATGAAGCGTCTTAAAAAATTGAGCGGGCTGCCCAAGGCCAGTTGCTGCTACAACCTTTTTGCCTCGCCACTCTTTTAGCGCGTCTTCTACTTCGATGTACAGGGAGCTATTGAGGCTTAAGAGACGTCGCGAGCGATAGGTAAGCGAGCGCATCGGATCTGACCCGTTACGCTCCAGCACGAAATCCACGGACCGTAAACGGCTGGTAGGCTCCCGTAAGGGCCCTACGGGCATCAACCTGCCATTCCCAACGCCTCGCTCAGCGTCAAGGACAGCAATTTCAAAATCTCTTGGGAGTGCGTAGTGCTGTAGACCATCGTCCGACAAAATAACACTCACCCCTTGCTCCCGACACAGACTCGTGGCCGCGTCACGCCGGGAATTTCCAACAATCACTGATGCTTTTTCTACCGAGCGCTTGATGAGCAGTGGCTCATCCCCCGCCTTCTCGGCAGTGTGGTCCGATTGGATCAGTAACGCACTTTGTCCTGGCTCACGACCATAACCTCGGCTCACAACACCTACTTTAAACCCGCGACCCGACAAATACCGCGCTATCGCAATCAGCGTGGGCGTCTTACCCGTACCGCCTGCTGTGAGCCCCCCCACCACAATGACCGGAGCACCAAGCACCGCAAATTTTGATCTGGGGCGAAAAATGCGTTTCAACCCAACGAAGACCGCAACAAAAGGAAGGAGCGGAAGAAACAGGTAGGTCCAACGGGCACTGCCATACCAGGCATCGTTTAGTGCTCTCTCAAGCCCATCTCGACGATTTGTCATGCGTCGGTGAATCCCTGCTGGTGAAGTCCGCGGTATAGAGGCTCTGTATCCAATAAATGCGTGTGAGAGCCATGCGCTATCACCCGCCCCTCATCCATAAGCAGCACGGTGTCTGCCGATTCAATAGTGGAAAGTCGATGAGCAACGACAAACGTCGTTCTGCCCTCTCGACTCGCATCAAGTGCTGACTGAATAAGCGCCTCTGATTCCGTGTCGAGCGCAGATGTTGCCTCATCCAGAATCAACACTGGCGCCTGCTTTAGCAGCGCCCGAGCGATCGCAATACGTTGCTGCTGCCCGCCCGATAGCCCCAGGCCTTGGTCGCCAATGAGTGTGTCGTAGCCGTGCTCTAGATCATTGACGAACTTATCGGCCTGCGCCCGCTCTGTAGCGACGATAATTTCCTCAGGACTTCGTCCTTCCATTGACCCTAGCGCGATATTCGCTGCGACTGAATCACTGAACAACGTTATATTTTGGGGAACAAAGCCCAGGTGCTCACGGTAATGTCCGAGGTCGATGTCCTGAATGTTGCAACCATCCAGCAGGATTTCACCCGAGGTCGGCACGTAAAAACGCGCTAACAATTTTACGAGGGTACTTTTTCCACTTCCAGAACGCCCAACGACAGCGACCGTTTGACCCGCATCGACCTTGAAACCGACATTAGACAGCGAATTAATTTGGGCACCTGGGTATCTGAAGTCAATGTCCCGAAATTCCACAGCCCCTGTCACGTCAGCAGGCTGAAATTCTCCGTCATCAACTTCAGCAGGCACATCAAGCTGCTCAAAAATATCCTCAGCGGCTGCTAGTCCCCGCTGCACAATGCTTTGAATGCTACTCAATGTCCTGATGGGCTTGCCGAGTTGCGCAGCGGCAGTGATAAAGGCAACCAGCGAGCCCGCACTGAATTCCCTGAGGACCGTCGGGTCCAATGCAAACCAAAAAAGCGCACCAAGCGCCAGTGCAAGAAGCGTCTGCATGATGGGTGTCGAGGCCGCTTGCACAAATGCTAGCTTCAAGCTCTGTTGTTTATTGAAAGCACTAGCCGATTCAAATCGTGCATTAACCTGCTCGGTCGCACCGTAAATGCGAATATCATCCAGCCCGGCCAAGCTCTCAGCGGTCACCTCGGTTACAGATCCCATCGATTCCTGAATACGACGGCTATATCGGCGAAAATGCTTCCCAACAATGTGCACGACGAGACCAATTGCAGGCGCGACCACAAAGAAGACGGCGGTAAGCTCCCAATTGAGATAAAGCATGTAAGCAACGAGAGCGATGATCGTTAGCCCTTCACGAAGCAGCGTTTTTAACGCGTCGGAGGCGGCGCCACTGACTTGCTCAACGTTGAACGTCACTTTTGATAACAGCTCGCCCGTTGAAAATTGATCGAGGTGAGCTTTCGGTGCTCGAACCAATGCGCTAAACAGGTCGGTTCTGACGGTGTGGACAACGGACCGTGCGACCTTGTTCATGAAATAGCTGCCGGCAAAAAAACCGAGCGCACGCCCCAATGACAACACGACGGCCGCAATAGGGACAGCTACGCGTGCGTAGTCCGTTGTAGATTTATCCCCCGCGGGCCAAACCCACTGTGATGCTTGAGCCACAAACCCTAAGCTCAGCATTTGTTCGCCGCCGAGGGAGTCGAGCAGAAATTGCGTTAAATCCGCAAGCAGCACATTACCCAGTGAGTAAACAACGAAGCCAAAAAAGCTCAGAATCAGTGACCCTTTGTACTGAAACGCGTAGCTCAACAGTCGCCCATAAAGCTGTGAATCACTTGGTGCGTTTTTTGTCTTATTTGACAAGGCTAATCACCCGATAGTGGTTTTTGTGTTCCGATAGACAGCTGTTTAAAGCCCAACTGGCTCACTGCGTCCATCGACATAACAACCATTGCATGACGTGTATCGGCATCGGCGATGATTGATATGGGAATATCGCGACGAGAACCTGCTTTTTCAACGAGTATTAACCGTAAATTTTTCTCGTCAGCTGGAAACGGTACGCCATTAAGAAACATTTCTTCGCTTGCCGTAATAACGAGCTCCAGCCCTTTAGTCTCTGCTTGCCTTTGCTCGCCATCGGCCTCAGGTAAGTTAACGACAAGCTCACTGAGGTCAGTAAAGCTTGTTGAGACCATAAAGAAAATAAGCAACAAGAAAACAACGTCGATAAGTGGCGTTAGATTCACCGCCAAAGCTTCTTTACGCTGGCGCTTGAACTTCATGCTCAGTATTCCTGGTGCGTACCGCTGTGAAGCGCATCTACCAACTTTATGGCTTCGCGCTCAAGATTGACCACGAGGGTGTCAACTAAGCCCGTAAAATAACGGTGCATGACGAGTGCCGGAATGGCCACGATCAACCCCGCGGCGGTTGTCAGAAGCGCTTCGGAGATGCCGCCTGCTAGCGCATTGGCATTACCAGTCCCCACGGTCGTAATCTGAGTAAACACATCAATCATACCTACTACAGTGCCAAGCAGACCCAGTAATGGGGCGATTGCCGCCACCGTGCCCAACGAATTTAAGTATTTTTCGAGGTCATGCACCACGTGGCTCGCAGCCTCAGAGATGCTCTCCTTCATCACGTCTCGTCCTTGCGATCTATTGCTAATTCCCGCGGCCAAGATGGCACCCAGTGGGGAGCTCGCTCTCAGATCATTGAGCTTTTTGGCATTAAGCTCTCCCTGTTTTAGGTCACGCCATACTGTTGCAAGGAGATGCGAAGGCGCTATTTTTTGCCGGTCTAAGGCGATATAGCGCTCGATACAAATGCTGACGGCCACGACTGAGCAGCAAACAATGAGCGGCATCACCCATCCACCGGCGATTATTAGGTCTAACATTTATCAACACCCCATAGCACGACCTTGAGTATACCTTGCTTAAGAGGTGAGCCAAGCGATGCTTTAGTACGACTATTTTGCCCAGTATGGCAGGTAGCCTATGCGCATAGCTGTCGCTGAAAGGTTCCTGGCCGGCCGCTTTCTAAAGCTAACCGCACCATGACGGCCTGTATCCCACAGGACGCCCCCACTCTCCTGATATCGCCCTAAAACCTGGGGGCTGGGGTGGTTGAAACGGTTGGCCTGCTTGGTCGTAAACACGGTGTGTTTAGGGTCAACACGATCGATAAACGTCTGCGAACTTGAGGTGTCTGACCCGTGGTGGGCTGCAACTAATATGTCTATTTGCTCGGGTAAACTCCCGCTGGCGATAAGTTGTAGTTCGGCACGAGCTGGAATATCCCCGGGAAAGAGTATCGTTGTGCCATGTGCCTCGACGAAAAGCACACACGAATCGGCGTTTGGTGTTGTCGTCGATTGCCCCGTGCCCATGATGACTTGTGTATAAAGTGAGTCGGCCAGTCTCAGCCTTCGATCCGCAACGCAACCTTCTCCACCAAAGCCCCAATGACGCGCTATTTCAAAATGTTGCCGCAATGCGGCCAAGCCACCTGAATGATCGAGATCGCTGTGGCTGACCACAAGGAGATCTATGCGACGGATACCGCGTGCTTTAAGCCATGGAATGACGTCTCTCTCGGCCGCCGAATCACCCGAGCCGTGAGCAGGCCCTGTGTCGTAAACCAAGGTGAAATCTCCATGAAATAAAACACCCATAGTGCCCTGACCAACGTCGGCAATAACCACCTCGGTTCTTGGGTTGAAATGCGTGGAGCCTGCTAGACACAGAGGAACGACCAAGATTGCCACGACCGCTTTTGCAGATCTCAAAATACTCGCCATTCCGATGAGGGCTCCCAACACCCAAATACCGGGATGCACATAAACAGATAACAATAAGTCGTCCGCGTTTTGGGGAATCACCTCTTTGATTGTCGATAAAACCGCGGATACCAAATAGGCAACTCCCTCTATCACCCACCCAGCTCGCTCACCAAAGACCCCACCCAACACCGCGCCAAGGAGCCCTACGGGTAGCACGACCAGCGTAAAAATCGGTGCTATAACAAGGTTACCTAGCAGTGCAATGGGCGAAAACTGGTCAAAGAACACAAGACTTAAGAGGGATGAGACAAGGGTCATAATCGAAGTAAGGCGAAACCAAGAACCTAGTGTATTCACTGCTACTCGCTCCGTTTCAACAAGGATGACACCGGTTAGCACTACGCTTAACCAAAACCCAGGTGTTAAGGCCGAGAAGGGATTGATGGTAATTAAGATCGCGGCGGCGAGAACGACAGCAGAAAGCGGATTAACAGGCCACAGCGTGGCGCGCATAAGCATTATTAAGCTCATCATGATGAATGCTCGCTGTGCCGGTAATGATGCACCCGTAAGCAAGACATACCCGCCAGTTACCGCGCACACGACGAGTGCATAAAATGCACTAGGCCCAGAGTCCCGGGGATAGAGTGCGAAACGCCTTGGTAGCGATAAAAGCCATTGAGCCCATAATGCGAACAAGGAGACATGGACACCGCTCACAATTAATACATGAACGATCCCAATACCTCGTAAAAGCGCCCAATCGTCCTGTGTCATCGCGCTTTTTCGCCCAAGTAGCAAGCCTTGTAACACCCGCTCTGCATCACCCGTGCCCGAATTTTCAGTAATGAGCTCACTTACGTTATGGCGCAGAGCATTTAGCAACGTCGTGTCATGCTCGATGTGTTGAAGGTCACTGATGCTGGCCGTAGCGGCGATACCTCGCGCTAATGACAGTATGTTTCTGGGCAGTTGGGCCCGATTCCAAATAGACGCCACGGGTCTTAACCGGAGTTTGACGGTAATCGAATCGCCCAACTTGAACATGGGCGTATCAGGCGACGTGCTAACGAAAGCTCTAACGGTATTGCCAATGCCGCAATCGTCAGCCGCTAACCATCGAATTGCCAAATCGAAGGTTAGATAAGGAACTTCGCCGGCGCCTTGGTGCCGCTCAACAAATGACACCACCGTGCCAGACGCCTGCATCGGGAGGTCAAAACAAGAGGAAGGGAGTTGTGAATGTGTGTAGTGATGAGCGTGAGCTGTGCTAACCAATAAGCCCATGCAACCCGCGATGGTGATTCGTGTCGGTATTTGCCGCCACGTCATACACAGTGCAATGGCAAGGCTAACGCCGTAAAAGCCATTCGACGGGGTTAACAGCGCCACGACGCATACGAACCCATACACCAATAACGTGTCATTTTCCCGGATGAATGTTCGCAATTTTCCCTGACAGCAGCTGGAAGAACCTGAGCTGGAGCCTCATACTAGATGCGCGTGTCCTCAGTCTTCACATCAACCGTTCAGAGGGCATAGCATTGGCTACTTTGGTGGCTTTTTAGGCGATAAAGCCCTGATATTGCTGATAACTAAGTAAGAGAAATGCCGAAACGGTCATTACGAAAATTTCTGCTGAGTCCGACGCGCCTCATGCGTGTCAATGGACTTGAGCGCTTTGGGAATTTGCTAGAGCGACGAGAGTTGTGGCATGTCAGCCGAATATCGATTTCCCGAGCGACGGCTATCGGTTTGTTTTGTTCAATGATACCGCTCCCAGGGCAAATGTTCGTCGCCGTGTTCTTGGCCATCCGCCTCGGCGCAAATGTGCCACTGTCCTTCATGCTGATCTTCATAACCAACCCAATAACCATGCCCGTCATTTACTTGGGAGCATACCTCCTGGGTTGCGCCCTGCTAGGCACACCGGTGTTGGATGTGACGGCTGTAAACTGGTTATACCCGCTGAGCGCCGAGTTTCTGGGCATCCTGCCCGCGTTTGTACTCGGCTGCGCAGTGATCGGCGTAGCAGCCGCGTTTGTTGGGTATGTAATGGCCGATGGCTTGTGGCGCCTACGAATTAGTCAACGAATAACCGAACGCGCGCGAAAGCGATTAGCTCGTAAACGCTCCCACCCCCGTTAACGCGACTGCCTCAGTGATTCGGTAATCGAAGACCGCGATGTGCTAATGGCCGGTAACACAGAGGCCAAGAGTGATAGAACGAAAGCCGTGGCTGAAATACTGATGAAATCGACTGCTCTCAAATCGACGGGGACATACGCGAGTGGGTAGACACTGGTATCGAGTAAAGGTTGGCCGCTAACGCTCTCCATAAGCGCTACGAGAGAGGGTATCCCCAGTGCAATCATGGCTCCCAGAGCCGCACCGATTGTCGCACCGCCGGCCCCGATGATCGTTCCTTGGATAGTGAAAATCTTTAAAACGTCTGCAGGCGTTGCACCCATAGTCCGTAGCATTGCAGAACCGGGGCGACGATCCGCTGTCACGAGCACGAGCGACGTAACGACGTTGAATACCGCAACGACAAGCAATGCGACGAGCATTAACCCCACAATCTGCCTTGATAGTTGGATAGCTTGATACAAATTTCCCAACGAGCGAGTCCAGTCGGAAACCCAATACTGTGGACCCAAGCTCCGGCGAAGCGCTTGCGCCACCTCAGGGGCATCCAGCGGGTCCTCGATCGTAATAGCCCAAGCCGGTGGTGGCGCCGACGTGTAGTAAACGCTCGCCGAGGCGGCAGAAAATGCGAAAACCCGATCAATTTCGGTATTAGACTCAAGCGTCGATACCAAGGTGAGTGATAACGGTGAAAACCGACGCTCACTGCCCTTCTCGCTGATCAAAGCAACAACGGACTCTCCAACCTTTATATCGAGGGCTTGGGCCAATTTACTTCCGAGCACAATTTCATTCGATTTTACATCTTCAACCTTCGGTCGGAGGTGCTCCGATAACGGCCCGAGCGCACCGGCCTCAGCAAACACCAGCCGGCCCACACGTGACCCCGAATTAGCGTAAAAAAGCGCATTAGCCTCTTCAAATCGATGGCTTCTGACAACAGAAGGCATTTCACTAAAATACTTCGCCGTCTCACGGTTATCGGAGGTACCTGCATAGCTTTGAACGGTAACGTGGGGAACAAGGTTAAGAATGCGCAAGCGCATTTCCTGTTCAAAACCGTTCATCACTGACAGTGACGCCAAGAGAAAAGAGACCGCGATCACCATGCCTACAATTGATAATTTTGACAAAAACGCCGACAACCCAGGGCCTTCACCTAACGACTGCCGATAAGCCATCTCGTAATGGACAGCGCGGGGCCACAAATTCGTGCCTATTCGGGACACAGCTGTCCGTCCTGCAGTCGATACCGTTTATCCATCTGCTCAGCAATTCTCGGATCATGGGTGACGATGACAAAGGCTGTATCGGTGAAGGTGAGATCGTGAATGAGTGCAAGTACCTGCTCGGCTGTTGCCGGGTCTAGATTTCCAGTGGGCTCGTCCATCAAAACGCAAGTGGGGCGATTTATCAGTGCTCTGGCAATAGCGACGCGTTGTCGTTCTCCACCAGATAACTGAGCGGGGCGATGATTCATTCGATCCGCAAGCCCAAGCTCCTCGAGCAGCCGTTTTGCTGAATCAACCGCCACCTGCTTGCTTTTGCCACCAATTCGAGCCGGCATCGCTACGGCTTCCAGCGCACTGAATTCGGGCATTAGGTGGTGAAATTGAAAAACAAACCCAAGATGACGATTGCGCCACTGACTTCGCTCTAGCTCATTTAACGCCCAGAGATCGGCTTGCTCCAATAACACTTTGCCCGATGTGGGGTTGTCGAGCCCACCTAGAATATTAAGCAGTGTCGACTTCCCTGCACCTGATCCGCCGACAATGGCCACCTTCTCTCCTGCATAAAGATCAAGTGAGAGCTCATTTAAAACCTCTACAGCACCTTCGTGAGTGCCATACACCTTGCGTACGTGCTGTGCACTTAGCTTAACGCTCATAGGCTGATACCCTCCAACGCATTCACAGGGGATACCCGGCTTGCTCTGATCGCGGGGTAAATCGCGGCAATAACGCTGAGCACTAAGGCCCCTGAGATGATAGTTACAACATCTGAATACAGGATCTCAGTCGGCAGACCGCCAATGTAATAGACGCTCGGATCAAACAGTGTCCATCCCGATAACGTCTCAATGAATGTCATCACCAACTCAAGATTGGTAGCGATCAGTAGCCCGCTACTGGCGCCGACCACAACGCCGAGTACGGCCAGAAGCAAACCGTGGAATAAGAAAACACGCATCACGCCTAGGGGCGTCAGTCCAAGCACACGAAGCGCCGCAATGTCTGATCGCTTCTCAGATACGGACATCGTTAGCGACGATACAACGCTAAACGCCGCCACGCCGATAAGGGCTGACAGCAGGATACTCACCAACACCTTTTCCATTCTTATCGCCGCAAAAAGTGATTGATTCGTATCGGCCCACGTCGTGACCGTCGAGGGCTCTGAGGCTTCCAGTTTAAGTTGCGCAGCGATGGCGCCGGCACGATCGGGGTTATCCAGCCGAATTTGAACTCCATCGGGTGCGTCGGCTCTCGCTAATTTCTGGAGTGTCTCATAGGAGGTCCATGCCAGAATTCCATCTGGTGACGCACCCACCGTAACAATCGCGGATACGGTGAGCCTTCGGTAGCGGGGTAATAAACCCAAGGGGGTCACGGATAAGTTTGGAAGAACGACGTCTACCTGGTCGCCAATGCCAACTCCCAACTGCTCCGCAAGCGACTGACCCAAGACGACGTTATAGCCAGCACCTGACACCGATAACAAATCACCGCCCACCACCGTCACGCCAGAAAGCCCAGAGGGACCGGAGGCATAACCCGTTAGTTCGGCACCGGCCGAGGTAAAGGATGACCTCAGCATAACTTGCCGACTCAAAAAAGGAGAGGCGCTTACCGCCGCCCAGCGACGCTCAATATCGGTGGCACGAATTTCTGCCTCAGACAGTGTTCCCGCTGGAGTTACAGAAATGTGAGGCGTCGCGTTCAACAACCGCCCAGTCAGCTCTCCAGCCAGTCCATTCATTACCGACAGCACAACAATAAGACTCGCGACACCAATAGCCATGCCCGTCGCGGACAAAATAGCCACCCAGCGCGTAAAAGATCGCTGTCCGGCGCCAAAGCTGAGCCTCTGCGCTATGTCTAATTCAAATGGCAAGTGTCCTACCGCTCAGCAGGATCGAAAACAACCGCACCCTTATCGGCCTTGTTGCTGGCCCCAGCCTCGGAGCTACTTGCCTCAAAGTGGTCCCGCGTCTCTGTTTCGCAACGCTGAGGATCACCGCCACACAGGTCACAGGATTGATCGATACCCAGCGCGCCGATGCCGCCGCACGAACCCTTAATAGGCGCCCTACCCGCTATAACACCCACGGCCATAGCGCTAAGAATGAATGCAAAAACAATAAAACTAATCAGAAAAATCATTAGAGGGCATCCTCTCCCGTTGATGTCGTTAACCACTGTGCCATGACCCCGTTGTCCGAGCTTACCAGCTGCTGGCCATCGCGAGAAATCAGGGTAACGCCCAGCTCATAAAGATCAGCCAAGCGTAAAGCCTCCTCGGTGCCAACGACCATAAGGGCCGTCGCCCAAGCATCGGCCACCATCGTAGAAGGATGCACGACAGTGACAGATACCAGGTCATGCTCTATCGGTAGCGCGGTTCGTGGATCAATAAGGTGAGAGTAACGAGTGCCCTTATCGACAAAGAAATTGCGATAGTCCCCACTCGTCGCAATACCAACGTCCGTTACGGCTATCGCCGCATACACGGCGCCCGCGCGCGCGGGTACGGGATTCTCAATAGCTAGTCGCCACCGATCACCACGAGGACTCAATCCGCGCACCTGCACCTCACCCCCTACTTCCAGCATGAAGTGCTCAATACCCATCTCAAGCAGTGCGTCAGACGCGAGATCAACGGCATAGCCCTTGGCGATCGATGAAAAATCGAGCTCGGCTTGTGCATGTTGTTTCACAAAAGCCCGTGTTGATAAATCCCAGGCAAATTCTTCGAGACCAATAATAGGCTCAAGTGCATCGAGCGCGTCTTCAGAGGGTCTTTGCGTAACTCCCTTTGGCCCAAACCCCCATAAATTGACGAGCGGCGATACCGAGGGGTCGTAGGCGCCTCCGGTCGCGTAATAAATATCGAGGGCTGTGTTAAAGACCAGCGCAAAGTCCCAGTCAACCTCAAAGACTTGATTGGCATCGAGAGCATTTAAACGACTGATTGTTGAATCGTCGCGATAGTTGTTCATGCTGTCATCAACAACCTTAAACGCGTCCATTACTGCTGACTCAACTTGGTCCGGCGTTAAGCCCTCTGGTGAGGTGTGAAAGGTTAAGTTCCAGCTGGTTCCAAAAATACGGCCCGATAACTTCTCTGTGCTTGATGACTCACTGCAACCAGCAGCAAAAAGCAAAAAGGCCAGCGCGATGGCTGGCCTTGTGATTGACAATGGTCGGCGCTTACCCACCGAAGTCATCCAAGAAAATATTCTCGCGCTCAACGCCCAGGTCGACGAGCATGTCGATGCAGGCCTTGTTCATCATGGGTGGCCCACACATATAGAACTCGCAATCTTCAGGCGCTGGATGGTCCTTCAGGTATTGCTCATACAACACGTTGTGAATGAAGCCGGTTAAGCCATCCCAATTATCTTCAGGCTGGGGGTCCGATAACGCCACATGCCAGTCGAAGTTGTCATTTTCGGCCGCGAGCGTGTCGTAATCTTCGACGTAAAACATCTCGCGAAGCGACCGCGCACCGTACCAAAAGCTAATTTTACGATCAGTATTGATCCGACGTAGCTGATCGAACAGGTGCGAACGCATTGGCGCCATACCAGCACCACCACCGATAAACACCATCTCAGCATCGGTCTCTTTTGCGAAGAATTCTCCGAACGGGCCGTAAACATTGATCTTGTCACCGGGCTTAAGATTAAAGACCCAGCTCGACATGATGCCCGGGGGTAAACCTTCGGTTCGAGGCGGCGGAGTAGCAACCCGAATGTTGAACTTCACGACGCCCTTCTCTTCGGGATAGTTAGCCATGGAGTAAGCACGAATCGTGGTGTCTGGACTAGAGGACTCGAGTTTGAAGAAGCCAAAATGCTCCCAGTCACCCCGGTACTCTTCACCGATCTCAAAGTCCGAGAACTTCACCGCATGCGGCGGACACTCGAGCTGTACGTAGCCCCCCGCTCGGAAGTCGCAGGTCTCGCCCTCTGGAAGTCTAAGCACTAGCTCCTTAATAAAGGTGGCCACGTTGTCGTTGGATTCAACTGTGCACTCCCACTGCTTAACACCAAAGACTTCTTCCGGAATCTCTATTTTCAGGTCCTGTTTGACAGGTGTCTGACAAGACAGCCGCCAACCTTCGTTCGCCTCTCGACGCGTGAAGTGGCTTTCTTCCGTTGGGAGTAAAGAACCGCCCCCTTCGGAGACGACACATTTGCACTGTGCGCAAGTACCACCTCCACCACAGGCACTGGCGAGGAATAAGTCAGCATCCGCTAGCGTCTGCAGCAACTTGCCGCCCGCTGGGACTTGTATCGTCTTCTCACCATTAATTTCGATACTGATATTGCCGCTTGCAACCAGCTTACTGCGTGCTGCAAGAATGACCATCACCAAGGCGACAACAACGGCAGTAAACATGCCAACGCCAAAGAAAATAGTTGTATACACAGATCTCTCCTAGAGCTTATGTAGCCAATTAAATATCGATACCACCAAAGGACATGAAGCCAAGCGACATCAATCCCACAGTGATAAAGGTTATGCCAAGCCCCTGCAACCCATCGGGAATATCGCTGTACTTCAACTTCTCACGAATCCCTGCCAGCGCAACAATTGCCAGTGCCCAGCCGACGCCCGCACCGAACCCAAACACAGCGCTCTCGCCAAAATCGAGGCTTCGCTCAACCATCAGGAGTGATGCACCCAAAATCGCGCAGTTCACTGTGATGAGCGGAAGGAAAACACCGAGCGCAGAATACAGCGCAGGAACGTACCGATCGAGGAACATCTCGAGAATTTGGACCATCGCTGCGATAACGCCGATATACGAGAGCAATCCTAAGAAGCTCAGATCGAGATCAGGATAGCCCGCCCAGGCCAAGGCGCCCTCCGCCAACAGATTTTGGTAAATCAGATTGTTTACGGGGACGGTAATCGTGAGAACCACGACCACGGCGATACCCAGACCAAACGCAGCAGAAATTTTCTTGGAGACGGCGAGGAAGGTACACATGCCCAAGAACCACGCCAAGGCCATGTTTTCAATGAATACCGCCCGCACAAAGAGGCTTAAATAATGTTCCATTACGCACTCTCCTCTGCGGCTGTGTGCTTGGCAATTTTGAACTCAGGCTCTTCAACTTGCTCTGTTTGCACCGCTCGAATTGCCCAGATGAGGAAGCCAATGAGGAAGAAAGCGCTCGGTGGAAGCAGCAGCAGGCCGTTAGGGTTATACCAGCCACCTTCTGTGACCACTGGCAGGATCTCAATACCCATCAAGGAGCCAGCACCGAAGAGTTCACGAACTACGCCCACAGCGATCAGTACAAAGGAATAACCTAGCCCGTTACCCAAACCATCCAAAAAGCTCGGTACCGGTGGGTTCTTCATCGCAAAGGCTTCTGCACGACCCATAACGATGCAGTTCGTAATGATCAAACCGACAAATACCGAGAGTTGCTTAGAAATATCGTAGGCAACAGCCTTGAGAATCTGGTCGACCACAATAACCAGCGACGCAATGATGGTCATCTGAACGATGATACGAATGCTCGATGGAATGTAGCTCCGGATACACGAAATAAAGAATGAGGAGCAGGCTGTCACCGCAGTCAAAGCAACTGACATTACGAGGCTTACCTGCAGCGATGAGGTCACCGCCAAGGCAGAGCAAATACCGAGAATTTGTAACGCGATCGGGTTGTTCTGAATAACAGGGGAAAATAAGGTCTCGCGAACACTCATTACACATTACCTCCGCGCAGGTTACCGAGAAGCGGCGCAAAGCCGTCGTCCCCGAGCCAATATTGAACTAGGTTGCTTACACCTTTTGTCGTCAGCGTTGCTCCAGAGAGTCCATCGACCTGCCATTGCGCGTTTGCAGACGCAGGGTTAACCGTCCCCTTCAGAACAGTAATGGCAACGTCGCCTTCTTTGTAAGCAAGCTTGCCCGACCACTTTGCTTTCCAGCTTGGGTTATCAACCTCGCCACCGAGCCCAGGCGTTTCTCCGTGCTCGTAGAACCCGAGACCGACAATGGTATTGGCGTCAGACTCTAGCGCCACAAAGCCATAGAGCGTCGACCACAGACCGTATCCATGAATAGGCAAGATGATGCGGTCGAGACCACCGTTTCCGTTGTTTACGAGGTAAACCACAGCTCGATTCTCACGCCGAATGATCTTTGCTGGATCCTCATCGCCACTCAATGCCCGTGACTGCGAGGGATCTTTCGATGATTTGCGCTGATCAAAGGTTTCCGGGTCGACATCATCGACAAACAAGCCGGTGTCTAGATCAACCACGCGGGCTTCGATCGTTTCGAACTGCTCTTCTACCGATCGCTCGGGATCGTACAAACCACCGGCCATCAATATGTTGCGCTTTAGGTCTCTGGCCTTGTTGGCTTCCTGTTGCGGTTTCAAGGCAACCGCCGCTGTAGACACGACGACAGAGCAGACAATACAGAGTCCAAGAGCGACCGTAAGTACGCGGGACAGCGTCTCGTTATTAGCTGACACGAGCTAGTCTCCTTTTAATATTGGCTTGCACCGCGAAATTATCAAAAAGCGGAGCAAACAGATTCGCAAATAGGATGGCGAGCATCATCCCCTCGGGGAAGGCGGGGTTAACAACACGGATCAATACACACATAACGCCGATCAATGCACCGTACGCCCATCGCCCGCTGTTGGTCATGGCAGCGGAAACGGGGTCGGTTGCCATGAAAAATGCACCGAATGCGAAGCTTCCTATGACCATGTGCCAGTACCAAGGCATGGCAAACATGGGGTTTGAATCGGAACCGATCGCATTAAGCAGTAGTGAGAAGCCAATCATGCCGGCGAAGCAGCCAGCCACGACACGCCACGACGCGATCCCCATAAGCAGTAGCGCGCCACCGCCAATCATGATCGCAAGCGTTGAAGTCTCACCGATTGAACCTGGCATCGCGCCCAAAAACGCCTCTGACCAAGTGTAGGCTGAGGTAAGACCGGCCATGCCATCGCTTGCTACGACGCTCAATGCTGTCGCACCAGAGTAGCCATCGACCGCTGTCCAGACGGTATCGCCTGAAAGTTGTGCTGGATAAGCGAAGTACAGAAAAGCGCGACCTGTCAGCGCCGGGTTCAGGAAGTTCTTCCCTGTGCCACCAAACACCTCTTTGGCGACCACAATACCGAAGGAAATACCCATCGCCGCCTGCCACAACGGAAGGTCTGGCGGCAGTGTGAGTGTGAAAAGAATCGAGGTAACAAAGAACCCTTCATTGATTTCGTGTCCGCGCTTCATCGCGAACAGGACTTCCCAAAACCCACCGACAATAAAGGTGATCGCGTACAAGGGCAGAAAGTGGACGGCACCGTATAAAAAGTTATCCCACAGGCTGTTTGGATTAAAACCGCCCAAACTGGCGACAATCGCACCTCGCCAACCCTCTAGACCGTAACCGCCCGCTGCAATCACTTCATTGGCGTGGTACCCAATGTTGTACATGCCATAAAACATCGCCGGAAAGGTGCAAAACCAAACCGTGATCATGATGCGCTTGAGGTCGATGCCATCTCGCACGTGTGCCGAAGCCTTGGTAACACTTGATGGGCTGTAAAAGATCGTGTCGACAGCTTCAAAGAGCGCATACCACGACTCGTACTTACCACCGGGCTTAAAATGAGGCTCAAGATTGTCTAATGTACTGCGTAATCCCACGACTTATCCCTCTTTCTCAATTCTCGCCAGGTTGTCTCGCAACACCGGACCGTATTCATATTTTCCCGGGCACACGTAGGTGCACAGGGCCAAGTCTTCCTCGTCGAGCTCTAAACACCCCAAGGCCTGAGCTGTCTCGGTATCACCCACCAAAAGCGCCCTTAGTAATTGAGTGGGAAGCACGTCAAGCGGCATAACCCGCTCGTAGGCGCCAACGGGAACCATTGCCCGTTCCGAGCCGTTGGTGGTCGTTGTCATGGCGAGTGGCTTATTGCCGAACAAACTCGATAGGTAAATGCCCATGGCTGAGTGTTTCTTTGCGCCGGGTGATAACCAGCCCATAAATGCTCGATCTCTGCCCTCTGAGAGCAGGGAAATCTGATTGTGGAAGCGTCCAAGGTAAGCCGAGTGCGCCTGCACACTGCGCCCCCCCAAAACAGAACCGCTTATGAGACGGTTTTCACCACCGGCCTGATTGCCTGCCGTGAGGGCTTCAATATCAGCGCCGCGAACGGTGCGTACGATTTCGGGATTGCTCACTGCGGGACCTGAAACAGAAACAACACGCGCCGAATCGATCTCTCCGTTGAGGAACAAGTTACCGATCGCTATCACGTCTTGATAATCGATGGTCCACGCCAGCTTAGTCAGCGAGGCACCTTGTAGAAAATGAATATGGGTTCCAGCCAATCCCGCGGGATGAGGGCCTGAAAATTCGGCTGCCTGAACACGTTGGTGCCCTGCAACAGGCACTTCGCTTCCGGCTGCCATGCACACATGCACAGGAGCGTCACTCAGTGCAGCCAATATTTCCTGCCCAGCAACGAAGGTATCCGCGTTCTCTGCGATCACCCAGTCTGGATTCACGGCATGAGGACGGGTATCCATCGCTGTCACAAAGATGCCCGCAGGCTCAGTTGATGGGTCAGCTACCTTATTAAAGGGACGCACTCGCAGTGACGTCCATTCACCCGACTCAAGGAGCCGCGATTTCACGCTCTCGGCGGTAAGTGACGCGATGGCCTCGCGCGCAACCGCATCCCAGCGCTTAGGCTCGACAGATTCGTCGATCTCAATCACAAGCGATTGAAAGACTCGTCGCGCGCCTCTATTGATGGCTGCAACCCTGCCAGATGCCGGCGCCGTGTAGGCTACACCTTCGCACTTTTTGTCTGTGAATAGCGTTTGGCCCTTAGAGACGATATCGCCCTCTGACACGGCCATGGTTGGTTTCATACCAATGTAGTCGGCTCCAACGAGTGCTACATTTCGTGGCGAGAACTCACGAGCGATTGACTGCTCTGGAGCTCCGGCCAATGGGATATCGAGTCCCCGGCGAATTTTAATCATGCCTTTCCCTATCATCGTTCGCATATCGCGCGCACGCGCCTCCGCTGGCTGTCATGTAGTCAGCTTGCACTGAAGCGGATCAGGCGCTGCCTGATGTGAGTGGCCACTCCCCCCAGCGAAGTGAACTACAGGTTTGCCGGCGGCTGTTTTCAGCTCAGTTTTATATACACCCGGCGCCGCGAATTCTAACCAAGCTGGCGCCGAGTTACCACAACTCTCTGCAATTCAAATGACCATTGAATTAAGTTGTCAGAGACCACCCCTGTCCGTCGGTGGATAGGTAGGATATTTGATGCCAGCCATTTTCTCTAAAACGCGGTAAACCTGACAGCTGTAGCCGTATTCGTTGTCGTACCAAAGGTATAACACGGCGTGTCGGCCATTGACGATGGTCGCTTGTGCATCGAAGACACAGGCTGCGCGAGATCCCACAAAATCAGTAGAGACAACTTCTGGCGAGTTCGAGAAATCGATCTGTTTTCTGTACTCACTGTGTAGGGCCGTCTGCCGCATGAACTCGTTCAGCTCTTCCTTCGTCGTATCCTTGGATAACGTGACATTAAGAATCGCCATCGAAACATTCGGTGTCGGCACTCGGATAGCATTACCGGTCAATTTACCTGTTAACTCAGGCAGCACCTTTGCAACGGCTTTTGCGGCCCCTGTCTCAGTCAACACTAAGTTCAACGGCGCACTGCGCCCTCTGCGGTCCGCCTTGTGATAATTATCGATAAGGTTTTGATCATTGGTAAACGCATGAACGGTTTCCACATGTCCCGACTCGATGCCGAATTGATCATGAATGGCCTTAAGGGGCGGAACAATGGCGTTTGTCGTACACGATGCAGCGGACAGCACCTCATCGCCAGCGTCGATCTCGTTGTGATTGATACCCGCGACAATGTTTTTGATATCGCCCTTACCGGGCGCGGTTAAAATCACTTTACTGACACCTTTCGCGCTCAGGTGTCTCGAGAGGCCCGCGCGATCACGCCAAACACCCGTATTGTCAACGACAAGACAGTTACTGATGCCATGCGCTTCGTAATCGACATCCTCAGGCGCGTTTGCGTATATGACCTTTATCTCATTACCGTTGGCAACGAACGACTGTCGCTCTTCGTCAACTCTAATAGTCCCTTGGAACACGCCGTGCACCGAGTCTCGTCGCAGCAAACTTGCTCGTTTCACGAGGTCGTCGGGTGCACTGCCTTTACGAACAACGATTGCACGTAACCGTAAATTGTCGCCACCGTCTGTCTTGGCAACGAGTATGCGTGCCATGAGGCGTCCGATCCGACCAAAACCGAACAAAACAACATCAACGGGCCCCTCTGCTTGCTCGCCCGAATCAAGAAGGTGTGACAGGCGGCTCGCAACGAAGTCGTCCAAGGACGCACCTTCGCCCTGCTCTTTATCAAAATATTCAACCGACAGGCGACCGATATCAATGTGACACGGTCCGAGATGAAGTTTCGCCATCGCTTCGAGAATTCGAATAGTCTCAAACTCAGAGAGCTCGTTATCCTCAACCTGACGTACCCAACGATGGGCTTTCATGATGTCTAGTACGCTAAGGTTTACGAGAGATTTCCCATAAATGTAGCACTTTACATTTTGTTCACGTGCCAGTGCTCCGACGATAGGGATCATGGATTCAGCCAGAGCTTCTCGCTCTTTCCAATCTACGAAATAATCGTCAGGACGCTGACGCTTTCTTTGGGGCGCCATGCTTTTTCCTTTTGTTTTTGGCCGGTTGAATGGCCAACGTGTGAGTGTTTTTGGATTATCGCTCTCAGACCACCCGAACAGCAACCGTTCAGCCCTAGTAAGCGACCAACGTGACACGTAAAATCCGCGTCCCCAGTAGGAGCAATCATGACCTCGTTTTTTGACATCCAATCCACGCTGCCTTGGCCAAACGCAACAGGTAAGCGCACCGCCATTGGACCCGTAACGGGTGCTGCGCAGTCACACTTCGTTGCTGAGCTCGCAAAAACGACCCCACTGATTCTCGTTATCACTGAAAATACTGCGGCTGCGCATATTTTGGCGTCTGAATTGCCCTTTTTCATGGACGACAAAAAAGAGACCCTTTTAATTCAGGATTGGGAAACCCTTCCGTACGACAATTTCTCCCCCCATGAAGACATTATCTCCGACAGACTGAAGGCTTTTTCCCGCCTTCCCTCGCTCACGGAGGGCATTGTTATCGTCTCGATAACAACGCTAATGCATCGCGTACCTCCCCGACACTTTATCGAGACGGGCGTTTTGAGTTTGGCTATTGGAGAAGAACTGGATCTTCAGCGCTTTACTCGCAATCTCACCAAGAACGGTTACCGAAGCGTCGATACCGTTTATGAGCATGGAGAGTTTGCTACGCGCGGCTCACTGCTTGATGTTTTCCCCATGGGAAGCGATGCGCCACTTCGCATTGATCTGTTTGACGGCGAGATAGAAACGCTCAGAAGTTTCGACCCGGATACTCAAAGAACAACCGAACGGCTGGAGAAGGTAGACTTATTGCCCGCGCGCGAATACCCCCTTCATACCGATGCAATCGAGCGCTTCAAAATTGACTGGTATCGCAGCTTTGAGGGCGATCCAGAAAAATGCAGCGTGTTTACGGATATCAGTCAGCGCCGCGCGCCTCAAGGAGCGGAGTACTATATGCCGCTCTTCTTTGACGAGTGCGAAGTGCTCTTCGACTATTTACCCAGCGACATTCCACTGATCATGGTTGGGAATAATTTTGCATCTGCTAAACGCTTTTGGGCAGAGGTGAATAATCGATACGAAGAGTACGGTGTTGATCCCAGACGACCATTGGTCCCGCCGCCCCGCGGGTTTATCGCTCCTGAGGAGTTGTACGCGCGACTCGGGGACTACTGCGCAATTGAATTTAGAGACAACACCGATGCCTCGCTCCATTATCAACTCGGTGACTACAGACCTGAGCCCTTCTCAGCGACTGAGAATTACCGCAACGTGTCAGGCGTAGGAAAACTCTCTGTGTTGCTTGAGTCCCACGACTCACCTGTTTTACTCAGTGTCGAAAGTGCAGGACGTCGTGAAATCATACTTGAGTCCTTAAATAAGGAGGGGCTCAAACCAACCGCTGTCTCGAGTTGGAGCGAGTTTAACCAGAGCGGTACGACCTTTGGCATCACTGTCACCGACATTAGTCGCGAGCTGTTTACAACGCCCAACGGACCGGCGCTCATTTCTGAGGATCAGTTATTCGGTCAACGCGTCGCTCAGAAGCGGCGACGAAAGCGCGAAGAAGAAACCGATACACAGGTCATTATTCGTGACCTCACCGAGCTTCGCCCGGGCGTGCCGGTTGTGCACCTAGAACACGGCGTCGGTCGGTACACCGGTCTCGAGATGCTAACGATTGACGGGCACGATGCGGAATTTCTGCTGCTCGAGTATGCCAACGATGACAAGTTGTACGTGCCCGTCGGCTCTCTGCACCTCATTAGCCGATATTCGGGTGGTGATGAAGATACGGCGCCACTGCACCGACTGGGCACAGAGCACTGGGTTAAGGCCCGAAAGAAAGCATCCGAAAAAGCGTCAGACGTTGCCGCGCAATTACTTGAGGTATATGCAAAGCGAGAGGCGCGCGTCGGATATGCGCACGAACTCGATGACGCAGCATGGGATGAGTTTTGCACCGGTTTCAGTTTTGAAGAAACGCCTGATCAAGCCGCTGCAATCGAGTCGGTCAAAGCGGATATGTGCGCTGAGAAAGTGATGGATCGCTTGGTCTGCGGAGATGTTGGATTCGGCAAGACGGAGGTTGCCATGCGGGCCGCTTTCATTGCAGCCCACAATCACAAGCAAGTCGCTGTTCTTGTCCCAACCACATTGCTTGCCCAGCAGCACTTTAAAAACTTCAACGATCGTTTTGCCGGCTGGCCGATCACTGTCGAAGTCGTCTCGCGATTTAAAACAGCAAAAGATATTCGAGATATCACTCGACGACTTCAGGCAGGTGACATCGACATCTTAGTGGGCACGCACAAGTTGTTGCAGACCGATTTCGGCTTCTCTGATCTTGGCCTCCTCATTATCGATGAGGAGCATCGGTTTGGTGTAAAGCAAAAAGAAGCGATCAAAGCACTCCGGGCTGAAGTCGATATTCTCACGATGACCGCCACGCCTATTCCCAGAACCCTCAACATGGCCCTGGGCGGATTAAGGGACTTGTCTGTCATTGCGACGCCCCCTGCCAAACGCCTCTCGATTAAAACGTTTGTACGCGAGCAAAATATTGGCTTAGTCAAAGAAGCCATTTTGCGCGAAACGCTTCGTGGGGGCCAAGTTTACTTCCTTCACAATGAAGTGAAGACCATCGAGGAGACGGCTCGAAAGCTCCGCGAGCTGGTGCCTGATATATCGTTTGGGGTGGCACATGGCCAGTTGCGCGAGCAAGAGCTTGAGAAAGTCATGTCCGACTTTTACCACCAGCGACACAACGTGCTCGTTTGTTCCACGATCATAGAAACTGGGATCGACGTCCCCAACGCCAACACCATCATCATCGAGAGGGCCGACAAGTTTGGCCTTGCTCAGCTACACCAACTTCGCGGCCGTGTTGGACGTTCTCATCATCAGGCCTATGCCTACCTATTGACGCCTCCCAGGACAGGGTTGAGCAGTGATGCCGAAAAACGCCTTGAGGCGATTGAATCAGCAGGCGCATTAGGTGCCGGTTTCATGCTGGCGTCCCATGACTTAGAAATACGCGGCGCCGGAGAATTATTGGGCGACGAGCAATCGGGACAGATCCAGCAGGTTGGCTTTTCGATGTACCTTGAAATGCTAAATCGCGCGGTTGAGTCACTGCGTAAGGGTGAAATTCCTGACGTGGACGCCCCGCTTGATACAGGTACCGAGGTAAAACTTCATGTGCCGGCACTCATCCCAGATGATTACTTGCCAAATATTTCGACTAGGCTGGTTTTATACAAACGCATTGCTCAGGCAAAAACCAAGAATCAGCTCGACGAAGTACAAATCGAAATGATCGATCGCTTCGGGCTATTACCCGACGCCACAAAACAGTTATTCGCTCAAGCGGAAATTCGCCTTCGTGCGCAGCGGCTCGGCATATCAAATATTGACGTGAGCGCCGTAGGTGGTAGCGTCAAGTTTGAGGAATCGACGCCAGTGCCGGTAAATGCGTTGATACAACTGTTACAGAGCAACCCCAAGGAATTCAAACTAGGGGGATCCGACACGTTGCGATTCGTCAAAAATCTAGACGGCGTTGCCGAGAGAAAAGACTACGTGGACGACCTTTTGCAGCGATGGGAAAAAGCATGCCCCGATCTTCAGTAGGCAAGATAGCCGCGAGCGTCGCCTTGCTCACCGTTTCATTCAATACGCTAAGCCAAAGTATCGACGAACCGCTGGCCGCCATAGCTGACAACAGTGACGAGCCCTCTGGTTGGATGCATATCGAAGTCGCCATTTTCGTTGATAGCAGTTCGACGGCGTTGGCATCCGAACTTTGGGCTGTCGAGCCAAGCCTATCTTATCCCCCTAATAAACGCTGGCTGACTGACTACAACGAGATAAAGACCCTAATGGATCAATGGGGTGAGGAAGCTGTAAAAATAGATCCGAATGGGTCTATCGTCATTGCGCCAGTACCAGCACCAGCACCAGCAACAGAATCGATGCTGGTTAACGCCTCAGATGCAGAGCAAAGTCTTGTTGGTGATGCTATTGAGCCGCTATTTAATGCGGCCTCAGACTTTGAGCCGACAATCGACGGGGCAATGGGGGTCACACTAGTTGACGACGCAGCAGGAGGCTCAGATAGCGACTTTCAGCCGGCCGATACTCTCCCCTCTGCACAACCCGAGACAGCGAAATACGCGAGCCTGAAGGACCGTATCGGAGCGGAGAGTTTGACAAACAGCGTAGCGGAGATGCCTCAGCTGGGTAGCCAAACCTCAGATGAGAGCCCAGAGGACGACAGCGTCGAGCGCACAGGGCAGATTCCCCTAGAGAACCTAGCCACGCTGAGTGGAAACGAGAACATAGGGTCGTTTTCACCAAACGAAATACCCGATCCAGCAACTGCTGTCGCCGACCCTATGAATCGCCGTCCGCTCAGCGATGAGCGTGGCGCTGATGCGTTATCAGGAATAGATTCATCAGAGGGACTGACAGTACCCAACACTGAGATCGATGAAGCGGGCATCGAGATTGCAGAAAATGGCCGCAACGAGACATCTGATGAGTCAGAGAACTTTTTTGCCATCGATGGACTTGGAGAAGACTTTAGTGGGCTTTCAAGTGGGGACGAAACCGCCCTCCCCGGTCTCGAAGATAGCGCGGAAGGGGGCGGTATCGACTGGTTGTCAGATTTCGAAACTGAGGAACCATCGGATAGCGAAGCGCTTGCCGGTGACCCAACGCCGCCGCCTCTGCCGGCAAGCTATCAACTCATGCCTTATGAAATACTCAAACCCGGTTTGCGAAAACTTGAGAAGGACACGGGAAGAGCGCCAGTCTCTGTCTTATCTTGGCTACAACCCATAAGTGCCGAAAGCGATGCGGTTGTCGTGGATAAATGGACTCAGAGCGACAGGGAACCTCATATTCAGGGGACGCTGCAAATTAACGGGCCTTCGGCTTCATCGCGTGAGTATCGTTTGGCCACCAACCTGTGGACCAACACAACGGGGAGTTATCTGCCCCAAAAGTTACCCCCGCTTGCGCTGCCTGCCCCGCCTACGCGCGTCCTGCTAATTGAGCCTGAGCAGGTAATCACTCAGGTGCTTGAGGAGCCGACAGTAGAGTTCATTGATATCACGACCGGGTTAAATACTCTCAGACCTGAGCCGATTGACACGGTGACGACGGAGGATGAAGACCCCGTGGTAGCGGCGTTACCGAAACACGCAATTGCGCTTATGGACCAGCGCGACCTGAGAGAGGGTTATGTGAGGTACATTGACCACCCCGTCATACAAGTCGCCGCAGTTTGGCGGGAACTCACGTACGCTGAGCTTTTTGAGCTCGGTGAGGCCCAGCGTGTGCGCCGAGACATCGACAGCCTAACTCGCGGGCTCATTAACACCGAGTCGGCGCCCCAAAAGCCGTCTACAGCCGAACGAGAGCCAGCTCAAATCACTCGCTAGGTTCAATCGGTGTGTGATGTATTGTTTGGGTCGGGAACGCGACCTCTGCACCGTGTGCTGCGACAATTTCGAGGACTTTGAGCAACACATTTTCCTTAATGCTGTGGTACTCCACCCAATTGGTTGTTTTAGTGAACGTGTAGAAAAAGAAGTCGAGTGACGACGGCCCCATGTGGTTAAAGTTCACGATGAGCGTTCTATCCTGAGCGATGTCAGGGTGCTCGAGCAACATGGTATGCACAGCCTTTACAATGTCCGCCACCTTTGCGGCATCCTCGTATCGCACCCCTACCGTTTCGTATATGCGTCGATTCGTCATTCTTGAAGGGTTTTCGAGGGAAACACTTGAAAACGTCGAGTTTGGAACATACAACGGTCGCTGGTCGAAAGTCCGGATTCTCGTCATTCTTAGACCAATCTCCTCGACAGTTCCCTCGATATTCCGGTCAGGAGACCGTATCCAGTCACCAACGGCAAAGGGACGATCCAGATAGATACTGACACCCCCAAGAAAGTTTGCCAGAAGGTCTTTCGCTGCGAAACCAACCGCGATGCCGCCAACGCCGCCGAAGGCCAACAAGCCAGACACTGACACACCCAGAGATTGCATTACCATCAGTACAACCAGCACCCAAATAGTAATGCGAGCCAAGCGTGCAACGGCGTTAATGGACGCACGATCATCGGATCCCTTTGGGCCTCGATGATCCGCTAATAACTCCGCCTCAATTCCCGCTGATACCCGGTGCAACAACCAACCAATGAGCAATATGGCGCCCGTATCGGCGAGGTGCAACAGCCCCATCCGCAGACTCTGAGCCTGTTCAAATAACCCCAACGAAAGGTAGAGGACACAAATCCACATCGCCCATTCGGCTGGCGGCGAAATCGCGTAATAAACGACATCATCCCATCGAGCGGCCGTCGTATCGGCAAATGAACCCAGCTTTTGGACAAGCTTTCGAATAAGCACATGAGCCACAGCACCAAGTAACAATAGCGACACCAGTGCAGTTGGGACCGCGGGAGTCCCCAAATAATCACTCAAGGGCAAAACAAAACTGAGAATGGATTCCATGACGACTCCAATGAATTGATGACGCCTAACCTACCCATCGAAACCCGATCGGCCAATACTGTACATTTATACATACTGCCTTTATCATCAGGAAATCGAAAGGAGTAGCACTATGGCAAAGTTGACCGCGCGCCAACAGCAAGTAATGGATGTCATCAAGGGTAGTATCGACACAACCGGCATGCCGCCTACCCGCGCTGATATCGCACGAACACTCGGTTTTAAGTCGGCAAATGCCGCAGAGGAGCACTTAAAAGCGCTCGCCAAAAAGGGCGTGATTGAGTTAGTCGCCGGCACATCTCGCGGTATTAGACTAACAGAGCAAAACGGCATCCCAATTGTTGGCCGCGTGGCGGCGGGCGCACCACTACTGGCCCAGGAACACATTGAGGACTATTGCGATTTGAGCTCAACTTTTTTCTCACCGCCTGCGCATTACTTTTTACAGGTGTGCGGCGACAGCATGGTCGATGCAGGAATCTTCGATGGCGACCTTCTCGCCGTGCACAGCACTTCACAGGTTCGACAAGGCCAAATTGCTGTCGTGCGTATCGATGACGAGGTGACGGTCAAGCGTTGGAACAGGCTCAGTGATACTCGCGTTGACTTGGTTGCAGAAAACGACGCCTACGAGCCCATTCAGCTGGACTTAAGCCAAGACTCTGTCGCGATAGAGGGGATAAGTGTCGGCGTGATCCGCCGGTAGTGCGAACCGCTTGTTAATGCAGCGTTCGCGACTCAGATGCCTCAGCAGCGTCCGAAGACTCGATTTCTACACCAGTCATCTCCGCGATCTTTGCTGCCGCTTGAATCCCAGCTTGAATCATAACCTTTGCAACTTCGAGGTTATTCTCCATGAGATAGGCACTCGCCTCTTCCGAAAATTGGATGCTCACTAATGGCTCTGAATCGTCGTCTGCTCTTTGCAGAACGACCTCACCATCACCCAAATCAACAATTTCTAAAAGCGACGTAGACATCTGACAACCTCACAATATGTCGTGTTGTTTTACCGACAGTAACACTATAGATCGGGTTTTGCCACAAAGGCGCGGTAGTTTCATGACTCGTCAATCGCATCAGCAACCCGACCAATTAGGGCCTCAAGCTTCTCATAGATCTCTGCCGCTGACGCCGAATTAAATTGCTGACGCGTGACCGCCAACACATTTTTTGGACGCCGAGGGGACAATCCCGGGGATATGGGTTGCAAGAGGTCGGCCAGCCAACCGTCTTGCTCCAAGTTCGCCATCTCGCGAACCTCAGGTGATACCGCTATGCCAGCTGCGAGAGACGGCAGCGCGCGTGCTGAGTGCGGTGGATCGTTGGGCAAATTTACCACGCGTTGACAAGCAAGTAGCTGCCAACCGTAAGCATTGAGTAAGTGCAGTCTCGTTGCAGGTGCAAAAGCGGCGTCGATGGCTGGCGCCGCCTGCTCCTTCGCTGTTTCAGCCCGCCGCCAAGCATCAATCATGATTGATGCCATATACAAAGAGTGATTTGCGTAGGATTGGGCCTGACTCAATCTAAGGTCTCTGACTTATTTCTTGGACTTAGACGAAGCGGCGGCTTTCGATTTCGCCTTCGCACGTGGTTTGGCCTTTGCTTTCTTTTTCGGAGCAGGCTTACCCGACCCCTCCGCTACCCATCCGGATGCATTGAAGTAAGCTTTCCAGCCCGTTGCCTTGCCATCCACCTCAGTCATGACGTACTGCTCTTTGGTCTTTCGACTAAAGCGGATCTGTGTTCGATTTGACGCATCATCGACCCGCGGCGCATCCAATAAGAAATGATACTTGGGGTCCAACTCAGCCTGATGCCCAAGAAGCTCGTCAACAAACGGCGCTCGCGTCTCTCTATGTTTCGGAAACTGACTCGCCGCTAAAAACAAACCGGCCGCACCATCGCGCAAAATATAATGATCTTCCACCTTTACGCACTGCAACTCCGGCATGGGAATCGGATCCATTTTAGGTGGCGCCGCCTCCCCGTTTCGCAGTAGCTTGCGGGTGTTTGAGCATTCAGAATTGGTACAACCAAAATACTTGCCAAAGCGCCCCGTCCTGAGTTGCATTTCAGAACCGCATTTGTCGCACTCAAGTGTTGGACCATCATAGCCTTTGATCTTAAAACTACCTTGCTCAACGAGATAACCGTCGCAATCGGGGTTGTTACCGCACACGTGAAGCTTTTGTGTCTCATCGATCAGATAACTGTCCATCGCCGTATTGCATTTGGGGCAACGCTCCTTGCTAAGCAACAAGCGTGATTCCGCCTCATCATCAGCATCCGCGGAGACTGCCTCATCGCCGGGAATCAGATTCATGGTGTTCTTACACCGCTCTTTTGGCGGCAAGTTGTAACCCGAACAACCTAGGAATACGCCGGTACTGGCGGTCCTAATTTGCATTGGCCGACCGCATTTTGTGCAAGCAATCCCCGTCGCGGTGGGCTCGTTAGCCTGCATACTGCCCTCGCCCGGGCTTTCTGCTAACTCAAGCTTGCTGCGAAAATCGTCGTAAAAGGCATCCAGTACATCACGCCAGTCTTTTCGGCCCTCTGCAACCTCGTCGAGATTCTCTTCCATTGAAGCCGTGAACCCGTAATCGAGAAGGTCTTCGAAGCTCTCCTGAAGACGTTGGGTCACGATGTCGCCCATTTTCTCGGCGTAAAATCGGCGGTTCTCAAGCTTGACGTAACCACGATCTTGAATGGTTGAAATAATGGCCGCGTAAGTCGATGGACGTCCAATGCCGCGCTTTTCAAGCTCCCTTACAAGGCTTGCTTCACCGTAACGAGCTGGAGGCTTGGTAAAATGCTGTGAAGGCAACAGCTCACTCAGAATAAGCGCATCACCTGTCTTGTAATCTGGCAATATCGCGTCATCGCCTTTTCGCGCCACAGGCGTTTGAACGCGTGTGTATCCGTCGAACTCAACTACCCTGCCTTTTGCTGTCATATCGTATTCAGCGGCAGTGACAGTGAGCGTCGTACTCAAATAGCGTGCCGGTGTCATTTGACAGGCTACAAATTGCCGCCATATCAACTCGTACAAGCGCTGAGCGTCTCTCTCCGCGTCTTTTAGCGTCTCCGCCCGCAATCGGACGTTGGATGGACGTATCGCTTCGTGGGCTTCCTGAGCGCCTTCTCGCGCGCCGTAACGATTAGGCGCGTCAGGCAAGTACGCCGCTGAAAAATGCTCGGTAATATAATCGCGGCAGGAAGCCACCGATTCACTGCTCAAATTCGTAGAGTCAGTTCGCATATAAGTAATATGCCCTGCCTCATAAAGGCGTTGTGCCAGCGTCATGGTCTTTTTGACGCTGAAACCAAGGCGTGTGCTTGCGGCTTGTTGCAGCGTTGACGTAATAAAGGGGGCTGAAGGACGTGACGTCGTTTTACGCGCCTCCAGATCAGACACCGTATACGCCGCATCTGACAGGGCCGACACCGCCAATGCGGCATCAGACTCTGACTTTGGTTCGAATGCCTTCCCTTGGTATCTGACCACTTCAAATCGAACGCTTGGATCGCCCGTTCGCTGTAAATCAGCATGAAGTTGCCAATATTCTTCTGGGACGAAAGCGCGAACCTCTCGTTCGCGCTCGACTATGAGGCGTACCGCTACGGATTGAACACGTCCCGCAGAAAGACCTCGCGCAATCTTTGCCCATAAAAGCGGTGACACTTCAAAGCCAACAACTCGATCTAAAAATCGTCGCGCTTGTTGCGCATAAACACGGTTGGTATCGAGCTGGGTGGGTTTAGCAAAAGACTCTTGAATCGCACGCTTTGTAATCTCGTTAAAAACCACTCGTTGGTAACGAGCGTCATCGCCACCAATGATCTCCTTGAGGTGCCATGCAATGGCCTCCCCCTCTCGATCCAAATCGGTGGCAAGATAAATAGCGTCGGCAGACTTTGCGAGCTTCTTGAGCTCATCGACCACTTTCTCTTTGCCTGGCAATATCTCGTAGCGAGCGGCCCAACCGTTCTTAGGGTCAACACCCATTCGTCGCACAAGTTGCTCTCGCTTCTTCTTAGCTTGGTATCTTAGCTTTTCATCAGGCGCCATTTTGCGGGTAATCGCCGCCTGGGCAGCACGCTCTTTTGGATCTGAGGTCGGTGCACTGCCTGCCGTAGGCAAATCACGAACGTGCCCGACACTCGACTTCACAATGAAGTCTGAACCCAAATATTTATTGATCGTCTTTGCTTTTGCGGGCGATTCGACGATAACCAGTGATTTACCCATGAGCTAACTTTTGCTTCCGACATGACATTTAGGGACGACAGGATCGTCGTTGACGGCGGAGTGTACGGGACAAAGACGGGCAGAGGTCAAGCACTTAATATGAATTTGCCTATGTCAAAGCTATTCAAAACCGTGGTCACTCACTAAGGAGTCAATGACTGTGATGACCTTATCCACGGCCTCCACGTTCCCTTTTTCGTCCCAGAAAACCGAGACATAATCTTCACTAAGCTCAACAATGTGAGCACCGTCAGGGAGCGATAGCACACTTCCTGTTAGCGGTTTTTCGAGAGGAACACTGCACCAGACGCCCAATGACCTGACCGCAACTTGGGGATGATCGAACGACAGATGTCGGTCAACACGTCTTCGCCGGTAAGCGACGAGGGACAAGTCTGAGGGCATCCGAAATCGAGCGGGAATATCCGGGGTCGACCCTAATTTCACGATAACCCCCCTGTCCATTGCATGCTCCCTGACCTTCGCCTCATAGCGTTGAGCTTCCGACGGTAACGCAGACACCAATGGGGCAATCGCAACTGCAATAATCAATAAGATCCATACGATCGACATAGGCGCCTCTACTAGTGCTGGAAATCCGAGCGCGGTATTCTCTGCTTACTAGGGGATACCGCAGGTTTTATTATGGCTTATAAACGACTACTTGTTGCCATCGATCTGGGCGCAACATCCGATAAAATTGCAACTAAAGCTGCGACGTTGGCACGAAATCAACAGGCGGAAATTCACGTTCTTCACATTGTGGAGCCGTTGTCACTCACTTATGGAGCGGACCTTCATCTTGACACCTCGGAGCTGCAAGAGGAGATCAACGAGCAGGCCGACACCCACCTTACTCGCTTGGCAGCACACCTGAACATCCCAGAGCAGCACTGCCATCTGCGAAGCGGACGACCAGAGCATGAGATCCCCACTTTGGCCAAGCAAATCGGTGCCGACCTTATCGTGTTAGGCAGCCACGGTAGATGGGGTTTAGAGCTGCTACTGGGGACCACGACCGATAGTGTTCTGGGCGCTGCAGACTGCGATGTCTTGGCCGTCAGAGTCGATCGCGAAAAATAGGATTAAGCGTAAAACCGCTCTATATCAAGCGTGTCGAACGGCCACCCGAGCTCAGCTTTATCGCTACGCTGCAAGACGGGAATACGAACACCGTAAATTCTTATAAGATCCACATCTCGGCTAATATCGACCGCATTAAATGCCAAACCTAAGTAATCAAGCATCTCCTCGGCCTGCTCACACAGATGACAACCCGGACTCGTATATAGTGTCAGACTCATTGAGCCAACTACCCTCTCTCGTTTGTGTGATAAGCAGCCAAATACTAAACTGAGCCGCGCATGGATTTATCGAAAACTCTCACTGTATATGGTCGAAAGCCCGTTCTCGAGGCCTTGAGGGACCCTACACTCGACCCTCATCGCCTGCACCTGGCCGATAAAAACAAGCCGGGCGGCATTATAAGTGAGATCGAAACAGCCGCAAAAAATCGGTCAATTCCAATCGCTCACCATGACCGACTGGCGTTGTCCCGCATCTCAAAAAATGGCAAACAAGACCAAGGCGTTGCGCTGGACCTTTTCTGCCCTAACTTCAGCACACTCGATATATTTTTGACGGATTTTGAGCGAAACCCCGAGAGGAAGTTCAAGGCCCTGCTTTTGGATGGCATCACAAACCCGCAAAATGTCGGCATGATCATCCGATCAAGCTGTGCTGCAGGCATTGATGCCATTTTTTATCCAAAAAAATCAGTAGCCACACTGGGGCCTTTGGTCATTAAAGCGTCGGTTGGAACAGCCTTCAGAGCACCTATCGTTTTTTGTGAGGAGGCATTTAGCTGCGCGACAGCGCTCAAAGCGCGAGGCGTGCAGATCGCCGTTATGGATAGCCACGCGACGCTGTCACTCTTTGAGCATCAGAAGGAAGCGAGCACGGTTTTCGTATTGGGGGGCGAAACAGAGGGCGCCTCCGAGACAATAAAAAACGCAGCGAACTTGTCGCTACGTATACCTATGAAGAATGGCGTTGAATCCCTAAACGTCGCTGTAACCGCAGCGCTTATCGGATTTTTAAGCCAATAAGCGCCCGCGAGGTCTACTGATCGCCGGCCACCGCCAAGTCTGGCGCCTCAGCGTTCCCATTTTCTACTGCTAACCAGGCCTGGCGCAGAACGTAAGTTCTTATCGCCTCAATTTCATTGTCATCGAGACGATCACCAAACGCGATCATACCCGTGTCGGTCAGTGCACCGTCCCGGACAATCGCCTGCCATGACTGCTCGCTGGCAGCCATAGCCGACCACCGGAGATCGGGTAATACACCAGATCCAATTGCGTAGGCACCGTGACAGAACATGCAGTTTTCGGCGAAGCGCTGCATTCCTAACTGCCATGATCCTGCATCACCCGCGAGCGCAGCCTTAGGGGTTTCCACAACGTTGTAATCGAGTGGGTTGGGCATTTCCGCCGTGCCGCCCAGCTTAAATGTAATCACCCTACCGGGTTCGGCGGAAACGGGCTTATCGAGCGCAATACCGTAAATGAGATTCGACGTACTGCCCCAACCGGACAAGACAGATACGTATTGTTCACCATCGATCTCATAGGTCATCGGAGCCGCTGATGCATCTCCCGACAACTTACTGGACCATACGCGGCTCCCAGTCGTTGCATCATAAGCAACAAACTCACCTGCTTTATTACCCTGAAAAACAAGGCCACCGTCGGTACTCAAGGTGCCTCCGTTGAACGCCTGTGGAAATGGCACCATCCAAGCTGGCGCCCCTTTTACCGGGTCCCAGGCAACTAATGTTCCACCGTCGAGTGTCTTGGTAAATTCCAGCGTGCCCTCCGGGAACTCAAACGCCCAGCCGGCAGCATAGTCGTAGCCAATATTCCAAAGAGAATTCGCGTTCTCGCCCTGCTCGGTTCGTGCGTAAACCATAGGCAACTGAACATTGGTGGGGATGTAAACCAGCCCTGTGTCAGGATTAAATGACATGGGATGCCAGTTATGACCACCTGTGGGTCCGGGGTAAACAGCAAAATTATCGAGGTCGATCGCCTCCTGTACGATGACGGGGCGGCCATTCTCGTCGACCTCTCCGGTTGTCCAGTTCTGCTCTGCAAACGGAATTGCCGATAGCAGCTCACCGTCGGCGGCATCCAGCACGTAGAAGAAGCCATTCTTAGGCGCCTGCATGACAACACGGCGCATAGCGCCGTCGACTCCCATTGGGAGCTCAGCGAGTATCATTTGCTGTGTTGCAGTGTAATCCCATTGATCGCGCGGTGTCGTTTGGTAATGCCAGCGGTAAGCGCCGGTATCAGCATCCACCGCAAGTATTGAAGAGAGAAAGAGGTTGTCATACGCGCCACTGAAGTCGCCCTCTGGGTCGCGCACCGACGCGTTCCAGGGTGAGCCATTACCGACGCCTATCAGCACCTGATCATTCACCGTGTCATACACAATCGAGTCCCAAACCGTGCCGCCCCCACCGTCTGTGGTCCACGCACCGGTATCCCCCCAGCTGTCGTTTGCTAGCTTAGCGAAGATCGCATCTGAAGCTGCGCCGTCCGGCTCTTTGTTGGGGTTCGGTACGGTGTAGAAGCGCCAAGCCTCCTCACCCGTTTCGACATTATAAGCCGTCACGTAACCTCTCACGCCCAGCTCAGCACCTGAGTTCCCAATGATGACCTTGTCTTTGAAGACCCTGGGAGCACCTGTGATGGTATAGGGCTTGGATTGATCTACCGTGACATTACTCCACAAGACCGCGCCCGTTTCTGCATCAAGCGCTTCCAAGCGCCCGTCAAATACGCCAACGAATACTTTGCCGTTGTGCACGGCAACTCCTCGGTTCACAACGTCACAACAGCCCTTAGCCGCGTCTTCACCCGAAACCTGAGGATCATAGGTCCACAATTCCTCACCCGTCTTCGCGTCGATTGCATAGACGACAGACCAAGAGCCTGACACATACATCACCCCGTCAACCACAATCGGAGTGGCTTCAGCGCCACGTGGTTTATCCATCGTGTAAACCCAACCAACGCCCAACTCTTGAATGGTGTCTCCGTTGACCGAGGCCAAAGAAGAGTGGCGTGTCTCATCGTAGGAACCGCCGTAGCTCAGCCACATCTCAGGCTCTTCGGCTGCATTCATAAGTCGTGCCATATCAACCGCAGCGGCGCCATTCTCTGGAGCCACACCCGCCTCGGAGGCAATATCAGCAGGCGCGTCAGAGCCACCACACGCAGAGAGCATGGCAATGGTAACCAGACTTGCAAAAACGTTTTTTGTAGACATCCAAGGGTCCTCAGAGTTTTGTTGTTATTTCCCTGAGTCTAGCCAATGTCGGAAGGATGTGGAACCTCGTTTATTTGGCCAAAAAGCCCATCGCATCCTCTAAACCGCCTAGGGTCAGAGGATACATTTTTTGTTCCATCAGTTGATTTGTGATCGAGATAGATTGCGTAAATTGCCACTCATCCTCAGGAACCGGATTTAGCCAGACACACTTCTCGTATGTGCCGCGTAAACGCTCTAACCACATGGCACCTGGCTCTTCATTCCAGTGCTCGACGCTGCCACCTGGCTGGACAATCTCGTACGGCGACATAGAGGCGTCACCAACGATAACCACTTTATAGTCGTGTCCGAACTTGTGCATGACATCATGAAGTGCCGTGCGCTGGTTATGACGACGAATATTATTTTCCCAAACGTTATCGTAAAGGAAGTTGTGGAAGTAAAAGTGCTTTAAGTGCTTAAACTCGCTTCGCGCAGCTGAGAACAACTCCTCGCACACCTTAACGTGCGGATCCATCGAGCCACCCACATCTAGAAACAGCAAAACCTTAACCGCGTTATGCCGCTCCGGAACCATCTTGATATCTAAAAATCCGGCATTTCGAGCCGTCGAGCTAATCGTGTCGTCGAGGTCGAGCTCATCGGCTGAGCCCGTTCGTGCAAACTTCCGCAGGCGACGCAGCGCCACTTTGATGTTTCGGGTACCAATTTCTACGCCATCATCGAGATTTTTAAAGTCTCGTCGATCCCAAACCTTAACGGCTTTCTTGTTCTTACCTTGTCCGCCGACCCGAATGCCTTCAGGGTGAAAACCGTCATTACCAAACGGAGAGGTTCCGCCGGTACCGACCCATTTGTTTCCTCCCTCGTGGCGCTTTTCCTGTTCCTCGAGCCGTTTTTTAAACTCGTCAATCAGCTTTTCTAGCCCGCCCAGCGACTCGATCTTGGCTTTGTCTTCCTCCGAAAGCTGCTTGACGAACTCAGAGCGAAGCCAATCGTCAGGAATTAAGGCTTCGATCACATCGTCGACCCCCTCCAGATCACGAAAGTGCAGACCAAACGCTCGGTCAAACCGGTCGTAATATTTCTCGTCCTTCACCATGACCGCGCGGGACAGGTTGTAAAAATCGTCAATGCTGCCAAAGACGAGCTGCTTGTTCATTGCAGCAAGCAAGTCCAATAGCTCTCTTGGTGTTACGGGAACACCGCCATCTTTTAGCGCCTGAAAGAAATTGACGAGCATCGAACTACCCCTTACTGATTACTCTCACGACGGTGCATGAACGCCAATCGCTCAAGGAGTTGCACATCCTGCTCGTTTTTCACAAGTGCACCATAAAGTGGTGGGATTGCTTTGGACTGATCACGGTTCTTGAGCACTTCATCCGGAATATCGTCCGCCATGAGGAGTTTCAGCCAGTCGATTAACTCAGAGGTTGAGGGCTTTTTCTTTAAACCTGGAATTCCGCGTAGCTCAAAGAATACCTCGAGCGCTTCCTGCACAAGGTCTTGCTTAATGGTGGGGTAATGAACATCAATAATCTGCCGCATGGTGTCGCGGTCAGGAAAATTAATGAAGTGGAAGAAGCAGCGGCGCAAGAACGCGTCAGGCAATTCTTTCTCGTTATTTGACGTGATAATGATAATGGGCCGGTGCTTCGCTTTAACAGTCTCTCCCGTCTCGTAGACAAAGAACTCCATCTTATCGAGCTCTACCAGCAAGTCATTTGGAAACTCAATATCGGCTTTATCCACTTCATCGATAAGAAGAACCACTTGTTCGTCGGCATCAAATGCTTCCCAGAGCTTCCCGCGCTTGATGTAGTTAGCGATGTCGTGCACACCCTCTCCACCCAACTGCGAGTCGCGCAGTCGAGACACCGCGTCATACTCATACAGGCCCTGTTGTGCCTTGGTCGTAGATTTGATGTGCCACTGAATCAGCTTCATTCCCAAACCGCCGGCAACTTCCTCTGCAAGCATGGTTTTGCCGGTACCCGGTTCTCCCTTGATAAGCAGTGGCCTTTGCAACGCAACCGCGGCATCTACCGCCATGCGGAGATCGTCAGTTGCTACGTAGTTTTCGGTTCCGGTGAATTTCATTTTACAGCTCCCTACAGTCGAGACGTGAGACTAACGGATGATGTGGTGGTTTTCGAGATGTTTTACCCAGTGGGACGTTATTTGAGATCAGTACGCTTATAGACGAGAAGTAGACAGCCGCGCCCAAATTAGACCGCAGATCACGCCGGTCACTGCACCGGCGCCTAGCATCATAAGTGCGCCACCCGCTGCTTCGAGCCCACCGGCAAATAACCAGTTGAACAAGGCTGTGACCAAGGCAGGCGCCAATGTTTCTGCCTCGCTTGACGCGTAACTGGGCACCAACAGCACCCCCGAGATCAAACCTGTTAAAGCGCAGCCCAGTCGGTATGAGAGCCCCGAGAGCAGCATGCGGTGAATGAGCCTCGCACCCGCGCAGGCTGCGACGATGTAGATGGCCATGGCGAATACGTAACTGATCGATGTCATCATGACCGCGCGAACTCCGCAGGTGGTAGTTGAAGGTAGTAACCAACTTCAGCGATGGCGGCTAGCACCTCGCTGCCCGAGCATCGGACCAGTTGCCGCTCTGGCACCAGATCCAATTCCACGACATCTCTCAACTCACCTAACAACGACAAGAGCGCCTCGGGGAGTTCTGCCACATCCTGATCGGCCGGCACGAACAAATACGTATCCGCCTTGCGCTGACCTGCGAGCACTCTCACCAACATACAACTATTCCTTTGAACCCTATTAGCTTACCGCAATGAACCGGTCAGTAACTCGCCTTAGGTAAAACGAGAGAGTGACAGCTCTCACCACAACAAATATAACCATCGCCCACCAGAGACCTTGCAGGCCCAGGGTATCGCCAAGGCACCAGACGGCGGCCAGAAACACCATTACCGACAGTATAGACGCGTCCCGCATTTCTCGTGTCTTGGACGTTCCAATAAAAACACCGTCTAGTTGGAATGCCGGGAACGACGCGAAGACATAAACAGCACAAATCGATAAGAGCGTCTTCGATAAAACAATGACCTCGTCGATGTCGGTAATTAACTCCACTAAAACCCCACCTGCGAGGGCGACGAGCCCCGCCAGAACAAACGCCGTCAGGCCCGCAAGAACGGTTGTTTTGCGCAGTGCGGCATCAAAAAACGGCTTGTTTTTTGCGCCATAACTTTGCCCGGCTTCTGCTTCTGCCACGTAAGCAAACCCATCTAAGAAAAACGCGGTAAACGCCATTATTTGCAACACAATGTGGGTTGCACCTAAGGCAACCACACCGTACTTCGCCGCCTCGTTGGTAAAATATGCAAAGGCAAAAACAAGTAGTAACGTGCGTATCATAATGTCGATATTTGCACGGATTAAGGCTGACATTTCCGACAAGTCACGGATCCGTTGCCAAGGCCAGAGGGCACTGACAGTGTCCCCGGCCTCGTACACTTGACTCAGGTGAGCTCGGAGCCGATAGAACGCAATGAGACAGGTGCTTATCTCGGCAATCACGGTTCCTATGGCAATTCCCTGGGCGCCAAGCCCGAGTACGCCCGCAGCGATAATATCGAGGAGCATATTCAGGGCGTTGAGAAAGACCTGCAACCTCAGAAGCTCTCGAGGCTCGCCCAAGCCGATCCACACGCCCATAATGACGAAGATGACGAGCGTCGCAGGTGCGCCCCAAATTCGCGTAAAGAAGTATGTCTTTGCCACACTTTCGACCCCCTCATCCCCAGATAAGAGTGCAAAACTAAGTGTGCCAATCGGTAACTGCAGTAGAAGAAGTGTGCCTCCCACCACGAGTGCCATTAGGCAGGCCCGCCCAAAAATTACTCGCACCTCCTCTTCATCGCCCGCGCCAAATGCCCGCGCAACAAACCCGGTCGTCCCCATGCGAAGAAAACCAAAGCTCCAGTAAACGAATGAGAAAATCAGTGCGCCGAGGGCTATTGCCCCAAGATCTACTACCGATCCTGTATTCCCGATAACAGCCGTATCGACAAGCCCCAATAACGGTACCGACGCATTTGCCAAAATAAAGGGCCACGCCATGGCAATGAGATCGGCATAGTTTTTGGGTTCTGGATGTTTGGTGCTGGCACCAGCGTCCTCGGCTCGCGTATTCACGTAAAGGGGCTAGCTCGTTGGTGCGGTGGCGGTGTTAAGTGACTCGAGTAACTCAGCCACGATAATTTCGTACCGCCATCCCGAAAGCTCTTTCGGTAAGGGGATCGTCTGCTTTTTTGCCTGAATAAGCGACTCAAAGTCTCGTGTCGATAACAAAAGTTGAGGCGCAACACCCAGCACATCGGCGAGTGCTTGGACTCTCTCCGTCATAGTGACGATCCAATCTCGCTCGATCCCTCGCGCGGGCGCGGGCCAGATCACCTCGGTCGTGGAGCCGCCGAGCGACTCCAAAATGATCGAGATTAGCTTCTCGCCACGCTTGCGAATAATCGCCTCCTGAAGGCCCTCTATTTGCTTAAGTTGTGAAATATGATCGGGCGCTCGGCGAGCGAGTGCTACCATGACCTTATCGGGTAAAATCCAAGTCCGAGGCCTGTCTAGGCGTTGCGCTTCACCTTCTCGCCAAGCAATAAGCGCCGCAAGTATGGCCTGCTCACTGGTACTTAACTTCCAAGCCGACTTAAATTTGCTCGCAACGCCCCTGCCACCCGGTTTTTGATTAGCGGTATCCTCATAAACCCAAGCGAGTCGCCCAGATTCGTCTGCCTCGTCATGCAGATCCTCACCGATCTTGCGCAGATGGCTTACATCAAGCGCTGCATAATTGAGTTGCTTGTCAGTCAGAGGACGTTTCAACCAATCTGAAGTGGTCTCCTCCTTTGATATTTCAACGCCGACAAACTGCTCAACCATCGGCCGGTAGCCAACGCCAAAGCCGTATCCGAGGTACCCCATCACCCGCTGTGTATCGAAGAGTGGCGTGGGAAGGATGCCGAGCCAGTGGGCAAATACTTCTAAGTCTTCGCTTGGACTATGTAAAAGCTTGACGATGGACTCATTTAACAGCAGCACCTTGAGTCCGGAAAAGTCAGAAAGCTCTGTAGGATCAAGTAGATATGAAACATCTCTCCAGCAAAGCTGAACTAAGGCAACTTGCGGATAAAACGTATCTCGCCGCCGAAACTCCGTGTCGACAGCAACGAAGCGCTCGCTTTCGTGCTCCGCAAGAACCTCATTGAGTCGCCTATCGGATGTAATTAATTCAAACGTCATTCTGGGCTCACCACTTTTCTGCCGCCCAATGCATGAGCAAGTGTCGTTGCGTCGATATATTCGAGTTCGCCACCCAGGGGAACACCGTGGGCAATCCGGCTCACAAGGATTTTATTGCGATTCGCCATTTCAGCAATGTAATGCCCGGTGGCCTCACCCTCGACCGTTGGATTCGTTGCCAAAATAACCTCGCTTATTGTCTCTTGCTCGAGCAGAACCTCTAAGCTGTCCAAACCTAGCTCCTTTGGGCCAATACCATCGAGGGGTGATAAATGCCCCATAAGAACGAAATAAAGCCCGCGGTAACTTCCGGTGTGCTCAATCGCCAGAACATCGGCCGGTGTCTCAACAACGCACAGGAGTGAATCGTCCCGCTTGGGATCACCGCAGATCTCACAAATGGTGAGCTCGGTAAAGTTCCGGCATCGCTGGCATTGCTGGACGCGCGAAAGCGCGGCCAACAAAGCCTCGCCCAACGACTCGGCTGCCTCTCGATCTCTTTCCAATAAGTGGAGCGTCATACGCTGCGCAGATTTGGGGCCCACGCCAGGGAGATGACGTAAAGCATCGATTAAATCCTGAATTGCGGGACTCATTTTCATTGAGACATCGCTCCTTGCATCATAGCTCTGTCAGCGGCGGCTTAACCGAATTAGGTATCACGACGGCATCAAAATCAACGAGTAGTGCCGACAAACAATCGTCTTCCTCCAGCGCTGTCTGAGCGGCCTGCAGACGCTGCTGCTCTAGAATTTCACGATGCCTCGCCGGTGTATTGTCGCTCGTCGCTGCAATTGACACTTGCACCTCAACCGCATCTTCGAGCATTTCTTCCATGGCAGACGCCAAGCCTCGCTGATGTCGCTCGTTATACAAGGTTGCATTATCTTGAGCGATGGCAAAGCAAAGCGTTCGGTCGTAGGTCTTAATGAGCTCGAAATGCGACGCAACGTTGTGTATCACGCCCTTGAGGTCCAAGCCGTTAAAGAAGTCGGGCCAAGAGCCTGGCGTTGGCAAGTCATCGTCAGGCGCTTTAGCGCCCTCAGGAATTGGGCTTGCCTGTTGCTCGACACAGCGATCGGAGTCGTCATTATCTTTCACGACAACCGCAGGTTTTTCCTCAGCACGCGATACGCTCTCAGCGTTGGGCTCCTCAGAGATTCCAGATGGCCTCGAACCGTGATTTCGGTTCGAAGCATGCGTGCCACCTACTGCGGCGTTATCACCACTAACTCGGTTACCGCCGATAGCCGAATCGGGCTCGGAAGCGCTCGATGGCGGCACGACAGATGAGTCTGACGCCGTGGCATCAGTAGGTAAATCAGAGCGTCCCAAGGCTGTTGGTGCAACCTGAGTTGACGGTACCGGAGTCGCCACCGGCATCACCGGTGGTTCAGACTTTTTTGCTGGGGGTGCCTCGTGAGCATCAGAAATGATGACCGCCGGACGGAAGGCAATCATCCGTAAAACCGCCATATCAAGACCACTTCGTGGATCCGATGCAAGAACAAGGTCGCGCTTACTCGCAACCGCCATTTGCCAAAGTAACTGTGTGTCGTCGGTTGTCAGGTGCTTGGCCAGCTCCTGTAATCGAGAAAACTCTGGTGAGGCCTCGTCTAAGCTGCCTGGCACGGCCTGCTCAATCGCAATTTGATGAAGAATTCCACTCAACTCGTCGAGCGCTCCGGAGTAATCTGGCGAATGTGTTGCCAAGTCGTCAACCACGGCTAAGGCCTGCTGCACATCGCTCGTTGAAATGGCCTGGAGTAAATCCAACACTTTGGTACGCGAGACCGTACCCAACATTGCACGGACGTCATCACCGACCAACTTCCCGGATCCATGGGCAATAGCTTGATCCGTCAAAGACAAGGCATCGCGCATTGAACCCTCGGCGCCCCGGGCTAACAGGGCCAGCGATTCGTCATCAAAGCTTACACTTTCCTCGCTCAAAACATGTTTCAGGTGCTCTATTATTTGCCCAGGCACCATGTTCTTGAGATTAAACTGCAGACAGCGCGATAAGACGGTGGCTGGGAGTTTTTGTGGATCTGTTGTCGCTAACAAGAATTTAACGTGGGAGGGTGGCTCCTCTAACGTTTTGAGCAGCGCATTAAAGCTGTGGTTGGACAGCATGTGCACTTCGTCTATCAGGTAGATTTTGAAACGTGATCGTGTCGGCGCGTACTGCACGTTATCGAGTAGTTCTCGTGTGTCCTCAACCTTAGTGCGCGATGCCGCATCAACTTCCAGCACGTCAACGCTTCGGCCCTCGGCAATTTCAACGCAACTTGCGCACACGCCGCAGGGCGTTGCAGTAACACCCTCTTCGCAATTGAGGCTTTTTGCGATAAGTCGAGCAACCGTCGTCTTACCCACACCACGCGTGCCCGTAAAGAGGTAAGCATGGTGCAGGCGCTCTGACTCCAACGCGGTCGTGAGTGCCCTCACTACGTGCTCTTGTCCAACCATCTCTGAGAAGTTGGATGGTCTCCACTTTCGCGCAAGAACTTGATAACTCATAGTGTGCCCGATGGTTATATGGAGGTGACTCGAACAGCCACACCTCGGCACCCGAGTTGATAACTACCGTTGCTCCCTTCCGGGCCTGGCGGGGTTCGCTACCTATCGCTGCGAGGGGACCGTTCGAGCCACCATAACGCTTGCCGCTGGGCAAGGTCGCAAAGTGTCTCGAAATCGTCCTCCCTAAGCAAGTGAATAAGCGATAAATGGTAGTCATTGTCGACGTAGACAGTAAGCGGGCACAGTCGCACTCCAATGTTAATATTGATAACATATAAGTTAATGCTGTTAACATGGGACTTGACCATGACGCCACGATTTTTCTTTACAACACTCTTCAGTGCTTTGGGCGCTGCGGGTATCGTCATTTTTGGCTCAAACGCAATAGAAGCCAACGTAAAACCCACGATCTCCAGCGAGGCACAACCTTTACCCGTGAAGGTGACGCCCTACAACCTCGAGGAGAGCTACTCCGTCACGACTCGCTTTCTTGGCGTCGTGGAGGCCGCGACCGACAGTAATGTGGGCTTTGAGGTGGCGGGCGTGCTCGCGAGCCTCACAGCAAAGGAAGGCGACTTTGTAACTACCGGTCAAGTATTGGGTGAACTCGATACTCGACAGCAGCGCGCCGCACTGTCTCTGGCGCGTGCCCAAGAAAAAGAGGTTGCTGCACAACTACGACTGGCCGAATTAAATTACGAACGGGTCGATGCCCTGTTAGACCAATCGCTGGTTTCGCAGCGTGACGCTGACGATGCCCGTCTAACTCTCCAAGCGACCAGCGCTCGCCTCGAAACGACTCAAGCAAGTGTTCGTAATGCGGAAATCGTAATCGAGAAAAGTCGTTTAGTTGCACCCTTCGACGCCGTCGTTTCACAAAAGATAAGTGAACCTGGAAGTATCATAGGCCCAAATGTCCCTGTCCTCAGATTAGTTTCGGTCGGTGAGCGTGAAGCCCATGTCGGCATCTCCCCAAAATCTGCGGATATTGCGCTAGTAGGACAGGAATACACCTTATTGGTAGAGGGCAAGGCGATAACCGCCAAACTGCGAAGCATAGGCGCTGATGTTGACCCCCAGACGCTTACGGTCTTAGCTGTTTTAACGATTCCTGAGGAACATGCCTTGCGAGTGGGTCAAACGCTTGCCCTCGCGTTTGTGGAGCGCGTGCAATCCAAAGGTGGCTGGCTCCCAATAACCGCGCTTCTTGAGGGCGACAAGGGTCTCTGGACCGTTCTCGTTACCAAGGAAAATGCTGAAGGCGAGACCGTCACTGCGCGAGAGAGTGTGGAAGTTGTCCACAGCGAAGGCGATCGCGTCTTCGTCCGTGGAACCGTAGCAAACAAAACGAATGTCATTGCATCGGGCATGCAACGCCTCAGCCCGGGGTCACCCGTTGAGATCGTCCCTGACATTCGCACCGTTAACTGAGTACGCCCATGATTGCCACAAGCCTCTACCAAAATGGGCGTTATCTCGCCCTGCTCATACTGTCCATCATTGTCGTTGGGGTGACTTCCTACAGCAGCTTGGGACGCCAGGAAGACCCCTCGATCACCCCGTTTGTTGCCTCAGTTCAGACTTTTTACCCCGGCGCCAGTCCCGCGCGAGTGGAGAGTTTGGTGACAAAGCCACTCGAAGATGCTCTGCGCGAACACCCAGATGTAAAGGAGATCGACTCGACTTCGATTAATGGCGTGTCAAGCATCATCATCGAGGCGGATTACTATTTATCTCGCGCTGATATAAAACGTGTCTGGTCGGAACTGCGGGGCAAGGTCGATCGCGTTGCCGCTGACCTTCCTGATGGCGCGACAAAACCTGTTTTTGATGACGACCTCTTCACCAGCTTTGTCAAAATCGTGGCCGTAAGCACCGATGAAGGCGTCGACATCTCGCCCTCTCTGTTGCGACGTGAGGCACTTCGGCTCGCCGACGCGGCGCGTAAAGTGCCGCAGACCAGGCGCGTCAAGCATTATGGCCTGCCCGATGAAGAGATTAATGTTGAGATTGACGGCACCGCACTGAGTACGCTGGGTCTCTCCATCGAGGATGTAGCGAGAACGCTTTCGCTGGCCGACGCGCGAGTACCTGCTGGCAAACTCGCAGCACCTACCACAGCGTTAACTATCGAGGTCTCAGGCGATTTTGACAATGTAGAGGCGGTTAGAGAAACATTCATCAAGTCAGATCGCGATAACCTTACGGGGCTTCGAATCAGTGATATCGCGACGGTAAGCAAGTCAGAATCCGATCCACCATCCCGTTTAGCCTTATCTAACGGACGCAGATCTGTGCTGCTTGCTGTCGAGATGAAAGAGGGCTACCAGGTCGATAGATACAGCGCAGCTTTCGATGCGTTTCTAGAGGCGTATCGCGCTGATGCTGCTGAGGGCCTGAGTATTGAGACTACGTATGATCAGAGTGGCTACACTGAAGCTCGACTCGCAGGCGTAGCCTCTAACATCGTTGCCGGCATCACCATCGTTGTTGCCGTACTTTTTATTACCCTCGGATGGCGTGCGGCCCTCATCGTCGCCGTCAGCCTTCCTCTGTGCACCTTGTTATCCATGTTGGTGTTGAACTACTTAAACGTCCCAATCCATCAGCTATCACTGACAGGGCTAGTCGTCGCGCTTGGTTTGTTGGTAGATGGCTCGATAGTCGTCACCGATGAAGTCCGGAAAAATCTGCTCCGAGGAGACGATCCGCTAGAGGCTTTGCAAAAGGCCGTGAATCGTATGACGGTCCCGCTCGTCAGTGCCACGGCCACCACTGTTCTCGCCTTTACCCCCATGGCGATATTAGAGGGTCCGTCCGGTGACTTTCTGGGGAGTTTGGCGACCTGTGTCATCGTAATGCTTATCATGAGCCTATTGCTCGCACTCACTGTGACGCCGGCGCTCGGCGGTCGTTTATTGCCTGGTGCCCTAAGCGAGAATCCTACTTGGTGGCGGTCAGGGATTGTCTTGCCACGAACAAAAGACCTGTTCGCAGCGTCAATCGACTGGTCACTGAAATACCCCATGGCATCAGTACTTCTCGCCGCTTCCATACCACTGCTGGGGTTTGCCAGCGTATCCACCTTGACCGAGCAATTTTTCCCGGGCACCGATAGAGATCAGTTGTACTTGCGGGTAGAGATGCCAAAAAGCGCAGGAATTGAGTCAACGCTCGAACTTGTCCGAAAGCTTGATGATGACCTCAAGGCTGAGCCCTTAATACGGCGGGTTGATTGGTCTGTTGGCGAGAGCCCCCCTGCTTTTTACTACAATTTGCGCTCCAACAAACGTAACGCGCCGGACTGGGCCGAGGGCATGGTCCTTACCCGGGATGAAAATCAAACCAATGCGTTAATTCGACGCCTTCAGAAAGACTTCGATCGCAAGTATCCATTAGCACAAATACTCGTACTGGGGATTGATCAAGGTCCACCGGTTGATGCGCCCCTGGAGGTGATTCTTTATGGGCCAAATACACACACACTCCGTGTTTTAGGAGAGCAATTTCGGCAGCGATTACAGGAGCTACCGGACATTACACACACCAAACTCTCCATTAGTCCTGCAGCACCCAAGGTCGAGTTCGAACTTGACGATGAAAAGCTTAGGCGGTTGGGTCTAGAAAGGAGTCAAATTGCCTCGCTAGTCGATGGTTATTTGCGCGGCCGGTTTGGCGGCGCGGTCATCGAGGACACCGAGCAGCTTCCTGTGCGGACGAAGCTGGAGCGAGACACTTGGCAAAAAAGCGATACGCTACTCGACCTGCAAATTCCGCTTCCTGGGCAGCCGGGTAAACCGCGTTTCGTGCCTCTGTCAGCGTTGGGAGGACTCAATATTGTGCCCGACGATGCACCAATAGGTCGACGAGGCGGCGAACGCATCAATCAAATTCAAGCCTTTCTGACGCGCGGTGTACTGCCCGAGGAGGCACTCAAGCTGCTTCGCAAATCACTAAAAGAGGACCCTATTCCACTTCCAAATGGCTACCGTTATAGCTTTGGTGGCGACAGTGGTGAACGAGCCGATGTCGTCAACGACTTAATTGGACCCGTGGGGCTTGTGATTTCGCTGCTGCTAGCAACCATTATGCTGACTTTTAATTCGTGGCGATTGACTGCACTCGCCTTTGGGGTACTTACCTGTGCATTTGGACTCAGCTTTCTTGCCCTCGCGCTCTTCCGCTATCCGCTGGGCATTATGGCGCTCGTGGGAGTTGTTGGCTCCATTGGTGTCGCCATCAACGCCTGCATCATTATATTAACGTCCTTCCAACAATCCTCCGCGGCTGCGAGCGGTGACAAAAGAGCCATGCGCGATGAGGTCATCGACTCGAGCCGTCACATCATATCGACCACGTTGACCACCTTTGGCGGCTTTTTACCTCTCATCCTTGAAGGCAGTCAGTTCTGGCCGCCCTTTGCGATGGCCATTGCCGGTGGGGTTTTATTATCGACCATCATCTCCTTTTATTTGGTGCCACCCGCCTATGTGCTACTTGGCTCGCCAAGGGACAACCGAATCGAACGAGCTCAGGCTAAGGCGTCCAAAGGAGCTTTCGCATGAATCAGGCAATCACGCCCTATCATCACGGCGATTTACGTAACTGCGCGATCATCGCCGCGGCAGAGCTTATTGAGGCCATGGGTAGCTACGACATCACCATTGCTCAAGTTGCTAAGCGCACGGGTGTCAGTGCTCCCGCGCTTTATCGACACTTTAAGGACAAAGATGCGCTGCTGACCGCAGTGCGAGAGCTCGCTCATATTGGCATTATGGAATACACCACTAGCGCACAAGACAAAGTCGAGCACGGGACACTCGAGCACCTCGATGCACTTGGCGCCGCGTACCTGCGCTTTGCCATGGACAAAAAAGCGTTTTTTGGCCTCATGTGGGAAAACCATGGCGATGCCGATGAGCGACGCGCTGAAGCACGGGCAAAACGAACAGGGTTTCAATTAGTTCATGAGGCCATTGAGCTCTACTTCAGAAAGCACCGACCTGAGTCTGTCGATACGGCGTTACAGACCGCCACGCTTTTGTGGTCAACCGCGCATGGTATTGCCACACTGCAACATAATCGCCTCTTGGATACCTTTGACGAAGATGCGGATGCCGATGCGCTACTACGGACTGCAACCCGCGCCATTTTAAGCGTTGCGGTCTGAGGCTTCCCATGAGGCTCGACTCGGCGACGAAGGTTTTATACATTCCCCATCGTGACTAATTTTGTAAATGCAATGTGCGGTTGAAAACATGGCTGACGCCTCTACATCTCTCTGGCTTATCGCCTCATTTATTGGTCTTTGGCTGGGTTTTAGGCTCAGTCACTCAATGCATGAAGGCGCCGCTGATTCCCGAGCTCCCAACACGGCCCGGGCGCTTGTAACCACCTACTGCTTATCGATCACGACGATTCTGGTAGAGGTGGCCACAACCGATTCGCTCCCAAGCTCTATACAGATCAGTTGTCTGCTAATCGCCGCTGTAACCGCGATCATGCAACTGCTGCAAATTTGGACTGAAAAACCGATGCCTGGTAAGGACTGCCAAGGTCGCGATATCGTGGAATAACCCCGATAGTTTATGCCATACTCGCGCCCGCATACCCTCTGCGCCCATAGCACAACCGGATAGTGCAGCCGCCTTCTAAGCGGCAGGTTCCAGGTTCGAGTCCTGGTGGGCGCGCCACCTCCCAAAAAAAAATAATAAATATCAAATGCCTTGAGGGTGATCTGCACTCATATTTACTAGCGTTAAGGCTAGAGCCTCAGGACCGAGGGCTTGAGACGAGGCATATAGCTGTATCAGGTGAATTAAAGGTCCGACAGTAACCTTAGAACCATCTCTGGTCGCGAATTAGCCTGAGCTAACATAGACATAGACGCCTGTTGCAGTATCTGATGTTTTGCCAGCTTTGCTTTTTCAGCTGCGTAGTCAGCATCAACAATACGAGGCTTGGCAGCAGAATCTCCTCTGGTGATCTGAACGGTGCTTAAGGGCCACTCAACACGGCTCATTTGAACGCCTACTTCTCACTTGCCAAATTTAAATTTTCTATACTCCGGTGTGCAGCGGCCATTGAGAGGCTAAACGAGGGTTTTACCTCCAATCTCATGGCACTAAAGGGTATTCCTCAGCCCAAGGGTCACCTTTTTTCTGAGCATTTCATTCGGTCCGCTCTTGCTCGACCTTGGATCTGCCAATGGCGATGATCTGCGACTCTAGATGGTTTCTTTGCGTTTGAATCACCTCGTTAAGTTCCTTGGGAATTCCACGGTAAAGCCCTACGTTCTCCATTGCTCGTAACAAATACAAGGATTGAGCAAGCTCCTGATCGTCAATTAACGTTAAGGAAATCGCATATTTTGTCAGCGCCTCAGCAACTAGGGGCTTAGCGACTGAATTTCCCGTATTGAGGTATTCCTCGAGTAAAAATGCATTTCCTAGATCAACAACCTGCTGGTCATCCCCCACTTCGTAAAAATGATCTATAGCGATTACCATCGCTTTTGTACCAAAGTGCCAATATCGATCTCCGCCTTCCCTCAAGAACGTAGAGAAGTGTTGAATAGCCGCGGTTTTGTTACCTGATTCCCAAGCGGCATTACCAAGGTAGTATTCAAAAACGTCACTCTCATCTCGGCGCTCGAGCGCATATTCTCTAAGGCCCTCCCAGTCTTCAGATTCGAAGAACTTCTGCAATGTCCGTACTTGGCCTTTGTTAAGATCCAATAACTGTTGATTCTCGTCATGGTCGGTTCGCCCCGTAAGATCGAGCATTCGAAAGGCCAATCCAACGTTCGCCAACCTCTCAGCACCCTTTAGAGACTCCGGAGTCTTTAGGAATTTATATTCACTGAATGCCTTTTCAGCGGCATATCGAAATTCTTTGCAAAAGGGACCCTCTAGCTCCCATCGCCAACGAAGCTTAATATCTCTTGTTCGCCCTGACTCGCAGTAAAGGGTCTCTACATCGCTTACCGTGCCCTGGTCTGATATCACCAAAACGGCTTCTACCACTGCTTGCCACCGGGATCGCTCTGCTACTGCAGGGTATTTGGGGTCAGCCATGTAAACAGGGCCGGCTAAATCCAAAAGCCCCAGGAAAAAATTTAGTTCCGAAAATCGACAGAAGGAATTATCCGCCCTTTGACACGAGCGATAACGACTCACCTCCTGTTGGTACAGGACCTCGAGTCCTTTTTGTAAGAAGCGACCGTTATCACTAGCGACCGTGCTGGAGGCGAACAGGGTAGAAGCAAAAAAAGTGTAAAGCAGGAATCTCATGGACGGTCGTTACAAATGGGAGTACTTAAAAGCTATATCACGCTATCGGAAAATCAAGTTTGCAACTCCTTGAGGTGACGATGGTGACAGCCGAAAGAAAGTCAGCCTCTGATGGACCAACCCAAATCCAACACCAGTCCAACGATCCCAATCCCGGCCTGGCGTCTAAAGACCTATCTTTCCGAATTTGCTTCTGAAGTATCGAGCGGGGAACAACTGCGACAGTGACGAGAGTTCTGCCTCCCCTCTTTTAGTTGCGGCTTAGATCTTGTGATGACCCAGCACTGAAAAATGCTAAAACCAACGATAGAACACTAGCCCCAACTACCGTGAGCTGCTGATTATAAGCCCCCGTTGCACATGCGTCGCAGACGCACATACGACATATTTAACCAAACAAAACCGCGGGGTTTACCATCGTTTTCATCTCCAAGACATTGCCATTGGGATCGGAGATAAAAAAGGTCTCTTGTTCAAACTCAGTCCCTTTGAATCGTCGATAAGGCGGATCTAGATAGTCAAATTGACTGCTTTCGATGCGCTTCTTGAGTGCCTGAAACTCTTCCTCAGGCATGTGCGCACCAAAATGTGGAACACTAACGTTGCCCATATCAACGTCGTGGCGAACGCCGGGGAGGCGCTCCTCGCTCTGGTGCAGGGTCAACTCGTTTCCCCAGAAGTTGATATCGATCCATCTGCCTTTTTCGCTGTTACCGCTCGCACAGCCCAATACCTGAGTGTAAAAAGGCAGTGTGTCGGCTAAGTCCCCTGCCGGTACCGCTAAGTGAAACGTGTTTGACATAACAATTCTCTTCTTATTTTTCGAATCCGTACTTAAAGGAGATGGTGTACGAACTCACCAGCAAAAACGAGCACTTTATTTGTCGAAAGCCCACCAGGGCAAAAACTTCTCTAACTTAAGTACCCACCATTTTGCCCGCGCTTTATAGCGGGACGCCGCCGACACAGTTTGCAGCGTCCTCCAAGCAGCACAGTCACATCGTGATCACAGTTAAGCGCCGTTTGGGGTCGTTGCGGTGCCCTCATCACGACACTCCCATCGCTACAGTCACCGGAGTGGTAGTGCGGGGTTATCGCATTCGAGCCAGCTCACGTATCTCGCTTTCAGAGGACCGTGAGCACAACAAAACGACATTCAGAGCCTTCGGAATGAATGTAAGGCTCAAGCCGAATCTGCTCAAGGCACACAGATTTTGTCGCGTGCAACTCCACAACCAAGTCAACAAAATGGGTGGCTCTCCAGTAGTCGTCTCTGACTGTAAAAATCACCAAACCGCCTGGGCGAGTAACACGGACAAGCTCACGAACCGCATCGGGCTTTACGTGCGTAGAGGTGAAGGTGCCGATGCAGGTCACCGCATCAAAACTGTTTGAGGCCAACTCGAGCGTTTGGTTCATATCCATCATGTGAAGCGCATCGTAAATACGTTTCTCTTGCGCTTTTGCGAGCATCCCCGAGGAATAATCAATGCCCGTTATGTTGGGTACGCCAGCCCCTTTCAAAAGCGATCCAACCAATCCGGTTCCGCAGCCTGCATCTAAAACTCGCAGGTCGCTCAACTTCATAGATGCACAAAGCAAGTCCACTGCTTTTTGCGGGCTCGTGTAACCCCACTCTTCAAGCAGCTCGTCGTCGTAGCGTGCTGCCCATCCGTCATAAACCTCCATCAACTCATCTGTCGATTCTGCTGATAAGATTTTGACGTGAATATCTGCCTGCTCACCCATGAACTTCACCGAGTCTTATATTCGATCGCGCTGCTTCGTTACCGCTACGAACCCTTCAGCGGCTCCCAAAGGCCAGATCGCTCACTGTCAACCAAAGGAATACAAACCCACACATCAGCATTACCAAAACGAAAGCGCGCTCTGTCTCGTTCTTAAACACCCGCCTCTCCAAATGGAAATTCACTAACACAGTAACCGGGCTTTTGCGCTAAGTCCAAAGACCCACGTACTGCCCTAACTTCAACTCGCTGAGGGCACTCGACTCATAGTCGTGAGAAAACCTGGACGAGGCTACGCCGCCACCGGATTTTTTCGATACTCTAGGCGCTGAGATCAGCAATCGACCCAAAGAGTGTAGTCATGAACCAGCGGCAAAATCCCGAGCATTATCAGTCTGTCAGTGACGATATCCTTGTAGACACTGGCGCCATCAATCCGATGCACCGCGAGATATACCAGCGACTCAAAGGATTTGATCTCGGTTCGACCAACGCGTGGACCCGAGGACAGCCATTTGACTACTACAAACGAATGCGTGAAGAGTCTCCCGTTATGTGGACGCCGGGCCGAAAGCCCACCTCCGGGTTCTGGTCAGTGTCACGCTACGACGATGTAAAGCACGTTGAACTCAACCCCGATATTTTTTCGTCGCAGCGCGGAAGCATGCATATGGCGGTTCTACCACCAAGTGGGAAGGCCGATCGCTTAATGTACGCGGCGCACAACTCACTCATCAATCTAGACGCCGACATACACCGAGATCTCAGAATTCAACAGTCTGAATTCTTCTTCCCAAAATACGTTGAAACCTTAAAGGCAAGAGTCGGCGCAAAAATAGATGAGCTGCTAGACAATATGGAGCGGCAGGGTCCAGAGGTCGATTTCGCCAAAATGTTCTCGACCGAGCTGCCAATGTATACGCTCTGCGAGATGCTGGGTGTCGATGAGGAAGACCGTCCAAACATCATTAAGTGGATGCATTATTTGGAGCTTGCGCCACAATTTCTAACACACCCCTTCCGGATGTTCATGGCGGAACCTATGTTTCTTTTCCGCTTCAATCAAATGCTGGAAGATATGTTCGACTACGGCGAGCGTGTCATGGCAGACCGAATTAAAAATCCACGAGAAGATCTGCTGACTGTTATTGCAAACGCGACGCTCGATGGGAAGCCGCTCTCTCAGAACTACCTAGACGGGTCATGGCTTCTTATTATTTTCGCGGGCAACGATACGACGAGAAACTCCCTCTCAGGCACCATACGACTCCTAACCGAATTCCAAGAACAAAGACAAATGGTGATCAATGACCGCTCGCTCATTGAGCGCATGTCGCATGAGGCCTTACGAATGACGTCACCGGTCATGCACATGCGCCGGACAGCGACTCAAGACACAGAAATCGCCGGCCAAAAGATCGCCGAAGATGAAAAAGTCATCATGTGGTATGGCGCTGCGAATAGAGATCCCGCTGTTTTCCCCAACCCAGACGTCTTTGACATGACACGCAAAAACGTAGAGAAGCACGTAGCATTCGGTCACGGTGTGCATCGGTGCTTGGGCAATCGCATTGCTCAGATGCAGCTCAATATGGCCTACGAGCGCATTCTTGAGCGCTTCCCCAATATCCATTGGACGGGTAAGCAGAAAATAGAGCCCATCATCCTCGTGCACGCCATATCAAGCCTTAAAGTGAATCTTTATGGCAAGGGCGCCAAACGTCCGACTCAAGTTGCTGTGCCTCGGTGAGTACTAGGGGCATCACACCAGCTGGGTTGAGATGGGGAGCTCCGTCGTGTTTTTGATCTCTGTCACTGCAATGTGGGAGTGCATCTCGCGAACTAAGTCACCGCTTAACAGCGTGTTCCTTACGAAGTCCTCGTAGTGTCGAACGTCACGGCAGATAATCTTTAGTACGTAGTCCCATATGCCCGCCATCGTGTAGCATTCAACAACTTCTGGGTGTCGCTCAACCTCGCGCTCGAACGTCAACAAGTTTTGCCTGCCGGTCTGAGTTAAATTCACCGTGGCAAAAACAACGATCTCCATGCCCAGAGCCTTCCTGTCCAAAAGGGCCACACGCCCTTGAACCACGCCTTCCTCCTCTAGCCGGTTAATACGCCGCCAAATCGGTGACTGTGAGCTATTTAAGCGCTCGGCAAGTGCTGCCGTAGACACGCTCGAATCTTGCTGCAGAGACGACATAATTGCGACGTCCTGCTTACTCCACTTCTCAGACATAATTAGTCCAATAAACCCAATTGAACGCAAAAAATATTCATTAAATGAGCGAATTTCAATAAAAAAGAAATATTTTTTCCCTTATTAAGGCAGACAATTCGATCAGAAAAGAGGCCAAAAAAGCACTCTAGGTGATAGCGCATGCTCGCTCGAAAAATCCGAAGGGCCGGTTAGGCACGCGTTTGCGCTTTAGTGCGGAACTTGCACTCAACAAACATCTCTCACTACAAACTTAAACTTTAGAGGAATCCATGAATACCTTTACTCACCCCGAGTTCTCCGATCATGAGCGTGTTGTATTCGTTAACGATAAACCATCGGGGCTGCGAGCCATCATTGCGGTACACAACACCACTAGAGGGAGTGCCATGGGAGGATGCAGGATGTGGCCTTACGACAGCGCCGATGCGGCCCTTACCGATGTTCTCCGTTTGTCGCGAGGTATGACCTATAAAAATGCACTTGCAGGTATTAGTAGTGGCGGCGGAAAATCCGTCATCATCGGCAACCCAAAGACCGACAAGACACCGCGCCTCTTTCAGGCAATGGGTGAAGCCATCGCGTCACTCGGAGGCAGGTATATCGCAGCAGAAGACAGCGGTACCACACCTGCAGATATGGCTGTCATGGCTGAGTCAACACAGTTTGTTGCGGGCCTCGACTCAGATACCAATAGCGGTGACCCCTCTCCAAGCACCGCACTCGGTGTTTTTTTGAGTATTCGTGAGGCAGTCCGCTTTCGATTTAATGAGTCCGCACTTACCGGGCTTAGGGTGAACATTCAGGGCTTAGGAAAAGTTGGATATGAACTGGCGCGACTGCTCATTGATGAGGGGGTAGCAGTGACCGCTAGCGATATTAATGACGACAACTGTATCCGAGCAAACGAAACACTTGGCGTAAAGATTGCAAGCAATAGTGAGCTTATGAATGGGGCCTGTGAGGTATTCGCGCCCTGCGCGTTGGGCGGCGTGATAAACCAGTGGTCTATTCCAACGCTCAACACCGCAATCGTTGCCGGTGCGGCTAACAACCAATTACTCACCAGTGACGATCACCAGGCAGCAGATCGAGCGGGTATTCTCTATTGCCCCGACTACCTCATCAACGCTGGCGGTGTCATCGATGTTTATCATCGGCGTCAAGGCGCCTCTCAAGCTATCATTGATCGTGGGATAGCCGACATTCCGGATCGGCTGAGATCGGTGCTTGAGGAGGCAAAGTCGCGAGGCATGTCCGCTGAAGCGATTGCGCAAGAGCGTGCTGAGCAACTTATTAGCGCGGCTCTACTGACACCGAAAGTTACCGAAGCGGCTTGAACAAGGTCCAAATTTGATAATGGGGTGGCTGACGGGTCTTGAACCCGCTACCTCCGGAGTCACAATCCGGTGCTCTACCTGGTGAGCTACAGCCACCACTGATTGGGACGCTTCCCAAGGCTTTCAGCCGTGTTGATGTGGCCGAAAAAAAGTGGTCGGGGAGGAGGGATTCGAACCCCCGACATCCTGCTCCCAAAGCAGGCGCGCTACCAGACTGCGCTACACCCCGAAATTCGCGACGTGATCATCACCTCGCGGGCGGCGAGTCTACAGCTTTTCTTGCCGGCGGGTCAATTGCAGTAATCGACTTTCGCATACATTTGAATTCTGAAAGAATTGCGCCACTCAACGGGGGGAATTTTTATGCCAGCCACGCTTTTGGATGGAAAACACGTAGCACAATTGACCGAAACCGACTTGGCAGAACGCGTCGCCGCGCTCAAGGCTAAAACGGGAGACCGAACGCCAGTTCTCGCGACCATTTTGGTCGGTGATGATCCTGCATCTGCCACGTACGTGAAGATGAAGGCCAACGCCTGCCGACGTATCGGCATGGAGTCAATGGCGATAGAACTCCCCGCTTCAACTAAGACCAACGATTTGCTGAGAGAAATAGAGCAACTCAATGCGAACCCCGATGTACATGGCATCCTACTCCAGCACCCTGTTCCCTCTCACATCGATGAGAGAGCAGCGTTTGACATGATTGCGCTTGAGAAGGACGTGGATGGTGTTACGTGCCTGGGGTTTGGGCGTATGAGTATGGGGGAACCCGCCTATGGATGTGCCACGCCACAGGGCATTATGCGACTTCTTGAGCATTATGAAATCAAGCTTTCCGGCAAGCACGCAGTTGTCGTAGGAAGAAGTCCTATTCTCGGGAAGCCCATGGCCATGATGATGCTCCAGGCTAATGCGACAGTGACGATCTGCCACTCCAGAACGGAAAACCTAGAGGCTCATATCCGACAAGCCGACGTGATCGTGGGCGCGGTAGGTCGTCCTGAGTTCATTCAGGCTGAATGGATTAAAGATGGCGCTGTTGTGGTCGATGCCGGCTACCACCCAGGCGGCGTTGGGGATATTGAAATGGGGCCTCTCGTAGACCGCGTTGCGGCCTATACACCAGTGCCGGGTGGCGTGGGTCCTATGACGATCAATACGCTGATTATGCAAACAGTCGAGTCGGGCGAGAAGGCGTTTGCCTAGCCCCCCCACACCGGTCCTTCCAAGGAATACAGCGGCTTGGAATCTGACGTAGTCTTCAAGATTGTCACGGCAAACGGTGTTCGACTCCGTCTCGCCATGCAAGGTAGCGGGCCACTCGTCATACTCTGCCATGGTTGGCCGGAAAGCTGGTACAGCTGGCGCCACCAAATCCCCGTCATTGCCGAAGCGGGATACACGGTGGTCGCCTATGACGTGCGTGGTTACGGTGAGTCAGAGAAGCCGCATGAAATCGAAGCCTATACCCTGAAAGAACTGGCCGCCGATGTAATAGGCATCGCTGACGCGCTTGGTTTTGAGCGCTTCATCACCATAGGCCACGACTGGGGCGGTCCAATCGCCCTTACGACAGCCCTACTCTACCCTGAGCGGGTTTATGCTACTGGCTCGTTGTCTGTACCTCACTTAACTCGCCCACCGCTACCGACTCTCGATTTATGGCGCGCAATTTATAAAGACCGATTTTTCTATCAGCTGTACTTTCTCAATGAGGGTACCGCAGAGGCCGAATTCGAGGCTGATCTTGCGAGATCGTTGTTTCTCGTATACACCGCAATCGATGCTCGCGGCATGAAACATCAACAGCAAAATAAACAAGGTGGCTTCATGGGTCTGAAAGCGGCCGACGCCAAGCTGCTCGACGATATGACGCACTTCGAAACCTTCCCCGATTGGTTCTCACAGACGGATCTAGATTATCTCGTCAGCCAATTTCAACTCAGTGGAAAGCGGGGGCCCTATAACCGTTATAGGGCGCAAAACTTGGATTGGGAGGAGCTCGCCCACTTAAGCGACGCAAAGATTTCACAACCCGCGTTTTTCATTACGGGGGAATTGGACCCGGTGAGCCACTTTGTTCCCCTGAGCACGAGCTTTTTAGAGCATGTGAAAAAGAACTACGAAAACCTACTCATTGCCAAAGAGCTGCCGAATGTTGGCCACTGGACCGCGGAAGAAGCGCCTAGAGACGTCAATAAAATATTGTTGGAGTTCTTAGCGCGCGTACACGGCTGCGACTAAGTCCATCATCCTCTGCGCCACGTTGCGCCCGTCGCACTGTCTTCAATAATAATACCCGCTGAGTTGAGCTCGTCACGAATCGCATCAGCCCTTGAAAAATCGCGGCTGGCTTTTGCTTCAGCGCGCTCAACTAGCAGCTGATCAATCGCCTCAGCGGACAACTCGTCAGGGCGCCCTTTTGACAACCATTCGTCCGGAGACTCTCCCAGAATCCCTAACACAGCCCCACCGGCAAGGAGCGCACCTTTCGCCGCGGCTTTTTGTGACTCAGGAGCTTTGTTTAGCGCTTTGGCCAGCCGATGTAGCTCTGCAATCGCGGCGGGCGTATTTAAATCGTCAAGAATCGCTTTGAAAACAGGCGACTCAGCAGTTGCAACCCTTGTCGGTTCGATGTCAGCCACATTACGCAGGGCCAAATAAAAACTATCAAGAGTCGACTGCGCGTTATCCAAGAGCGCGCTGGAGAAATTTAGGGGCGATCGGTAATGGGCTGACAATAGTGCAAACCTCAACGTTTCGCCTGCGTAATGCTCCAGTAATTCACGGACTGTCTTCACATTTCCCAGCGACTTGGACATTTTTTCTCCGTCCATGTCGACATAGGCATTGTGCATCCACGTTCCGACAAATCCGCCCCCGTAGCCACAGCAACTTTGCGCCCGCTCGTTTTCGTGGTGTGGAAAAATGAGGTCGCGGCCGCCCCCATGGATATCGATATTATCGCCGAGGTGCTGATGAATCATTGCTGAGCACTCTATGTGCCATCCGGGCCGACCACGACCATAGTCACTGTCCCAACCCGGCTCGTCGTCGCTTGACGGTTTCCAGAGTACAAAGTCTCCCGAATGCCTCTTATAGGAAGCGACCTCTACCCGAGCGCCCGCCAGCATGTCGTCGAGTTGGCGACCACTGAGCGCCCCGTAGTCGTCCATAGACGTCACATCAAATAGCACATGCCCTTCGGCAACATAAGCGTGCCCTTTTTCAATCAGACGCCGAGCCAAATCTAACATCGCATCCACATGTTCAGTCGCCTGAGGCTCCATCGATGGCGTTAGGTTATTCAAAGCGGTCATATCGGCACGGAATTTTTCCGTGAACTCTTGAGTGAGTGTCGTTATGTCGATGGCACGCTCTCTAGCGGCAACGATAATTTTGTCATCAATATCGGTAATGTTGCGCGCATAGGTCACCTTGGGATAGAGCGCGTTAAGCACCCTAAACAAGGTATCGAAGACAACAACGGGCCGGGCATTGCCAATATGCACAAGGTTATAGACTGTAGGACCACAGACGTACATACGAATGTGTTCTGGATCGATGGGCTCAAATACTGACTTATCGCCGCCAGCACTGTTAGTAAGCAATAAATCAGTCATTACCTGTCCATGTATCGCGCAAACCTATAACTTTATTGAAAACGGGCTTCTCTCGTGCGTGATCGTAACGGTCGGCGACGAAGTAACCCTCTCGCTCGAATTGGAATCGCATCTCGGGCGCCGCCGACTCTAGCGCTCGCTCCAAGACCGCTTCACTGACGACCAAGGAACTGGGATTGATCACATCATCCATACGGTCGGCCCGAGAGGGGTCCTCAACGTTGAACAATCGGTCGTAACTTCGGATCTCTGCCCGGCAACCTGTCGCCGCATCGACCCAGTGGATCACACCTTTCGCTTTAACCCCATCATCTGGGTCCTCGCCCAGTGTTTGCGGAACAATCGAGGCGTATACCTTGGTTACTTGACCCTCATCATCTGTGTCACATCGCTCGGCCTCGATCACATAGCCGCCCCGTAAGCGAACCCGCTTTCCCAGTACCAGCCGTTTAAACTTTTTATTCGCCTCTTGTCTGAAGTCTTCTCTGTCTATCCAGATTTCGCGCCCTAGGGCGACTTCACGCTTGCCTTTCGTTTCATCACCGGGATGATTGGGCACCAACAGCAGCTCTGGTTTCTCTAAATTCGTGAGCTCCAGCGCTAGCGGATTCAGTACCGCCATGGCGCGAGGCGCTGTGGCATTCAAGTCATTACGAACCGCGCTCTCGAGCATGGCAACGTCAACAACACCGTCCGACCGGGACGTACCAACTTCCTCGCAGAAGTGCCGCAACGCAGTGGGTGTGTAACCACGTCGACGCATCCCCGCAATGGTTGGCATGCGCGGATCATCCCACCCGCTGACAACACCGGAATCGACCAGCAGCTTTAGCTTTCGCTTACTGGTCACCGTGTAGTTAACGTTCAAACGCGCAAATTCATATTGCCGCGGCCTCGAGGGGACGGGCAGATTATCGATGAACCAGTCGTATAGCGGCTTGTGGTCTTCGAACTCGAGCGTGCAAATAGAGTGCGAAATGCCTTCAATGGCGTCTTCCTGGCCGTGCGCAAAGTCGTAAGTTGGATAGATGACCCAGTCATCACCCGTTTGGTGATGAGCGACCCGCCGGATTCGGTAGAGGGTTGGATCTCGCAAATTCATATTGGGAGAGGCCATATCAATTTTTGCGCGCAAAACCCGAGAGCCATCCTCAAACTCACCCGCCTTCATCGCCGTAAACAATGCCCTGTTCTCGCTAATTTCTCGATCGCGATAAGGGCTGTTTTTGCCAGGCTTTGTAAGGGAACCGCGATACTCACGAGCTTCCTCTGCACTCAGATCACAGACGTATGCCTTTCCTTCATCGATGAGGTGTAGCGCCCAGTCGTAAAACTGTTCAAAGTAATTCGATGCGAACCGAACGTTACCGCTCCACTGATACCCCAGCCACTTTACATCAGCCTGAATCGCATCGATAAAGACCTGACTTTCCTTCTCCGGGTTGGTGTCATCAAACCGAAGGTTGCACGCACCACCGTATTGCTCGGCCAACCCAAAATTCACCGTGATGGACTTTGCATGTCCGATGTGGAGAAAGCCATTAGGCTCTGGCGGGAAACGGGTTACGATGCGTTCGACAACACCGGCATCCAAATCACTCTGAATTTGAGTCCTCAGGAAATTACTGCGTGGTTCTGTGTCCATGGGCGGCCCTTGATGTGATGCGCGAGTTTAGCAAGGGATTACGTTCAAGTCAGTTTCGCTCAACCGGTATAGGCTGGTAGTAATTTACTCGAATGCAACTCTACGTATCTGTATCATTCGCGCTTTCCCTCAATATGGCAGCTACAAAAATGGCGATGACACGCGTACTCATGAAAACACTCCTCGGCGAAATGACCCTCGAGCTCGATGCAGAAAAGGCGCCTGCTACCGTCGCCAACTTTATTGCTTATGCCGAGGCCGGTCATTACGACGGCACAATCTTTCATCGCGTGATCAATAACTTCATGGTTCAAGGTGGCGGCTTTGATACCGAGATGCGCCAAAAAGCCGGTAATGACCCCATCACAAACGAAGCCAATAATGGCCTCAAAAATGATCGCGGAACAATTGCTATGGCACGGACGATGGATCCCCATTCAGCGACTGCGCAGTTCTTCATTAATGTTTCGGACAATGACTTCCTAAACTTCTCCGGTGAGAACATGCAGGGCTGGGGATATGCTGTCTTTGGCCGTGTCGTAGAGGGCGAGGATGTCTTGGACAAGATTCGCGTTGTACCAACAGGCAGCAAAGCAGGTCATCAGGACGTTCCAAACGACCCAATTCTCATCGAGTCTGTAACGGTGCTTGCAGACTAACTATGACGACCTCTCTGTTCATCAGCGACCTCCACCTGAGCGAGGCAACACCGCGGATTGAGCAGGGGCTATATCGGTTTCTCGAACAAAAAGGCGGTGTTGATCGCCTTTTTTTATTGGGCGATATTTTCGAGGCGTGGATAGGCGACGATGACGATAGCCCATTAGCGCAGCGCTTTACCTCAGCCATGAAACGAATGGCTGACCGGGGTACTCGCATTTACTTTATGCGCGGCAATAGAGATTTCTTGGTCGGCGCTGACTATCTCGACAAATTCAACGCAGAGCTACTCAGTGATATGGCCCAAATTGTAGTGGCTGGAGAACCCACGCTTATCATGCACGGCGACCTCCTCTGCACTGACGACACCGATTACATGGCGTTTCGCGTCGTAGCGCACGACCCCGCTTGGCAGGCCGATATGCTTGCGAAACCCCTTGAGGAACGACGCGAACTTGCCAAGCAACTTCGTACAATGAGTAAGGAAGCTGCGAGCAACAAGGCCGAGGACATTATGGACGTTAACCAGGCGGCGGTTGAACGTGCAGTGACTCAGCACAGCGCTTCACGGTTGATCCACGGGCATACACACAGACCCCGCAGGCACTTATCTGAAAACTTTGAGCGCGTGGTACTTGGCGACTGGAACGAGACGGGTTGGTATTTGCACGAGCAAGGCGACACCCTTGAACTCGTGGAGTTTGATCTAAAGGCGTTCGCTTCGTAACGAGACCCTTTTCCTACATTGCGGGAACACCACTGTGGAATCGCACTTCAGTATCGGGACTTTCAATGAGGCCTCTTTCAATGCTGCGAAATAGAGCGAGTCTTTCCTCGACAACGTCTCGATCTTCAAGCGAATTCGCCAGAGTGATGTAGTCCATAAAATGGCGTGACTCACTTTTGAGCAGTGAGACATAAAAGTCCCCAAGCTCCGAATCTACGTGGGGAGCGAGGGCGGCAAACCGTTCACAAGACCGCGCCTCGATTAATGCGCCCACAACCAAGGTATCGACAAGTTTATGGGGATCCTTTTTGCACACTTTATCGCGAAGACCTTGCGCATACCGTGATGCAGTCACAGATTCATAAGCAATGCCGCGCTGTGACATTAGCTTCAGCACCTGTTCAAAGTGTCGCAGCTCTTCGCGCGCAAGTCGGGACATTTTGTTGAGTAATGCAGTGTTATCGGTATACCGGTGCATCAGACTCATTGCCGTTGCCGCCGCTTTCTTCTCACAGTTCGCGTGATCAATCATTAATACAGGCAAGCACCCTACCGCAGCCGATATCCAGGCATCGGGCGTCCTGCAGGGCAAAAACTCAATGACAGGGGTTAGATCAACAGCGGCGGCCATATTGTGGAGTCAGACCTCGTCAAACATATCAGGCGTGGCAAGGTAACGGTCGTAGTGAGCGGTCGACAAGATCCAAAAATCTTCGTCGATTTTATCTCTCAGCGCGACGAGCGATAGGTCTGACCAACCGGGATGCACACGAAATCCATATTTACTGGGGTCCCTGATCTGACTCGCCCCCGCTTTTAACAGCTGAAACAGCCAACAATACTCGTCATGCTCTTCGTTATATCTTACCAGTTGGGTATCGAGCTGCCATTGCAATAGATCTCGATCGATAACAGTGCATTTATGCGAGCAGGCTTGAGAGAGAAAACCTGATAGACGCTTGTCCACAAAGCGTTTCTCATCCTGTGTATAACCATTCCAATGTATAACCTCGTGGCTGAATCGCTTACAGCCTCTGCATACACTGTCGCCAATACCGGTCGAACACACGCCGATGCAGGGTGTCTTAATGGGCTTAAGCTGAACTTGTTTGGGATTGGCTGCCGACATAGCGCCGAAGTCTAGGATAAACATCGCATGAATGCACAGAATTGATCGAATCGCTGTCGACATACTTGGTCACAAGCTATAATCCGCGCGCAAAAGAGCGAAGCGCCAACAAAAGCGAGCGCTCCGACACATTCTGGGGAAGAGGAAAATTCTGTGCTTGAAGCTTATCGTGAACATGTAGCCGAGCGGGCTGCTATGAACATTCCACCAAAACCACTATCACCACAACAGGTCGCTGATCTTGTTGAGCTGTTGAAGGCGCCACCGGTAGGTGAGGAAGACTATTTGGTTGACCTCATCTCGAACCGCGTTCCACCCGGTGTTGACGAAGCCGCCTATGTAAAGGCTGCATTCTTATCTGACGTCGCCCTCGGTAATGTAGCCTCTCCGCTGATCGATAAAATTACAGCGGTTGACCTACTGGGCGATATGCACGGCGGGTACAACATCGAGACACTTGTAAAGCTCTTAAATGATGACGAGCTAGGCGCTCAGGCGGCAACCGAACTGAAGCATACATTGCTCATGTTCGACGCGTTTTACGATGTGGCTGCGATGGCCAAAGAAGGCAGCGTGAATGCGCAGTCAGTGATGCAATCCTGGGCCGACGCTGAGTGGTTTACCAAACGTGATGAACTGCCTGAGTCTTTAAAAATGGTGGTTTTCAAAGTTACGGGTGAAACCAATACAGACGATTTGTCACCTGCACCTGATGCTTGGTCGCGCCCCGATATCCCTTTACATGCCCGCGCCATGTACAAGATGACTCGCGATGGGCTCGAGCCTGAGGAACACGGAAAAGTAGGTCCTATGGCGCAGGTTGAAGCGGTCAAGTCCAAGGGATTGCCTGTTGCCTTCGTCGGTGATGTTGTTGGAACCGGCTCCTCTAGAAAGTCCGCGGCAAATAGTGTCCTTTGGTATTTCGGCCAACCTGTGACAGGTGTACCTAACAAGCAAATGGGTGGTGTCTGCATTGGTGGTAAAATCGCGCCCATCTTCTACAACACCATGGAAGACGCCGGGGCCCTCGTATTTGAAGCCCCCGTTGAGAAGATGCGTATGGGCGATGTTATCGACATTCGCGTATACGACGGACAAGTTCTGAATGAATCGGGTGAGGTCATCTCAGAGTTTGACCTGAGATCTGACGTCTTATTGGACGAGGTCCGTGCGGGCGGTCGAATTAACTTAATTATTGGGCGTGGCTTAACTGCAAAAGCGCGTGAGGCACTTGGTTTAAGCGAAAGCCCGCTCTTTCGTAAGCCGGATCTACCCGAAGCCACAGACGCCGGGTTTACGCTTGCCCAGAAGATGGTTGGCCGTGCCTGCGGCGTCGAGGGTATCCGTCCGGGTACCTACTGTGAACCAAAGATGACGACGGTTGGCTCCCAAGACACCACTGGCCCCATGACGCGTGATGAGCTACAGGACCTCGCATGCCTTGGCTTTTCTGCCGATCTCACCATGCAGTCTTTCTGCCACACTGCCGCCTATCCAAAACCGGTTGATATCGACACACAACACTCGTTGCCTGACTTTATCCGCAATCGTGGTGGCGTATCCTTGCGTCCCGGAGACGGCATCATCCACAGTTGGCTAAACCGTATGCTTCTGCCCGACACCGTCGGAACGGGTGGTGACTCGCATACTCGATTCCCATTGGGCATCTCATTCCCCGCAGGATCGGGTCTTGTAGCGTTTGCTGCGGCAACCGGTGTCATGCCACTCGACATGCCTGAATCCGTGCTCGTTCGTTTCAAGGGCGATATGCAGCCGGGAATAACACTTCGCGATCTTGTACACGCCATCCCCTACTACGCAATTCAAGAGGGCTTGTTAACCGTCGAGAAGAAGGGGAAGAAAAATATTTTCTCGGGGCGGATTCTCGAAATTGAAGGCTTAGAAGACCTAACGGTAGAACAGGCCTTTGAATTATCCGATGCATCGGCTGAACGCTCTGCCGCTGGTTGCACGATCAAGCTGTCGGAAGACACCATCGGGAATTATCTCAAATCAAATGTTGTCCTTTTGAGGTCGATGATCGCAGAGGGCTATGGCGATCCTCGAACGCTTGAGCGGCGCGTTCGAAATATGGAAAAGTGGCTGGATAATCCAGATCTTCTGGAAGCCGATACAGACGCCGAATACGCTGCGGTCATCGAGATCGACCTCGCGGAGGTCACTGAGCCTGTCGTGTGTGCGCCTAATGATCCTGACGATGCTCGTTTACTGAGCCAGGTTGCCGGTGATGAAGTTAATGAAGTGTTTATCGGTAGCTGTATGACGAACATTGGTCACTTCCGTGCGACCGGCAAGTTACTCGATCAGCACACAGGTGGTGTCGCTGCCCGAATGTGGATTTGCCCACCCACACGGATGGATGAATACCAACTCATGGAAGAAGGCTATTACGCCATCTTCGGTCGCGCCGGAGCGCGGACAGAGATGCCTGGCTGCTCGTTGTGTATGGGAAATCAGGCTCGCGTCGCACCAAAATCCACGGTCTTGTCTACCTCAACCCGCAACTTCCCCAATCGACTAGGAGAAGGCGCCAATGTGTACCTAACATCGGCTGAGCTAGCTGCCGTGGGAGCCATTATTGGTCGATTACCAACGCCTGAAGAGTATATGGCCTATGCCAATGATCTCGATTCCATGTCAGCGGAGATTTATCGCTACATGAACTTCAATGAAATCCAGAGCTTCCAAGCGTTAGCCGAAGATGGACAAAAAATCGCAGCGACACTGATTGAGGAAGTGGCTTAACCCGTGCCCTAATCAGCAACTGCTACTCGAAGCCCCTAACAGGGGCTTTTTTTTGTCCCATTGAACGCTCAAGATGCCGGGCTAAAGAATAGGTCGAGCCGATACGGCACACAGGGACAGCATTCAGTATCGAAGCTTTACGCTGAAAGGGCTTTGAACCCGCGTTCGCAGTCCTTAATAAGGTCTGCAACGTCTTCCAAGCCAACCGCTATGCGTATTAAAGACGGCGTAATACCCGCCTCGCGCTTTTGATCATCTGACAGCCGCCCATGTGTGGTCGAGGCTGGATGACAAATCGTTGTTTTAACGTCTCCCAAATTGGCCGTTAACGACATGAGACGAACACCGTTGATAAAGGCCCATGCCTCATCTTGACCACCTGCCATCTCGAACGATAAGACGCCGCCAAATGCCGACTGCTGCGACGCCGCCAGTTGATGATCCGGATGCGACTCGAGTCCGCAGTAGTTTACTGTGGTGACCCGCTCGTGCGCTGACAGCCATTCGGCCAGTGCCATAGCGCTCGCACTGTGCGCGTTCATTCGGAGCTGCAGGGTCTCTAAGCCTTTACTAAAGACCCAGGCATTAAATGGACTCATTGAAGGCCCACACACCCGCACAAAGGAACGAACATCGGCCATTAATTCGGTGGTACCGACGAGCGCCCCACCGAGCACCCTACCCTGTCCGTCTAAGTATTTGGTCGCTGAATGCATCACAACATCGGCGTCGAGCGCTAAAGGCCGTTGAAGGGCTGGCGTACAGAAACAATTATCGACCGCAAGTAGCGCGTTTGACGCATGCGCGATCGAGGCAATCGCACGGATATCGCCCACCTCACAAATAGGATTAGAAGGCGTTTCACAGAAAAAGAGTTTGGTCCTTGGCGTCACGGCTGCGCGCCACTCTTCAAGATTTCGAAGCGAGACAAACGACACCTCAATGTCCAGCTTCGTCAGAATGTTATTAAACAAGCTAACGGTGCTACCAAATACATTTTTCGAGCAGACCACGTGGTCGCCACTCTTAAGAACGGTAAGACACAAGGTCAAAATAGCGCTCATGCCGGAACTCGTTGCAACACAGTCCTCTCCGCCCTCTAAGGCTGCCAAACGCTTTTCAAACACCGATACCGTAGGGTTTGAAAACCGTGAGTAGGTATTGCCAGCTCTGTCACCTGCAAAGGTTGCGGCCGCCTCTTCAGCAGATTCGAAAACAAAACTCGATGTGGCGTAAATGGGATCTGAGTGTTCTTGCTCAAACCCTCTAGTCAGCCCCTCGCGGATGGCTAGGGTTTCAAATCCAGCTTCGGATAAAGGTTCATCTGACAACGCGCTAACTCCGGTTATGCAGGCCAACCAGCGCACCGTCAGCGCGGTCGACAGAATCATCAGAGCGCGCGTCGCTTAAGCCGATTAAATACGCATCGTCGATAATCCCCGTTTGATACTGACCATCGAAAACGGACAGCTCGAAGCCATCAACAAGCGAGTTCCCTTCTCTGGAGCACTCGATCAAGTCGTCGATTTCCTGATAAATCAGCCAATCAGCACCAATGTGCTCGCTAATTTCATCAATGGTCCGCCCGTGAGCGACCAACTCGGATGCGGTTGGCATATCGATGCCGTACACATTGGGAAATCTCACTGGCGGCGCCGCAGACGCAAAATAAACCTGCTTCGCACCCGAGTCCCGCGCCATTTGAATGATCTGCTGGCAGGTTGTCCCTCGGACAATCGAATCATCGACCAACAACACTGTCTTTCCCTCAAACTCCAAAGGAACGGGATTGAGTTTCTGGCGGACAGACTTTTTACGCTGAGTCTGGCCCGGCATGATAAAGGTACGGCCTATGTAACGGTTCTTCATAAAGCCTTCACGGAACTTTACACCCAGCTCGTGCGCCAGTGCTTGTCCTGCCACACGACTCGTGTCAGGGATGGGTATGACCACATCGATGTCATGATTGGGACGCTCTCGCATTATCTTGTGCGCCAAACGCTCCCCCTGCCGCATGCGAGTTTTATAGACGGAAATACCGTCCATAAGAGAGTCGGGGCGCGCAAAATAGACATGCTCAAAAATACACGGCTTCAGTTTCGGGTTGCTAGCACACTGCTGTCGAGAGAATTCGCCCGCCGCGTCAATGAACAGTGCCTCACCTGGATCCACATCACCAATGAGCCTATAGCCCAGCACATCCAGTGCTACGCTCTCGGATGCCACCATATAGCTTTTGTGCTCACCCTGTGACTTGACTCCAACAACAAGCGGTCGAATGCCATTTGGATCGCGAAAAGCAACCAAACCCACATTTGCAATCATTGCGATTGCAGCGTATCCGCCCTCACAACGCGCATGAAGCGCGGACACCGCCTTGAAGACATCATCTGCCTCGGGACTCAACTTGCCCTGACGCTGAAGTTCGTGAGCAAAGACGTTCAAGAGCACTTCCGAGTCGCTATCGGTATTTAGGTGTCGTAAATCGGTTTGATAAAGCTCGTCTGACAACGCCGACGAATTTGTCAGGTTCCCGTTATGTGCGAGTGCAATACCGTAGGGCGAGTTAACGTAAAATGGCTGCGCCAGCGCAGACCCTGAACTTCCCTGTGTTGGATATCGCGTGTGGCCTAACCCAAAGTTACCGGCTAATTGCTCCATGTGCGGGGCTTGAAAGACATCTCTCACCAATCCCTCACCTTTTCGCTGAAGAAACTGGCCGCGATGACAGGTCATGATGCCGGCTGCATCCTGTCCGCGATGCTGAAGCATCGTCAATGCATCATAAATATCGGCAGCGACGCTCTCGTTAGAGGAAATTCCAACCACACCACACATTTCAGTTGCTCCTAAAGCATGCTGCTTTCTTTAATCGTCTCATCGACCACGTTCGGAACATCGCCGTTCAATACATCATCAAAATTATCGGCCAACCACTCGGCAACGATCTCCAGGTCGTCGATAACAACCGACTCCTTCAGAAGCGTCGCCTCCGAATCGGGGATCACCCCCTTAAACAATAAGGTGAGCGCGGCCGCAATGATAACGCCACGGGCGGCACCAAAGCAGGCACCCAGCAAACGATTACCGAAGTTCAGGCCCGGCTGGCGTAACTGATTCGAGAGCCAGCGACCGACACTGCCGAAAAAAAACAAAACCGCTACAAACACCCCACCCCAAGCTGTGATATAGCGAATCGACCGGTCATTGATAATGTCACTCATCGTCTCCGAAACAGGAAGTGCGAGAACATTTGCGAGCAAGAAGGCACCTACCCAACCAAGAAACGAAGTCACCTCTCGAGCAAACCCGCGAGAGAGACCGAAGAGCGCAGAAATGATAACAACGCCCAAAACGATCCAGTCGAATTGATTAAAGTCTTGAAAAAACTCTACGAGTGTCGTTTCCAAGGCTGCTCAAACCTCAAATTTAATGATCGTTGACTCCACCCCGAAATAAGCATCGATATCAGGCTGAATCTCTATTAGCCGTTGCCGCTGCAAATTTGGCCCAATTCGCACTCTGAACAGCTGCTGGGTGCCTATAGTAACAGGGGATACATAAGCTTTGTGACCTTTATTACGGAGTTCAGCTGCAATCTCTTCTGCGCGGGTTGCAACACTCAGGGTGGCCACCTGTAACTCCCAGCTTATGGGTAGGCCCTGACCATCAAAATCGGCGCGCTGGCGCGACGAATCCTGACTCCGCGGCGCTGTATCTGCCGCAATTAACTCAAGAGACGGATTAATGGTCACCTCATCAATCCCCACCCCTTCGCTCGGAGCTGTCCGCTCAATAGAGGGCAATCGCGACCTGTCTACACGCTCAAGCACAGGCTCTCTTCGTTCTGACATCGCGACTACCGGCCGCTCCGGCATTTCAAAGATAGGCAATACCAACTCTTGTTCCGGTTCGGGAGACACGAAAACAATTGGCCAAAAAATGACCGCGAGCGCTCCTAATACAATAAAGCCGACGATCCTTTGTTTAACCATCGACAGCACCGACCTTGGTTACTGTTAACTCTCTCAGGCTTGAAATGCCTGCAGCGACTGTGAAGAAAGAGCCAAAAATCAGAAGTCGTCCAGAGCCGGCCAAGCGCGCAATTGCAAACTCTAACGACTCATTAAAGGTTTCGAACACCTGACCATTGCCCCTTACGTAGCCCACAAGCTCATCCGGGCTTTGCCCACGCTTGCCACCCACTCCATGCGGTAAACACCAAAAATCAATGTCCCCATCAAGCGCGGCGATCATATCACGACAGTCTTTGTCGGACATGACGGCAAAGACGGCAACCGTGTTGTGCACCTTTGGCAACCTTTGTAAAAAACCGTGCAGCTCGTGACAGGCGTCTGGATTATGCGCCACGTCCATGACCACACTTAGCTCGTCAACGCTTGTGTGCTCTCTTCTACCCCGTAGCCTGAGGCGTTTAGACGCAGCCTTAAAAACCTCGCTATCGACTCGCGCCCCCACAGCAAGTAAAGCTGCGACGGCAGCCGCGGCGTTTAAGGGAATCATGCCATCAGGTATTTTCCATGAAAACGTCTGATCCTCGAATCCCGAAAACAGCTCCTGGGTAAAGTGATACGCCTCACCCGCTCTGATCGCTTTCGCGCCAATCCGCTGTAAGCTTTCGTTTACGGTTTTGGGTGCGGCGCGATCTGCTACGACACAAGGCTTACCGGCGCGGGCGATACCGCATTTTTCAATCGCGATCGTATCGACGTCATGGCCTAACCACTCCTGATGGTCCAAACCAATGGCTGTAATCACACTGGCGTCGGCATCAATGATATTGACCGCGTCTAAGCGGCCACCCAACCCCACCTCGAGCAGTTGGTACTCCACCCCTAACGCGTTAAACACCCACAGCGCTGCGAGAGCACCAAACTCAAAATAAGTCAGTGAAATCTCTCCGCGCGCCGCTTCGATCGCCTCAAAAGCGCGCACGATAAGGCTGTCTTCGACCTCGAGACCATTCACGCGGATTCGTTCGTTGTACTTAATGAGGTGAGGTGACGTGAAGGCGCCACAACTCACGCCTTGCTCGCATAGCAGGGCTTCCATCATCGCGACGGTACTGCCCTTGCCGTTCGTTCCGGCAACCGTGATTGTCGTCGCAGTGGACACCAACAGGTGAAGTCGACTTGCGACCTCGCCGCAGCGGTCTAAGCCTAGGTCTATCGCCGTAGGATGACGCTGCTCCAGTTCAGCAAGCCAAGCCTCGAGGGATTTTGCCTTCACCCCTGATGCTTAAGAGGCTAACTGCGCGTTAGTGAATTTTGAAAGCACTCTTGCCAACGTGTCTCTCATTTCTGCACGAGGCACGATCATATCAATGGCGCCATGCTCAAGCAGGAACTCGCTACGCTGGAATCCTCTTGGTAGCTTCTGCCGGATGGTTTGCTCAATGATATTCGGTCCCGCAAATCCGGCGCGCGCGTCGGGCTCTGCGACATTGATATCACCCAATAGTGCGAGCGAAGCCGAAACACCACCGTAAATGGGGTCCGTCATCACCGAAACATACGGCACACCTGCGGCCTTCATGCGCTCAATCACCGCTGAGGTTTTGGCCATTTGCATGAGAGAAATGAGCGCTTCCTGCATGCGAGCACCGCCTGAAGCCGCAAAGCAGACTAAAGGAATACCGTTTTCAAGCGCGACGCCCGCCGCCCGAGTGAACTTCTCGCCAACAGCGTAGCCCATAGAACCGCCATGAAAATTAAATTCGAAGGCAACGGCTACGACATCAAGACCGTGCAATGCGCCGCGATAAGCAATGATCGCGTCTTTTTCACCCGTGCTTTTTTGCGCCGTTGTAAGGCGATCGCGGTAGCGCTTCTTGTCTTTGAACTTAAGACGGTCGACCGTTTCCAGCTCTGGAAACAGCTCTGTCCGGCCTGCCTCATCCAGAAATATATCCAAGCGACGCCTCGCAGTGATGCGCATGTGGTGACCGCACTTTGGACAGACCTCGGCGTTTCGCTCCAAATCGGGGCGGTACAGCACAGACTCGCACTTCGCGCACTTGCGCCATAGGCCTTCTGGTACGTTGGCACGTCGGTCGGCATCCGCCTTCCTAACACCAGACGGAATTATTTTATCGATCCAACTCATTTAAGCCCCCTGCTCGACTCAGCGCGCAGTATACGTCGTTGACGGTTTCACTTGGAAGTTGCCAAATTTACGCCAGTTCTTATCGTTGAGATCAGTGAATGCGCTGCTTCTGTCGCCGCTGCCGGATCAGACTCACGTGCGTACTGGGCTGCGATGCAGTCAACCATGGCACTTCCGACGACGACAGCATCAGCACAGCCTGCGACCGTCGCGGCGGTTTCAGCATCTTTAATTCCGAAGCCAACCGCCACAGGCAAATCTGAATGAGCACGAATTATGGCAAGATGCGCCTCAACGGCTGCCGTGTCGAGGTTCCCCGCCCCGGTAACGCCTTTGAGTGCCACGTAGTAAATAAAACCGCTAGCCTGCTGTGTAATAGTGGCAACGCGCTCGTCACTGGTTGTTGGCGATATAAGGAAAATGTTGTCGAGCTCACGTCGCTGAAGCTCAGTGTTCATTGCCGCAACTTCCTCGGGCGGCAGATCAACCGTGATCAATCCATCGATACCCGCGTCAGCACAGGCATCGGCAACATAAGCGTAGCCCTGACGCTCTAACGGATTTGCGTACCCCATTAGCACCAGGGGTGTCGTTGCATTGGTGCTTCTAAAGTCCTCAACAAGCGCAAGTGTTGATTTGAGACTGGTTCCACCCTCCAACGCGCGCTCATGTGCTTTTTGAATCGTAGGCCCCTCAGACATGGGATCCGAAAAAGGCACACCCACCTCGATGATATCCGCTCCTGCATCAACCAGAGCGTGCATCAATGGAACGGTTAGCGCCTCGTTAGGGTCACCCGCTACGAGGTAGGGAATCACCGCACGCCGCCCCTCTTGCTTCAGTTTCTCAAACAGCGGAGCCAGCCGAGACATTAATTAGCCCCCAATTCGATACCGTCGATTTCAGCGACGGTCAAAATGTCTTTATCACCGCGGCCGGAGAGATTCACAATAATGTGCTGGTCGGACGTCATGGTCGCTGCCAGCTTTTCAGCATAGGCAAGCGCATGCGCGGTCTCAAGCGCCGGCATAATGCCTTCGATGCGCGTCACTCGATGAAAGGCAGCAAGTGCCTCGGTGTCAGTCGCGTCAACATAATTCACTCGACCGATATCCTTCAACCATGCGTGCTCAGGTCCTACACCGGGGTAGTCTAGCCCCGCTGAAACCGAGTGCGTATGCATAATTTGGCCATTCTCATCTTGCATGAGATAGGTCCGATTTCCGTGTAGCACACCCGGAATCCCTGCGCTCAACGGTGCCGCGTGCTCGCCGGTACTAACTCCTTTCCCGCCTGCCTCAACGCCGTACATCGCTACGTCTTGATCCGCGAGGAAGGGATGGAACAAGCCGATCGCGTTGGAACCACCACCAACACAAGCAACAAGTGCGTCGGGCAATTTTCCGGTCATCGCCAGTGATTGGGCGCGTGCTTCACGACCGATCACACTCTGAAAGTCACGTACGAGCATCGGGTAAGGGTGTGGGCCAGCCACTGTCCCGATGATGTAAAAGGTGTCGTCGACATTGGTCACCCAGTCGCGCAATGCCTCATTCATTGCGTCTTTCAGGGTTTTGGAGCCCGACGATACGGGCACAACTGTCGCACCCAGAAGCTTCATTCGATACACGTTCAGCGCTTGCCTACGGACATCTTCCTCGCCCATGAAGACATGGCACTCAAGGCCTAGTCGTGCGGCTACCGTTGCACTCGCCACACCATGCTGACCCGCACCGGTTTCTGCAATGACGCGCTTCTTCCCCATGTATTTCGCGAGGAGCGCTTGCCCGATCGTATTGTTTACCTTGTGAGCGCCCGTGTGGTTCAAGTCTTCACGCTTTAGGTAAATGCGTGCGCCACCGATCATATCTGACCATCTCGCCGCCTCGTACAAGGGTGACGGACGCCCCACGTAGTGCGCTAAATCCGTATCAAACTCCTCGATAAAGACGGGATCATCCTTCAAGGAGTCGTACAGAGCCTCGAGTTCCGCCAACGCCGACATGAGCGTCTCAGCGACAAACTTACCGCCATAAACACCAAATCGGCCATGTTCGTCTGGAACCTGGGCATACAGGTCTGGATTGATATCTATTGTCATTGCTTTGCTACCTTGCCGGCTTGCACAGCCGCTCGTATAAATCGATGCATCTTGTCGTGGTCTTTAACACCCGCCATGAGCTCCACCCCGCTACTGACGTCCACGGCGTCCGGGCTGGCTATTCTAATGGCTTCCGCGACGTTTTCCGCGTCTAATCCGCCTGCTAACACACGATGTCCAATATTTTTTTCCGGCATAAGCCTCCAATCGAATGCTTTGCCCGTTCCGCCGTGCTCACCCGGCACCTGCGTGTCAAATAAGAAGGCCCGCGCAGCCGTGTGAGCCGCGACAATAGCTGACATTTGATTCGTATCCGATACGGGCACACTTTTCACATAAGGCCTGTCAAAGGAGGCACAGAAATCGGGCGACTCATCACCGTGAAATTGCAGTTGTGACAACGCGCAGCAGGCCAAAACTTCTCTAACTTGAGACTCATCAGCGTTAACGAATAAACCAACGACCGTGGTGTAGGGCGAGAGGTTGGCAATCACGTTGGCCGCCGAGGGGGGATTAATAAAGCGCTTACTTCCTGGATAAAAAATAAGGCCAACCGCATCGGCCCCGCTCTCGATGGCGGCGACGGCATCTTCAGTCCTTGTAATACCGCAAATCTTTACTTGCACGCTGGTCTTCCCAAAAGTGGGCTAGTGTATCAAATACTGAGCGCCATGAAGGCGGGGGCCTCAGCCACGAAAGGAATATTGAATTCTCTCGGGTACTTAACACCAACAAGGTATAAACCTGCGCTAGCGGCGGTGTCACCGGCTACCGTCCGGTCTTTCCCATGAAACACGTCTGACAACCAAACCGCATCACGCAAGCCCGCTCCGACTAATAAGAGACTACCTACGATGTTCCTGACCATGTGATGCAAAAAGGCATTTGCCTCAAGGTCAACCCAGACAAAGTCCCCTCGGCGCCTGACCGACAGCGAAGTCATATTTCGCCAAGGTGTTGATGACTGGCAACTCGCAGCACGAAAGGCACTGAAATCGTTTTCACCTACAAGAATTTGCGCTGCCTGATTCATCAGCTCAGCGTCCAATGGTCGTTTGTAGGGGGAAACTAAACCCGTTAGCTGCGCAGGCTTTGTTGGTGTATTGCAGATGATGTAGCGATAGCGCCGTGACGTTGCACTGAAGCGAGCATGGAAGTCCGAGGCGACATCGCCAGCCCAGTGAATTGATATCGAATCAGGGGTTTCGCTATTTGTGCCAAAGACCCATGACTTCAAGCTTCGACCTACAGGGTCATCAAAATGCACGATCTGACCCGATGCATGAACGCCTGTATCGGTCCTACCAGCGCATGAAGTTTTTACCGGCGCGGCAGCAATTTTGGACAAACCAGCCTCAAGTGCCTCCTGAACCGTTGGAACATCGAGTTTGGTTTGCGCCTGCCAACCATTGAAAGCCCCGCCGTGGTACTCCACCCGCAGTGCCACCCTCGTATTGGGCGCGAGGGGCATATCAGAGAACAGCATGGAACTTACTCGATCGACGCGAGCAGTTGCTTCGCGACCTCTACCTGCGCGTCATCCCCCATTGAAATAGCCGTCTCAAGTAGCTCCTTTGCTCCCGTCTTATCGCCCATATCAAGATACGCTCGCGCCAGGTCAAGCGCTGTCTCTGCGGGATCTTCTTCAGTGTCGAGCATACTGGAAGCGTCGCTCTCTTTAGGCGTCACGCTTTCGGGCTGCGCTGCTTCCTGAAATTCGATGTCCAGTGATATGTCCACATCAAGAGAGGCCTCTGAGTCGACAGCGACCTCTGGCGGAGATACCTCTGCGGCGAGCGCTTGTGATGCTGAATCGCCTGTCAGAACGCCACTTATGTTAGACAGCTGATCAGTGGCTGTTAAAAGCGCGTCTCGGTCTCCCGATTGCTCAATCGCTTGCAGCAAACCTTGCGCCTCTTCGATCCGATCAAGGCTGATGTAGATTTCGAGCATCTTTAAAAGACCCGATGCGTTAGTTGGCTCCGCTGCAGACGCTGCTTCCAAGGTATCTAACGCATGTTGGTGGCGACCGTACGCCACATAGATATCAGCCTCGGCAATGGCATCGGACAGGGATTGGTCGGCCGCATAGCCCGTGAGAAGCGACTCGCCGTAGCCTTTTGATGCCTCAGAGTCGCTTCTTGGGTTCAATTTACTGCTCTGTGCAGGCACCGGTAGTAGCTCATCGAGCGCGTTATCGGTCTTTTTAGCGTCAGAAGCTCCGTAATGGCCGGAAACTGCCTCGCTCGAGGAGCTCAGTCTGTGACGAAGGCGATACCCCGCGGCACCCAGCGCCAAGGCAAGAAGTCCCCACCAAACGACATTGCTGTCGGACTGGACTTCCGCCGCCTCAGCGGCTTGGTCGGCAGCTGTACTCGGTTGTTCGGATGCTATGACGGGACGCGCAGCCAGCTCAGCTTTGAGCGATGCGATCTGCTGATCCTTGTCGGCCACAACACTCCGGATCTCAATGAGTTGTTCGCTGAGCGTTTCAAGACGCGCCTCTATCGCCGCCAAATCTGCCACATCGCCATTGGAGACAGGATTTTGGGTTGGAGCAGGAGACGCGGCACCAGCAGGCAACACCGCCGGCGGACTATTAACCGCGACGATGCTCTGAGAGCCACTGGGAACCTGCATGTCCTCTTCGGGTCGCTCAAGTTCGTTATCCGCAACAATCCGCAACCCTCGCGGCGCTGCGGGATTTTTCCACTCCACCCATTGGTCCACTACTTGCTGAGCCGCCTCACCCGCCGTTAGCGATGGGCTAACACTTGTGGGGATATCCAAAAGGACACCCGCTCGGATGCCGTTAATGTTGTCCCGCAAGAACTTCCCTGCATTGGCCTCTTTAATCGCCAGCATCATTTGATCGATGGATAAGTCGTCAACCCGAAACTTCGCGGCGATTGCCCCGAGGGTGTCATTAGGCGCAACGCGATAGGTGCCCGGTGCCAGCCTTTCTTCAGCGCGAGTTCGGCGAGCGATCGCGCCTCCGCTCTGTCTTACCTGTGCTACCTGATCAGGGCGCAAATCCAGGAAAACCGTGTACTCCCGAAGCACCCTTCCCTCAGGCCACTTCAACTCAACGAGGAAGTTCAGGTATGGCTCACGAACTGGGTCTTTGGTCGTGACGCGAATATTCGCTGATTCGGAACTGCCGATGTCGGCCTCAAATACCAGTGAGCTAAGCGAATAGTGGCGTTCTACATCCAGCCGCTCGAAGTCAGCTAATGAGGCGAGTGAAGCAATGACTTCCGACTCCGATACGTCTTTGGGATCTAATATAGCGATGCGAGCGCTGAGCGGCTCGTTAACGTAGGAATCTACGGCGATATCGCCTATGCCAATTGCCAATGCGGTTTGTGACAAAAACAGGCCCAAACCGCCAGAAAACAATCTATAAAAACGTCGACTCGTCATGACCTTACCGTTCCCCAAGATGTCTCGATGGTAACGGGAAGTTGAGTCTTTGTCAGAGGTATTTTTCAATCAATACTTCAGCAATTTGGATAGAGTTTAACGCCGCACCTTTGCGAAGATTATCTGACACCACCCAGAGGTTTAGGCCCATCTCATGACTGATGTCCTCGCGAATACGTCCAACATAAACCGGATCAGAACCCGCGCCATCAGAAACAGGGGTGGGATAGCCACCATCCTCTTGGGTATCTATCACGCAGACACCCGGTGCATTCTCCAGTAACTCGCGAGCCTTCTCAGCGGTTATTGGGCTGTTCGTTTCGATGTGCACAGCCTCAGAGTGACCATGGAAGACAGGGATTCGAACACAGGTGGGGTTCACCGCGATGGTGTCATCCTCAAAAATCTTCTGTGTCTCCCACACCATTTTCATCTCTTCCCGCGTGTAGCCATTATCCTGAAACGTATCAATATGCGGCAACGCATTGAACGCAATCTGCTTCGGATAGACCTTTGACTCCACGGGTTGCCCGTTGAGTAAACGCGCCGTCTGAGCGGCGAGCTCCTCTATCGCGGACTTCCCTGTGCCACTAACCGCTTGGTAGGTTGACACGTTGATACGAGAAATCCCAACCGCGTCGTAAATGGGCTTAAGCGCCACTAGCATCTGAATCGTAGAACAATTGGGATTAGCAATGATGTTTCGATCAGCGAACCGTGCGATCGCGTGACTATTTACTTCAGGAACAACGAGTGGGATGTCCGCTTCTCGCCGGAAGTGCGACGTGTTGTCGATTACGACGCAACCGGCCGCTGCGGCCTTGGGTGCGTACTCCGCACTAATCGAGCCGCCCGCAGAGAAAAGCCCTATTTGCACCTGCGAGAAGTCGAATTCTGCAAGATTTTGAACCGTAATTCGCTTGCCACGAAAGCTCAGGGTGCTCCCAGCAGAACGCTGCGAGGCCAGCAAAAACAGCTTGTCCACCGGAAAATCCCGTTCCTCGAGCAGCTCGAGTAAGACCTCACCGACCGCGCCGGTTGCGCCGACAATTGCTACATTATATGTCTTCATACTCAATCTAACTCTCTATACCGCTCTCAACTCACGCACCACCGCATCACCCATCTCCGATGTCGTACACACAGACTCATCGGGCGCTGCAATGTCACCTGTCCGCAATCCACTATCGAGTACACGCTCCACTGCACCCTCTATCGCCTGAGCTGCTGCATCCTCATCGAGTGAATAACGCAGAAGCATCGCAGCGGATAAGATTGTCGCAAGTGGATTCGACTTGCCCTGTCCGGCTATATCAGGCGCCGAGCCATGAACCGGCTCGTAAAGCCCTCGGGACTCTGAATTCAGTGACGCCGATGGCAGCATGCCAATGGAACCCGTAAGCATCGCAGCCGTATCGGACAAAATATCGCCAAACAAGTTACCTGTGAGCACCACGTCGAACTGCTTAGGCTCCCGAACCAACTGCATAGCTGCGTTGTCAACATACATGTGACTCAGCTGCACATCCGGGTATTGGTCGGCCAACTCAGACACAATCTCACGCCATAGCATGGTGACTTCAAGCACGTTAGCTTTGTCCACTGAGCAGAGGCGACCTCCACGCTTGCGAGCAAACTGAAAGGCGAGATGCGCAATCCGCCGAATTTCATCCTCGTTATAAACATCTGTATTGAAGCCCCGGCGTAAGCCCACGTCGTCGGTCTCTATGCCACGCGGCTCTCCAAAATAAATTCCGCCGGTGAGCTCCCGCACGATAAGTAGATCAAGACCTGCAACTAATTCGGGCTTAAGGCTCGACGCGTCCGCCAACTGCGGATACAAAAGCGCAGGACGCAAATTACAGAATAGGTCGAGGTCTGCTCGTATCGCGAGCAAACCCCGTTCGGGGCGATCAGGAGCGGGTAAATCATCCCAAGTCGGCCCACCGACTGCTCCAAGCAGAATCGCATCGGCGGCTCTGGCCAGCTCTCTTGTGGCCTCAGGGTAAGGATCACCGCAGCGATCAATCGCAACGCCACCAAGGTCTGCAACGGAGAAATCAAGGCCAAAACTATGCAACGTTGCAACGGCCTCCATCACGCGCCTCGCCTCATTGACGACCTCCGGACCGATACCGTCGCCCGGCAAAAGTAAGACGTGATGTCGCTTCACAAGTTCACCTCATTAAAAAGCCAAGGCTGTGATTCTTTATGCTGTGCCTCAAATCGCGAGATGGCCTCCTCACGCTGCAGGGTAATACCGATGTCGTCGAGCCCCTCGAGCAAGCAGTTACGCCGGAAAGGATCTACGCTGAAACTCACACTGCGAGACGAATCGACCCACACTTGCTCTTGAACCAAGTCGACTCTCAACTGAAGTGTCTCGCCGGACGCAATGCGCGCAAACAACGCATCGATTTCACTTTCAGGCAGTTCCACGGGCAATAGACCACTTTTGAAAGCGTTGTTCTTAAAAATATCAGCAAAGCTCGGCGCAATGACGCATTTGATGCCAAACTGATCCAAAGCCCAGACGGCGTGCTCGCGACTCGACCCACAGCCAAAGTTTTCGCGCCCCAGCAGTATCGTCGCACCTTTATACCGAGCTTGATTAAGCGTGAAATCAGGATTGACCTGCCGCGAGCCGGTTGGATTGGTTTCGTCATAAGGATCTAAGTAACGCAACTCATCAAACAAATTAGGACCAAAGCCTGTGCGCTTGATGGATTTCAAAAACTGTTTGGGAATGATGAGGTCGGTATCAACATTTGCACGATCGAGCGGTACAACAAGACCTTCAAGAACGGTAAAAGCTTGCACTATTTAGCCCTCCAACTCTGCAGGATGAGTGAAGGTCCCCGATATCGCCGCGGCGGCGGCCATCGCAGGACTGACGAGATGTGTCCGTCCTCCGAACCCCTGACGCCCTTCAAAATTACGATTCGACGTCGATGCACATCGTTTACCTGGCTCTACTTTGTCAGCATTCATCGCAAGACACATTGAGCATCCCGGCGCACGCCACTCCATCCCCGCCTGAATGAAAACCTTATCGAGCCCCTCGGCTTCTGCTTCAGCTTTAACCAAACCCGATCCGGGTACGACCAAAACGCGTTCTACGTTTTCCGCTTTCTGCCGGCCGCGGACAATTTCTGCGGCGGCACGCATATCTTCAATCCGTGCATTGGTACACGAACCAATAAACACCATATCCACCGGCACATCCGAAAGCGCAGTGCCCTCTTCAAGCCCCATGTACTCCAAAGCCCTCGCCAAGGACTTCTTAGCAGTCTCATCACTTAAATCGGCTCCACTCGGCACGCGCCCGGTGATCGATGTCACCATTTCAGGAGAAGTCCCCCAGGTGACTTGCGGTCCGATATCACCTGCATCCAACACAACCTCGTGATCGAAGACAGCCCCCTCATCGCTGTGCAGTGTCTCCCAATACGCCCGAGCTTGTGCCCATTGTTCACCCTTAGGCGCCATCGGACGTCCTTCGACGTAGGCGAGTGTGGTGTCGTCAACCCCGACCATACCAGCGCGAGCTCCTGCCTCGATGGCCATGTTGCAAAGGGTCATTCGGCCTTCCATCGATAACGATGTGACGGCTGATCCCGCAAATTCTACGGCGCAACCCGTGGCGCCTGCTGTGCCAATTCGACCAATGACGGCGAGCGCAAGATCCTTTGCTGAGACTCCCGGCTGTATCTCGCCTTCTATTCGCACACGGAAGTTCTTCATTTTTTTCGTCAGTAGGCATTGAGTGGCAAGCACGTGCTCAACCTCCGATGTGCCGATGCCGTGCGCCAACGCACCAAATGCGCCGTGCGTGGAGGTATGCGAGTCGCCACACACAATAGTCATACCGGGCAAGGTAGCACCCTGCTCTGGACCCATTACATGCACGATGCCCTGACGCTGATCAGCGAGGTCAATCAGCGGAATGTTAAAAGCATCACAGTTCTCATTGAGCGTCTCGAGTTGCAGCCTGCTCGTATCGTCAGCGACACCCGAGTAACCCTTAAGTGCGCGCTCGTGCGGGTCGGTCGAGACATTGTGGTCAGGGACTGCAACATTTGCATTCAAGCGTCGAGGTTGTCGATTTTGTAACCGAAGCCCTTCAAAGGCCTGTGGTGAGGTCACTTCATGAATGAGGTGTCGATCGATGTATATCAGCGCAGAGCCATCATCGCGTTCATCAACAAGGTGTGCATCCCACAGCTTGTCGTAAAGCGTGCGTCCCATAATAAGATCCTTTGTAAACGTGTGGAGCAGCCCCACTGCTCAGCTACTTCCATGAAAACGCCCGAGGGGCACAAACGGCGCGGAGTCTATCATAAAGCGCTGGGATCTGCCGATCCTTGAGACCGGGCAAATAGGTCGATTGGCGGTCCAAGATCGGGACAAATGCACACAAAATTTAGGCGTCGAAACAGGTCATGCAGGTTCCATCGATTGCGGGTCCCGCACCCAATGACATGCGTCTCAAGCAATCGTTCTTTGGAAAGTGAGTGTCCGCCCTAATCACTGAACCGTCGGCGGCGTATGACGAATTGCCCAGCATCGATGGATGCCCGCGGACCGTTGAAAATCCGGGTCAATCGTCGACTGAGTAATCTCCTCGACAGCGAAACGTGTCGCCAGCTCATCATCCAACGCGAACTTGCGGTGATTATTTGAAAAATAAAGAACCCCTTCCGGCTCCAAGCGCGCCATCGCCCGGGTGACAAGGACAGGGTGATCACGCTGGACGTCAAAATGCTGTTCAGTGGCCTTGGAGTTGGAGAACGTAGGTGGATCGAGCAAGATAATATCGTAGACCGATTCTTCGCTCTCTAGCCAAGCCATCACATCCGCTCTAATGGCACGGTTTTGCGACTCAGCTAGGCCGTTACTCGCCAGATTCTCCTTGAACCAGTTGAGGTAGGTATTACTCAAATCAACACTGGTCGTGTACCTCGCCCCGCCGAGGGCTGCTTGAACACTCGCGACGCCCGTGTAGGAAAAAAGGTTAAGAAAGCGCTTGCCTCGTACCTCGCTCTGAATCTTTCTGCGTATCGGTCGGTGATCAAGAAATAATCCCGTATCCAGGTAGTCGTGGAGGTTGACCCATAGGCGAGCGCCCAACTCAGTTATCTGAGATCGTTCACCGCGTTGCGACACTCGCTCATATTGTCGCGTTCCACGTTGCCGCTCTCGCCGCTTCACGCCAATTTGGTCTCGATCAACAATATTGAAAACCACTTGGCAGGCATCCACCACCTCGTTAAACCGCCGTGTAGCATCCGACTCGCTGACAGACTTAGGTGCCACATACTCCGCCACGTGGACGCAGCTTTCGTAGACATCAACCGCCACCGCGTATTCGGGCATATCGGCATCATAGAGACGAAAGCACGCAGTTTCGCTCTGCTGACGCCATTTCTTAAGCCGTTTTAAATTTTTCTGAAGGCGGTTTGCAAACATGTGGCCGCCCGCTGATAACTCAGGTAAGGCAGGAGTCTCCGCCACGGTGCCCTTTTTCTCCTTAACCAACTCACGCAATTCGTTATCTTGGGCTAAATCGAACAAATACACGGCAATATCAAGGGGGCCACTTTTGAGTTTGTAGTTTTTGTGACTCCGAAGACCCGTGGCGCGAGCATGCTTTGTGTCCAGTGCGAGAACCGCCGCTTGCCAACCCGAAAATTCGCTATGCAGGACCCGCCCCAATGTCGCGTAAAGTTTCTGGACAGCCTCATCGTGCCCCAATCGCTCGCCCCAAGGCGGATTAACCACGAGCAACCCCTTGCCCATCTCTCTGTGAGTAGGCTTCGCCACATCGGAGAGCTGTCGTGCTCTTACCCTAACGCAGGACGCCATACCCATTCGCTGCGTGTTCTCCTCGGCCTTCCGAATCGCCCCAATATCACCATCGTAGCCACGTATTTCGACATTCTCGGGTAACTCGCTGCATTTTTTGGACTGCGCTTCGGATCGAATCGTGAGCCATTGGTCCTCGCGGTGCCCAAGCCAACCGTGGAAACCAAAACGCTCCCTTCCTAGACCGGGCGCAATCGACATCGCCATCTGGGCAGCCTCTAATAGCAGCGTTCCGGATCCACACATGGGATCAATGAGTGAACCGCCCTCTTGAGCGATTTGCGGCCATCCCGCTCGAATCAACACGGCGGCCGCCACATTCTCTTTTAGCGGCGCCTTGCCACCTTCGAGTCGATAGCCTCGGCGATGCAAGCTGTCCCCAGACAGATCCAGATTTAGAACTAATCGTCCCTTCGACAGCTGCGCTACAATCCGCAAATCAGGTCGCTTAGCGTCTACTGAGGGCCGAATACCTTCACGATCGCGGAAAAAGTCAACGATGCCGTCTTTAACCTTGAGCGCGCCAAAGTGCGTATTTTTGATGGCATGACTCTGCCCCTTAAACTCAACGGCAAACCGCGTTTTTACGCCGAGATGCTCAGACCATCTAACAGTGCGAGCACTGGTGTAGACATCGTCTGCTGTGGCCACAGCCGTATCGCTGATGCGCAGTAAAATTCGGTTTGCCAGCCGACTCCATAAACAAGCCCGGTAAGCGATCGCGAGTGAACCCTCGAAGTGAACACCGGCTGGCGTCTCCCGCAAGCCCGTGGCACCCAACTCTTCGAGCTCGGTTACCAGTAACGTCCCGAGCCCAACTGGACAGGTCGCTAAAAATGAGAGGCTACTGCTCAAAACACGTTCTCCAACATCATTATTTTCGCCAGTGCCTCGCGCCACTCCCGATATTGCTGCTCAAGCGTTCCCTCGAGCGTGACGACGGTTTCCTCGATCTCGAGTGCCGTGGAGCGTGACTCGCTCTCCAGATCTAAAACCAATTCGAAAAGTTCTTGCTCATGAATCTTTAACGATCGATAAGCCGCATAGACAGCCTGATGACGTGCAAACGCAGAATCGTCGGCAAGGCCTTCTGCGTTTACGCCACGCGCTCTTCGCTTTTCCAGCCAGTCGAGCTGCTCTTTACTCGCTCGAAGCCACAGGCGATACGCCGTATCAATCTCACGAAGCGCGCTCGTCAGTTGCTCGTCAATAGTATCAACAAAGAGCAACTCATACTCCCTGAGTTTTGAAATGCGCTGATACATTGGGTCTTGCTCAGCGGGCGCCCGAAGGAGTTGCCAGCTCTCACCTTCACGACTGAGGTAGGCCTCAAACGCTTGGGGCGCAAGTTGCTGGGCATACCGCAGAAAGGAAAGCTGCCTCAGATAGTCCTCAGACTCCGGCATCAGAGCAACCTTGGTCGCCACATCATTGTGAATACGGTGAAACAAATCGGTAAAAGGGTCTTCGTTGTCTGCGGTTAAAACACCCTCACTGCTTGCATAATCCAAATAGGTGTCGCTTAAGAGCGTATCCCCATGCACCCCGGTTAACATCGCATGAACACGAAGTTGTCTCCCATCCGATTGTAAAACAACCATATCGAGCATTAACTGCGGAATCAGAGAGGGCTGGGGATACAACCTAACGACGCCCCACTGACCCGCATTCTCAAATACCCGTCGCTGCTTGGCGCCTAAGAGTTGCGCTTCAGTTTCGCGAAATGCCCCCTCCATTGCGGTCCCACTTTGCAAGGGAATATCCGAACTGATCGTGATACCAATATCCAAGTCGGATGTGAGTGTCACGACGCCTCGCTCTGAGCTCGCGACCAAAATTGCCGACTTCTCTCGTTCGCTATCTGGCGACTGAGGTGCCGCAAAGGCGTTTGCCAGGCTCGAATAAAAGGCCGCAAAAAGGATTAACAGCTGACCGTTTATTTGGTGTATCGACCTTGTCTTACTTAACGCGTGGTGCATACCTTGCCTTTGGTTAAGCTCCGCTCACAGCGAAACCCTAAATTATCCGGGTCGTAGCGCTTAAAAAATTGGCTAACGACCAACGGGAATCTTGTGCCAGGGGTCTCGACGGATGTCACCAGCAACAGAACCTCCCCTTCCTCGGACCGGGATAACCGGTGGGTAACCTCTAACCCCTCCTGAAGTGTCAACATAAAAAAGAGTTGGGAATCATCCCAACCACAGCGTTGCTCACCGAGCAGATCAGTCGTAACCGCTATCGCTGAGCCATCCGTTTCGCAAACGAGGGCAAAACTATTCTCACGCTTTACCCGCGTGCGTCCCGTTGCCTGAATGATTTCGAGCAAACTGGGCTCAGTTATGATCTCAGCTAAACGGGCCAAGGTAAGTAGGTCGCGCCGGCCCGGCAGAGGGCCACCCGCAAAACCCTGCCCTTCTTTGGCCAACCGTTCTCGCCGAGCTGCCTCACGGCGAATTTGACGTCCAACCGCATTTAACTGATCTTGCAAGTTATCACTTCTGGCAAAGTCAATTTCCCAGTGACCGGACATATCGACGGGCATAGCTTCGCGAGTAATTTCCTCCTCGATGGGAGCCGTACTACAGCCTACTAGAGGTGTCACCAACAGCATGATGAGCACGTAAAATGTAGGCTGCCTCCGCTTTTGGTTCACGCTTTTGAAAAACCTAGCTCAACTGCTCACGAAGCTGAAACTTCAAAACTTTACCTGCAGGATTACGCGGCAATTGAGGTACCAAATGGAGCTTCAAGGGAAGTTTGTATCGAGCAAGCTTCGATTCAGCAAACGAGCGAAGCTCCTCCAATGTGAGAGTCTCTTCAGCGTTAAGCGCCGCTACGGCGGTGACGGCTTCACCCCATTTGTCATCAGGCAAACCAATCACGGCAACTTCAGCAATCGCAGGGTGCTCAAATAACACGCTCTCAACCTCCGCAGGGTAAATATTCTCGCCACCCGAAATGACCATGTCTTTTAATCGATCGCAAATGTAGAGATAGCCCTCATCGTCGAGATAGCCGACATCACCTGAGTGGAACCACCCCTGTGCATCAATAGCCTTTGCTGTCGCTTCGGGCCGATTCCAATACCCCTTCATGATATTGGGGCCTTTTACACAGATTTCCCCACGCACATCCGGACCGACGGCGATATTATTGCTATCGACAATCCTCAGTTCAGTGTGCACAGGTGATAACCCCGCCGATCCCAGTTTTTCTAAACATCTCTCCGGCCCGAGGAATGAGGCAAAAGGACTGGTCTCTGTTAGCCCGTAACCCTGACAAAAACTCACATCGCGCTCGCCATAAAGCGATATGAGCGAAGCTGGGCAAGGTGCGGCACCAACAATCAAAATTTCAATGGATGAAAGATCGGTTGAGTCAAACTCGGGATGTTGCGCCATGAACAAAAACATAGCGGGCGCACCGAACATGTGTGTCACCTTGTACGACTCGATAGCGGCCAAAACAGCACCCGGATCGAAGTGCCTCAACAGGACAAGCGGGCTTCCCATCTGTAGCGCCGAAATCGTCATGACATTCAGGCCACCAATGTGAAAAAGTGGCGCAGCGGTAAGCAATACATCAGAACTCTTCGCACCAAACGCAAGATTCGCATTGACGTTATTCCAGACGATATTGCCATGCGTCAGCATCGCGCCTTTGGGTAATCCGGTCGTGCCCGAGGTGTACATGATCAACAGGGTGTCGTGGGCAGCGAGAGCGACCACATCATCGAGCTGAGGCACGGATGCCATTGCTGAGTCGAGCGAGGTAAAACCCTCGACATCATCACCGACTGAAAAGTAATGACGACACGGCAATCGCTCTTTCACGCTCTGAATAACGGGCGCCAACTCAGAATCAACAACCAGTGAATGCACACCCGCATCACCAATGATAAACGTGAGTTCGTCACCCGTCAGTCGGAAATTCAATGGGACAAAAATGGCCCCCAATGAAATGGTTGCGAAAAGTGTTTCAATAAAAGTGGGCTGGTTGAAGCCCAAAAAACCCACTCTGTCGCCAACGCAGACACCCGAGTCCCGCAATAATCCGGCTTGTCGGCGCACTCGCCCGGCAAACTCACCGTAAGTCGTCTCACGGCCCTCGTAAACAATAGCTATGTTACTCGGACGTTGCTCAGCTTGTTTTAACACTTGGGCAGCAAGGTTAAAGTTGGGTTCGGGTCGATGCATTGTTTGTGTCTCTCAGGCTTGGTTACATGAGGCGTCGCCTCGTAATGTCAAATCTCCATCATCAGTCTGGAGCATCCGGAGCGTCTGCTGCCGGCTTAGCGCCTAATCGTCGCCTCCCCCCACGTGTTGAAGCCCGCAATAGCGGGTGTGCCTGGCAGGTACATCTGCTCAACAGCATCGATACCAAAACCCGCACCACTCAGAAGCGCTTTGGTGTCTCGCGTGATGTGGCAGCCGCCAAAAATACGCTTCCAAATGGGATTTACTCTGCGTTGCCACTTAGCAACATTTTCATCTGGGGCTATACCGTGCTCACAGAAGAAGAGTTTGCCTCCGGGCTTCAGCGTTCGCCGGGCTTCGGCAAGTGCCGCATCCGGATCCGGTACGGTGCAAAGCGTAAAGGTAATAAGAATCGAGTCGACGGAGGCGTCTTCTAGCGGAATCGATTCGACCGAACCCTGAATGAAATCAATATCTAGCTGCGCGTCGCGCGCACGATCCGAGGCGAGTTCCCATGACTTGGAACACGGGTCAACCCCAATGACTTTATCCACCTGATTGGCGTTATAGTGAGGTAGATTCTGACCCGCACCGATGCCAAACTCGAGCACAGTGCCAAATGCCTTTGGTACAACTTTTTGACGTTGTCTGAGCACCGGTTTCGTACCACAAGCACAGGTCACCAAGCGCGGCACCACGTAATCGTTATACATTCCCATCTCAATCCCCTTTTTTATTGTTAACAGACTTTTTATCGGCCTGACCGACGCATCGCCTTAGGCAGTCGCTCAAAGACTAGTCGATGTAAGCGTCAGCGTCGATCACACGCATCTCGTCTTCGATCCATTTCTCGACTCGCGACATCAGCGCAATCGCATCCTCACCGCTCTTGGGAACGATGGCTGGACCAATCGAAAAGTCAGCACGACCGGGAATGAAGGTCCACGACTTAGCTGGCCAGCAGCGCCCGGTCGCTGCCGCAATGGGAACGATAACGGCATTGGTCTCCAATGCTAAACGTGCAGCCCCTGACTTATAGAGCCGTTGTTGACCGCGCGCTGAGCGCGTTGCCTCAGGAAACATAATGATCCACTTACCTTCATCCATAAGCCGCGCACCAATGCTGGCTACGCGTCGCCAGGCGTCCCCCTTGGCACTCCGATCAATGGGCACCATATGAAGTCGACCAATGGCCCACCCGAAGAACGGCACTAAGTTCAGCTCTTTTTTGTAAACATAAGCAACGGGATGATTCATCACGCTTGGAAAAAAAAACGTCTCGAGCGTGGACTGGTGTTTACTGCAAATGATGACTCGGTGACCTGCGTCTGCGGCCTGTGTAAGGTTTTCGTAGCCCGTTACGCGAGTTCGCACACCCCCCACCCATCTGACCGCAAAAATAGCAAGCTGCAGCCAGGGTCGACCGATCCAAAAATAGGTCACTCGATAGGGCATTAAAAACGAGGATACGACGAGAATCGACGCCAGTGGTACGACCGTCGTGGCCATGATCAAAAAAACCAAAACCGACCTGAGTGCTCGCATTACCCCCCCCAAACTGACGCCACAACGTGGCGCTCGATACTAACAATTCTCGTCACGGTCGCAAGCGCAAACAGCGTCAATACGGTTTTTACGAGAAGTCTCAGGGTCTATACTGTCGTTGAGGGCACGATTTTGAAGAAACCACCATCAAAACAAGACATTCGGCAGCGACTTGAGCGTCAAACTCGTTCGTTTCTAGACGATGGCGGTGAGATCGAGTCGGTCCCCTTGGGTGCAAGTGCCGTTGATGAGGCCGTTTCACCCATCAAGACACCCATTTTTTCGGGTAAACCGCAGACCCGAACACCGGTAAACGATGTCATCGAAACGCTGAGACGTCGTCGAGAGGCGAAGTTGCGACGAAAGCCATCGGCCACAAGAAAGCGCAAAACCACGCGGCGCAAACAGATTCTTTACGACGATTTTGGTGAACCACTGCGTGTGGTGTACCACGACGAATAGCGCCGGGTGAACTAAGACCGGCCGCTGGGCGTAAGCTCTCTGGCAACTTACATGACGACCCATACGAAAGTGACGCATCAAAGCGAAGGTGTCAGTCAACGCACTTCACGCAAGCCACGGTGCGATGAATCGAACCTCATGACCGCACTATGACCGTATTAAGGTGAATCCATACCCATGCTAAGTATTTCACGATCGATAACCGTAAACCGTTCGGGCTATGACTGCTTTCAATATCTAAGCGACCTTAGGAATTTGATCGAATGGGACAACCAGGTAAAAACATCACGTAAGTTAGGCGGCGGTCCCGTAGGTCGCGGAAGCACTTTCACGGTGCACTTAGTCGCAGGATGGTTTACCTACCCAATCACCTATGTGATAACTCACTGGACGCCTTCTCAAAAGCTTATTATCGAAGGCAGGAGCGCCTTTTTTACTGTCAAAGACACGATTGAGCTCGATGAGGGCGAAGAAACGACAGACATCAGCTACCAAATGGAGCTCCATCCAAAATTTGGCTTTACCGCATTGTTGCGTCGCGCCGAAAGCAGCCTGAATCAACATTCCGACCGACTCATGGCGCAACTTAAAAGTGCACTGCAAGATGAAAAGCGCGAGGCGACGTTAAGCCCCCGCAACGCCAAGGCTGATGGAGTTACTTGGCGTGCTCTCGCCTGTTTTACGCGGTTTGGCTACCTGTCGGGTCGACGCATTTGGCTACCCATGTCTGAACGCTTAGAGGGACAACATGTGGTGCTAACTGGTGCAAACTCCGGTATCGGTCTTGCGGCAGCTATCGATCTCGCCGCAGCCGGCGCGGCGCTTACGCTCGTGGTCCGGAGTCACACCAAGGCCGAAAAAACCGCTGAAATTATCGCCGCAGAAACCGGAAGAACCGATATTGCGTTTGAACTTGCGGACCTGAGCTTGATGAGCGACACCGAGGCGCTGATCGAGCGACTGCTAACCACAGACCGCAAAATCGATGTCCTGATCAACAATGCGGGTGCATTGTTTAACGAGCATTCGCGCACAGATGAGGGGCTAGAACAAAGCTACGCGCTGCTACTCCTCTCTCCCTGGCGACTCACAGAAGCACTAAAGCCGCTGTTGGTTAACGCTTGGGGACCCGCCCGCGTTATCAATGTTGTATCGGGAGGCATGTATGCGGAGCGACTTAATCTTAAACGCTTAAATATGGCTGCTGAGGGATACCGCGGTGCGCGGGCTTATGCACAGTGCAAGCGAGCCTTAAGCGTTTTGACAGAAATATGGGCAGAGCGCTGGGCAGACGATAATATCGTCGTAAATGCCATGCACCCCGGCTGGTCAGATACCCCGGGCGTACAAAAATCCCTACCCCTATTCCGGCGAATTACACAGCTTGTTCTGAGGTCGCACAAGGAGGGGGCGGACACCATTGTCTGGATGGCCCGGTCCAAACAGGCAGCGTTATCGTCGGGCAAACTGTTCTTAGACAGAGAACCCCGCTCGACCTATCTGTTGGGCAATAACGTTGAACAACCGGATACTCGAGCCGGCCTCGAGCCCATGCTCCGTAGCGATTTTTCAGCCGCGCTAAATACAGTTAACTGAGATTCTGGGACTGAACAATTGTTTGCTTTCGCCCCACCTCCTACGCCTGCCGAAAGTTAACCGTCTTATTCACTTATTTGAAAAAAGAGACTTGAGACTCCCTACGTCGTTGCTTAACGTGGTGCTTTCGATAGTGGACGGCTCGGGTCATGCAAACAACGCCAATACACCTCTTCACACCGAGCTTCGCGGTCGAAGATATTGACGACTTAACCTCTCGGCTCAAACGCACCCGCTTCCCAAATGCCGAAACGGTTGAGGACTGGTCTCAGGGTATACCCCTCTCCTATCAACAAGAACTCATCGACTATTGGATTCATGAATACGATCATCAGCGGGTCCCTTCAAGGCTGAATGTGTTCTCGAACTTTCAGACTGAAATTGATGAATTGGATATTCATTTCATACACCACCGCAGTCGACATACTTCCGCTACACCCTTACTGATAACGCACGGCTGGCCAGGTTCCGTATTGGAATATTTAGACGTCATCGAAGCGCTGACCAATCCGACGGAACACGGTGGGTCAGCAAGCGACGCTTTTCATGTGGTTTTACCGGCACTGCCCGGATTTGGGTTCTCCCAAAAACCGCGAGGGCCCGGAGTTGGTGTGCCTCAAATCGCCAGTATGTGGGAACGACTCATGTCGCGACTGGGATATGCGCATTTCCATGCGCATGGCGGCGACTGGGGCTCTATCGTTACACAGGCAATTTTACTGCAATCAGAAACGGCATGCTCAGCCGGTCATTGCACCCTTCCAGTTGTCCCACCCGACCCATCTACCTTAGACAACCCGCTACCCGAGGAGATTGATGCGGTCGAATCGTTTCAATTCTATAACGATTGGGATTGTGGGTATTCAAAGCAGCAAAGCACCCGTCCGCAGACACTCGGTTATGGGTTAGCCGACTCTCCCGCTGGGCAGATGGCTTGGATTGTTGAGAAATTTGCTTTCTGGATGGATTGTGAGTCGCACGGTATCCGACATCCGGAGAACGTTATTAGCAAGGATGTTCTTCTCGATAACGTCATGCTGTATTGGATGACTAACTCGGCGGCGTCCTCCGCAAGACTCTACTGGGAGAGCTTTAACAAAACGAACCTCGATCCCATTTCTCGTCCCATTGGCTTGAGTGTCTTCCCAAAGGAAATTATGCGCACATCAGAACGGTGGGCACGGGGTCGATTCAAACAGCTCACTCACTTTAACAATCAGTTCGAGCGCGGCGGTCACTTTGCTGCGATGGAAGTGCCTGAAACCTTGATCGATGAGCTACGTGCGTGGCGATCCACAACGCCGTAGAAACTTACCGCTCAAAGTGCGTAACACCATCAATAACGGTCATATCTACCGCGAGTTCTCGCATGTCCGGCGCGGTAAGTGGGCTGCCCGATAACACCACTAAATCAGCGATTTTACCGGGCTCAATGGATCCTATCTCATTATCCATAAAGACCTGCCAAGCCGCATCAATCGTGACAGCCCTCAAAGCGCTCATACGGTCTATTCGCTGATTTGGCCCCAGCACGACGCCCGTTTTCGTTTTTCTTTCTACAGGGCTCCATGCGGCTTGTAATGGCCTCAT